>CAYLZH010000097.1:0-15647 GCA_964388245.1 uncultured Bacteroidales bacterium
ATTATCATAATTTTGCCAATAATTGAGAAGACAACATAAAAGACTGATAGACAATGGAATTTATGAAAAAGATCAGGGCAAATGCAGTAAAACTTCAAAAACGGATTGTATTGCCCGAAAGCCTGGAAGAAAGAACCATAACAGCAGCAAATATCCTTCTCAATGAAGAAATTGCAAAAATCATCCTGATTGGTAAAGAAGAAACAATCCTGAAAAAAGCAAAGTCGCTTTCGCTCAAGCATATTGACAAAGCTCAAATTATAGATCCCGATAGCTATACAAAAATCGATTCTTACGCCAACCTGATGGTTGAGATGCGGAAACACAAGGGGATGACCAACGAAAAAGCACTGGAACTTTTAAAAAATCCACTATATCTTTCAACGTTGATGATAAAATGTGGAGACGCTGATGGTGAAGTTGCCGGTGCCGAAAATGCCACTGGCGATGTACTCCGACCTGCCTTTCAATATGTTAAAACCATGCCGGGAATAAGTGTTGTTTCCGGTGCATTTATTATGGTTTTAAAAGACAAGGAATTCGGAGAAGAAGGTCTGATGGTTTTTGCCGATTGTGCTGTTCATCCAAATCCTACTGCACATGAACTGGCCGAAATAGCTGTCGCAACAGGCCGGACGACCAAAGCGATTGCAGGATTCGAACCACGAATTGCAATGCTTAGTTTTTCGACAATGGGAAGTGCAAAGCACGAAATGGTTGATAAGGTTTCAGAAGCTACCCGTATAGCAAAAAATATGGCACCCGATTTATTGATCGATGGTGAAATGCAGGCCGATGCTGCAATTATTGAAGAAATAGGAAGAAAGAAGGCACCTGATAGTAAAATAGCCGGACAAGCAAATGTACTTGTATTTCCTAACCTCGAAACAGGCAATATCAGCTATAAATTAGTTCAGCGACTTGCCCATGCCGAGGCCATTGGTCCTGTACTACAGGGAATGGCGGCACCTATTAATGACCTGTCGAGAGGTTGCTCGGTCGATGATATTGTGCAACTGGTTGCTATCACTGCGAATCAGGCAGGGGGAATGTAAAATCAAAAAATAATAAAACAATAACCTATATAACAAGACAAAAATGGCAGAAATTATTGAACCAATTGAAAACTATGCTCTTGGAAAAAAAATCCAGAAAAAAGGATCACTGTCAAAAGTAGGAATTATCGGATGTGGAACAATGGGGCGGGATATATGCCTCCATATTAGCCGCTGTGGGATTGAGGTTGTTTTTATCGATTTGTCTGAAGAAATTATCGAAAAGGTATTTAAAGCCTTCGATACAAGCCTCGACGATATCATTAATCGTTGGGGAATGACCGTAAGCGAAAAACGAGCTATTATCCAACGTATTCATGGATCGACCGATTATAATGACATCAAAGATTGTGAATTGATCATTGAAACAATAAACAGCAGAAAACCCGGAACCAGCAAAGAACTCAGAAAAGAGATATTCAAAAAAGTGGAGGCTGTTGTAGCACACGATGCTGTGATAACGTCGAATGTGGCAACCTTAATGATTTCCGAACTCAGTTCTGTTTTGGAACATCCTGAAAGAGCATTAGGGCTTCATTTTATCCACCCTGTAAATAAGATCCGAATTGTTGAAGTAGCCCAAAGTGCAAAAACCAACCATGCCTCGTATGAATTTGTTTTAAAATTTGCCAGGATGATTGAGAAAAAGGTCATCACCGTTCATGAGTCACCTGGCAGTATTCATACCCGAATGGTTGCACCTATGATAAACGAGGCTTGCGAAATTCTGATGGAGGGTGTAGCTTCTGTAAAAGATATTGACGAAACAATGAAACAAGCCACCGGTTTTCAGTTTGGCCCCTTTGAAATGGCCGATCGTATTGGCCTTGATAAATTGCTGAAATGGATGGATAATCTTTATCAGGAATTTGGCGATAGTAAATATAAAGCGTCACCAATTATAAAACGTCTTGTTCGAATAAATCACCTTGGCCGAAGAAGCAATTTTGGTTTCTATAAATATGTAAATGGCAGTGCCACAGAAGAAACCGTTACATGTGCTGAAATTAGATAATCATCAAAAAAAAAGAAAATATCCTGACATGATAATATTAGTTTTAAATTGTGGAAGTTCATCCATAAAATATCAGCTTTTTAATATGGACTCAACAGAAGTCCTTGCAAAGGGTGTTGTCGAGAAAATCGGACTGAAAGGCTCATTCTTAAAACTGGAAAAATACAGTGGCGAAAAAATTAAACTCGAAGGCGAAATTCTTGATCATCAAACGGGTATCGAATATGTTCTTGGCGTATTGACCAGTCAGAAACATGGTTGTATTTCAAATCTTTCAGAAATACAGGCCGTTGGTCACCGTGTTGCCCACGGTGGAGAAAATTTTGAGAAGTCGGAATTTATTACTGAATCAGTAAGGGATGAAATTAACTGGCTTAGCCAATTGGCTCCATTGCATAATCCAGCCCACATAAAAGGGATCGATGCCATGAAAGGTTTACTTCCTGATATTCCGCAGGTAGCAGCTTTCGACACCGCCTTTCATCAAACAATTCCTGACTATGCCTACATGTATGCAATTCCTTATTCATTATATAAAAAGTACAGTATCAGGCGCTATGGTTTCCACGGCACAAGTCATAAGTTTGTAGCTGAAAAAGCGTGTGATAGTCTCGGGATCGACATTACCAATCAGCGAATAATTACCTGTCATTTGGGTAATGGCGCTTCAATTGCAGCCATAAAAGGCGGACAGTCGGTAGATACATCGATGGGCCTGACTCCGGTCGAAGGATTAATAATGGGCACCCGCACCGGCGACCTTGACCTGGGTGTTCTCACATTCATTCAGGATAAAGAAGAAGTTGCCTGCTCAACAGCCAATACCATTGTTAATAAATTTAGCGGGATGTTAGGTGTTACGGGGGTTTCTTCGGATATGCGCGAAATTGAAAAAGCTGCCGAGGAAGGAAACGACCGTGCAGAACTTGGATTGAAAATGTACCGGTACAGGCTAATTAAATACATTGGTGCATATATCGGCGCATTACAGGGGCTTGATCTTCTGATATTTACCGGAGGAATTGGTGAGAACGATCCGCTAACACGCGAAATTGTAAGTAGAAACTTTGAATTTATAGGGATTGATTTCGATTACGAACTCAACGAAGGCAAACGAGGGAAAGAATTATTACTGACAAAACCAGGATCGAAAGTAAAGGTTATGGTGGTCCCGACAAACGAAGAACTCGTAATTGCTACTGACACCATGCAAATTGTTTCCGAAATGAACGGAAAATAAAGAAGAAAAGTTAGAAGGATGGAAAATTTTTTCTGAATGCTGAATAAGAAAAATTCAATAATCATATACAAATGACCATACGTAAATTAGACGAAATGTTCGATGTCCTGAAATCGAAGGACACAAAACGATTGGTAGCTGCATATGCCAACGATGCTCATACTATCGAAGCTGTTAGTGAAGCTGTTGACAAAGGCCTGATTGAAGCCACTCTTGTGGGCGATGAAGAAACAATTAAAAAGGTTTGTGCTGAAGAAGATATCGATGTTTCGAAATTCCGGATTGTCCAGGAAAGCAATGATGCCAAAGCTGCCGTCAGGGCTGTTGATTTGATCAATAATGGTGAGGGCGATATTTTAATGAAAGGCCTCGTGAATACGGAAAAATACATGAAGGCCATACTGAATAAAGAAAAAGGATTAATGCCTCCTAAAGCTATTCTTAGCCATGTTACATGTATGGAAAATCCAAACTATCACAAGTTACTGGTTGTTGGTGATGTTGCTGTAATTCCTTTGCCCGAATTACCCGAAAAAGTAGCTATTCTGAATTATCTGGTTAAAACTGCCCGGGCGCTGGGTATTGACAAGCCAAAGGTAGCTGTAATATCTGCATCCGAATCGGTATCACCAAAAATACAATCGAGTGTCGATGCTGCAATTCTGTCAAAAATGGCCGACCGGGGACAAATCCAGGGAGCGATTGTTGAAGGCCCACTCGCTCTTGACCTGGCAATTGATAACGAATCGGCTCAAATAAAAAAAATGGATAATCCTGTTGCAGGCGATGCCGATTGCCTCCTGTTTCCAAATATCGAAAGTGGAAATGTATTTTACAAGACCAACACAAAACTTGGTAATGCCGTATTGGGTGCTGTAGTTGCCGGGGCAAAGGTTCCGTGTATTTTATCATCACGGGGCGACAGTGTACTGACAAAGTTGTACTCTATTGCTTTGGGTGCCCTGATTGCTAATTTGGGGAATTAAGTCATTCGATGGTCATTCGTTGGTCATTCGGTAGGCACTCAATGGTCATTAAGTAGTTTAAATAATTATCGAATGACAGCGCAACGAATTATTATTATATGAAAAGAATACTTGCCATAAATCCCGGATCGACATCTACAAAAATTGCGGTTTATGAAAACACACATGTTGATTTCATCAAAACCTTACGTCATTCCACCGAAGAACTTCAGCAATTCGACAAGGTAACAGATCAGTTTGCTTTCAGAAAGGAGATTATTCTGAAAGAACTTGAAAATGCCGATATCAACATCAACAGCATATCAGTAGTTGTGGGAAGGGGCGGACTTGTAAAACCAATTCCTTCGGGTGTTTACGAGGTAAACGAACGTATGAAGCAAGATCTGATCAACAGCCCGCTGGGAGAGCATGCAAGTAACCTCGGTGGTCTTATTGCCGACGATATTGCCCGGACGCTTAAAAATGTTAAAGCATATATTGTCGATCCTGTAGTTGTTGATGAAATGGAGGATGTGGCCCGTTATTCCGGGCATCCTTTATTCGAACGTAAATCGATATTCCATGCACTAAACCAAAAGGCAATTGCCCGCACACATGCAGAATCACTTTATAGAAAATATGAAGAAATGAATCTCATAGTGGTTCACCTGGGCGGGGGTATATCAGTAGGAGCTCACAAAAAAGGAAAGGTAGTGGATGTGAATCAGGGTTTGGATGGAGGAGGACCTTTCTCACCTGAAAGAGCAGGTACCTTACCTGTAGGTGCTTTGACCAAACTTTGCTTCAGCGGCGAATACACTCACAAAGAGGTTAAAGAAATGATAAAAGGCAAAGGCGGCCTTGTAGCTTACCTTGGCACCAACGAGGCATATAAAGTGGAATTAGCTGCCCGTGAAGGGGACATGAAAGCCCGTGCGGTGCAAGATGCTATGTGCTACCAGGTAGGAAAGGAGATAGGTGCTTTGGCAGCGGTTCTACAAGGAAATGTTGATGCCATTATCCTTACAGGTGGAATTGCCCATAACCGGTACCTTGTCGATTATATCAGCCGGATGACGAAATTCATTGCTCCCGTAGCCGTTTATCCGGGCGAAGACGAAATGAAAGCCCTGGCCATGAATGGACTGGCAGTAGTTCGGGGAGAAGTTGAGAGTAAAGAGTATTTGTAGGAATTCTTCCAGATGTTAGTTGATTGCCCTTTATTTCAGGGAAGATGACAACATTCTCATTCACATTCAACAACCGAATGACCACTGAATGACTTCCGAATGATCAATTCCTTTACAAGGAACAAACAAACACCAGGAATACATTTTCAGTATCGGGATTTGTAATAAGTGAAACCGAAACCGGTATGTTAAAACTATCGGTTACTTTAATTTCTTTTGATGCGGTTAAACCTATATTAACTATTCCGGGCTTATCGGCATAGAAACCAGACTCTTTCAAGTTGGTATCAGCTTTATTTGGGGTCCCTCCAATAAAAAAATCAAGATCTGTATTGTTCCAGCTTTTATTATAACCCAACTCAATATAAGTGGAATAGAACAAATCGTTATTGGCTTTTCTTGCATCGGCACCATAGAAATTACTTGCTATCATCAAACTTACCGGAATTTTTTCTGTGCCATTAAATTGAATGGTTCCTTCCAGTATATGACCTGTTTTATCCTTATGGTAATTGTAAAAATCATTATTTACCAAAAGGTCATCCGGGAAAAAATAATCGGTTAAGGTAACCGACAACATCTTGTTGATATCATAATTAATATAGAGATCTGTTTCCTGAATAAATGATTTGGATTTATCGCTAATAAATTGTGAGGTTGTGAAAGCGCCCCATGTACCTATTTGTAGCTTCCCAAAGGAGAATTCCAATGCAGGCTGTATGCTTGGCGAACGGCCATAATCTGCACCACGCCATACATAACGACTGGCAATATCAACTCCGAAATTCACTCCCTTTTCCTGGGCTGATAATTGAAATGAGATGAATAATGTTAAGAATAGTAATCCGATTGACCTTTTCATAATTTTTGTTTTTAAAATCTATTTAGAATACGAAAGTAAATATTTAACAAGTGATTATTCATGATAATGGTTTTAGATAAATTGGTTCCGCACAATTTGGAACGGCTATCTGTTATAATCACGACCTTAATTTCTAAATCAACTCAATTACTTTACACTAAATTCCTTGCTTATTATTCGAGTACTTAGTAATTAACTCAATTCGCATGTCCTTAAAAAGCTGATGTACCTTGTTCATCCTTTCTATGCTGAGTTTGGTGAGATATTGCTTCCCTTTCTTCGGACTTTTAGCTAAAAGTTCCTGCGCTTTATTATCGACTTCTGCCTGCTCTTCAAAAAAACTTTTCTCAAGTGGATCCCTCTTTTCACGGAGACTGGCAATGGCATCCTGCCATCGCAGGTACAACAGGTTATCGACAAAATCGACGCACCATCTTATGGAGTTGTCATCAAATACATCGCTGTCGTATCGCTTATAACATTCAGCCACATCAGTAACGCCTGCATAAACCGGTACATAAGCCGAAGTATAAGCATTGTCGACATAAAACCAGTATATCCCTCCTACCTCGTCAGGAAGCCAGGAGCGTAACTGGGCTATCATGCCATATTCACCACGGGCACGTGCCACATTTCGCCGACTGTTGATATTTAGGACTTTCCTGGTTTCGCTCGTAGGAAATGGTGTTGCTATCGGGCTTCTGACAAGTTTGCCATCCTTGCCTGGATAGTACCAGGCCGGGGCATTTTCTTTGTCGTAGATTGTTCCGGTAAAAGTCGAGCGCTGAAATGCCATTATATCCTGCACCGAGATTTTCTTCTCAGGTTTCACCGAAAATGGATAGATAGAAAGTGGTTCAACATACTGGATATATTGCCCATCGCCGGCAAAAGGATTTTCAGTGGTCCGAAGTGGCCAATCTGAATAATTGGGGGCAAACTGTGAGTAGAACAACCAGAACCGGCCGGTAGCCCATTCGCGCGGGATCGGGGAATAAATTTCCTGCCAAATAAAGGGCTTACCACTTGCAGGATCGTACCATCCTCGATCAATAGCCTCCTGCATGTAATTCGACGAAGCCCTGAAATTATCCTTATCGTTTAAATTAATTTCCTTGATGATACTCCAGTTGGGAATAATCAGCGCCTGGTCGTCGCCAACACGTTGAGCCGCCCAAATTGCTCCCGGCATTCCACTCTCGGGTGACCAATCGTTGCCAACACTGAATACTTCTAAAACCCAAATTTCGTTTTTATCTCCTATAACCAGAGCTTCAGATTCGCCAATACATGAAGGTAGAAATCCATATTTTTCAAGCAAGCGGGTTATCAGGTCCAGTGCTTCAGTTGCAGTGCTGCAACGTTGCAATGCAAATGCCTGTACCTGCTCAATAGTCATAATCTGTTTACATACACTCCGGTCGACTTTTAATTCCTTCTTTTGGCTCATGGTACTCTCTCCAATGGCAAGCTGATATTCGTTCATTTGAGGATAAGCAGTCTGAAAGTAGCTGAAAGTTTCCGAGGCCTGCGGGATATGGCCTAATACTTCGCCATAATCGCCAAGTGGCCTGCCCAGGTCAATCATTCCCCAATATACAGCAGTCGAATCGCCCGGCTTGAATTTTTGGCCTTTCACCACATGCAAACGACAATCGGGTCCGGCATCAGTATGTGAAACGATAACCGAACCATCGGCCGAGGCCTTTTTGCCCACAGCAATAATGGTACACGAAAACGAGGGTAGGGCAAGAGAAGTAAGTACTAATAATAATGAAAAGTAAATCGTCTGATTGGTCTTCATAATATTTGATTTAGATGATACAAAATTTGATAAGTTGTAAAAGTAGAATTTAATATCAGCATTGTTTACGATGTTAAACATTATAACCCGTTCCCGGAATCAGTATTCGTCCTTGCAATAAAACCCAGGAGCTCATCGCGTCCGGTTTTTTTTGTTGCCGATGTTATGTACATTTCAGGTAACTCTTCCCAAAATTCAAGCATGGTATTTTTATAATCTGAAATGTTATTTGTGAGTTCAGCAGGTTTTAATTTATCAGTTTTGGTAAACACCATCACAAAAGGACTGTTATTAAGGGCAAGATATTCCATAAATTCCAGGTCGGAACTTTGTGGTTCCAGGCGCGAATCGATCAGGACAAAAAGACATTGCAATTGCTCCCTCTTTTTCAGATATTCTTTAATGATCCGGCTAAAACCTGCCCGCATTTTTTTTGAAACTTTAGCATATCCATATCCCGGTAAATCGACAAGGTACCAACTATCATTAATAATAAAATGGTTGATCAACTGGGTTTTGCCCGGCGTGCCTGAAGTTTTTGCCAGCTTTTTATGATTGGTGAGCATATTTATCAACGAGGATTTTCCAACATTGGAACGTCCAATAAAAGCATATTCCGGTATGCGTCTACCAGGGCATTTTGCAACATTGGTGTTGCTCATAATAAACTCGGCCGATTTTATAATCATAACTGATTCTTTTATTGCAGTACAAAACTAATCAATTGATTAAGTGATGCAAAGCACGGTTTCACAAACATGCGTTATTACTAAAACTTGAAGATATAAAGCGAAAGACAGAAGACAGAGGAAAGCAGATGGAAGATTAGGGATTGGAGACTGAGGACTGTCGACTGAGGCCTGATAATATTAGCTAAGGTGGTGTAGGTCGGGAAATAAATAAATCGCTATCTTTGAAAAGGAATCGAAAGGAATGTGTTCATTTAGATTGAAAATATTAAAAGTCCTGTTGTTATTTCTGATTTCAGGCAGTGTGTGGTCGGGAAATATTGAAGAAACACCCCATGAAATACCCGACAGCATACAAACCATGCTCGAGAATGATGAACCCGGTATTCAAATTAATGCATACCTGTTATTATCTGATATGTTTTACTACGATGATCCTGATGCATCGCTCAAATACATTACCAGGGCATCTGAAATTGCAGAAGAAAACAACATGCAAAAAAAACGAATACAAGTTTATCTGCATATCGGGGTATTTTTTATTGACAAAAGCAACTTTCCAAAAGCAGAGCAATATTATCAGAAAGCTCTCGACCTTGCTCTTGAAATAAACGATACAACTCTGCTTCCAAGCATCTACGGAAATTTTGGGAACATAAACATGTACAAGGGCAATTACGAGAAAGCCATTTCACTGTTTATCGAAGCCTACAAACTTTTCGAAAGGGCAAATAATGAACTGGGCATGTTAAAGGCGCTGGGTGCGCTGGGAAACCTTAACCTGCACCTACCCGATTACAATCAGGCTATAATATATTACGAACGAGCATATGAGCGATTCCGGAAGCTTGGCGACATTGAAGGAGCTGCAACAACTTTAATGAATCTGGGGATTTGCTATAAAAACCTGAAACAATACGACAAAGCCGACGAAAACTATCGGATTGCCTACGATGAATTTAAACAGGCAGGTTTTCAGAAACTTGCAGCACAATGCCTGGCTAACAGGGCAACAGTTCTGCAAAACACAGGAAATTTTGCCAAAGCATTGCAATTCTCAGGCGAAGCATATGAAGTATTTATGAGTTTTGGCGATTCTGTTGAAGCCGCAGCATGTTTAAAGGACATTGGAATAACTTTTTTCAATCAGGGACAGTTTGACAAGGCCCTTGTCAATTTTAACGAAGCATACAGGATAATAAATAGATCGAGTCAGATTCAATCGGAGATTTCTTTGCTTCATGAAATGATAATAACATATGACAGCCTGCAAGATTTCAAAAATGCCTATAACTATTTTATCTTGCTACAGAATCTGAAAGATTCGCTCTATAATGCCGAAACCCATGAACAAATAATCGAACTCAGAAATAAATTCGAACTTGAGCAAAAAGAAAAAGAAATCGAAATACAGGACCTGTTGATTGAAAAACAAAAAACAGATGTTGACCGATACCAACGGGAACGATGGTTTTTCATTATTTTACTGGTCTTATTCGGATTTACAGCCTGGTCGGTTTTTAACCGCTTTAAACTAAAACAAAAACACAAAGAGGAAAACCTGATGCGGAAGAATATCGAAATTGAGCAGCACCTGCTTCGATCGCAGATGAACCCGCATTTTATTTTCAACTCGCTGAATTCGATTCAGGGTTTGATATCAGGTGATGACGCTTATCTGGCTGAAATTTATCTGTCGAAATTTGCTCAGCTTGTTAGGTCGATTCTTGAAAACTCGAAAAAAGCGACAGTTAGCCTTTCCGAAGATATCAGCAACCTGAAACTCTACCTCGATTTGGAAAGTATGCGCTTTGCCGATTCATTTGAATATAAATTGATTGTTGATCCAATAATCAATACGGAAGAAGTATTTGTACCTCCACTCCTTGTTCAACCCTTTGTTGAAAATTCCATTAAACACGGACTTGTAAAATTAACCGACCGGAATGGCCTGATCAAGATCGATTATTACAAGCAGGGCGAATATCTTTTTTGCGTTGTTGAAGATAATGGCATTGGCCGTAAGGCATCGATAAAATTAAAAAAACGAAATTCTAACCATAAATCACTCGGGATGAAAGTTACCCAGGAACGACTAGATTCCCTCAATAAACAATTTAAAACCCAGGCATCGGCCGAAATTATCGATTTGGAAGATGAAAACGGCAATGCCCTGGGTACTAAAGTTATGATGAAAATAGCATTTCAGAACCTTTAAGCTGTGAGAAATGATAAGGACTATTATTATTGATGATGAAGAAAGGGGTAGGCGTACGTTAAAATCCCAGATTAGCAGGTACTGCCCTGAACTTGAAATTGTAGGCGAAGCCAATGGAGTAAACACCGGATTAGAGATTGTCAGGAAAGAAAAACCCGATGTTGTTTTTCTGGATATCCAAATGCAGGATGGCACCGGATTCGACCTGCTGGAACAACTGCACCAGGTGAATTTTGCTGTGATATTTGCAACTGCGTACGACCAGTATGCTGTACAGGCTTTTAAATTCAGCGCCACCGACTATCTTTTAAAACCAATCGATCCCGACCAGTTGATTAATGCAGTTGATAAACTGAAAAGTGAAATCGACACCCAAAACCTGAATAAGAAATTGGAGGCTTTGTTCAGCAACCGAAATAATTTCGAAAAAATTGCCCTCCCTACTTTCGACGGGATCATCCTTGTTAAAATCAAAGAAATTATAAGGTGCCAGTCAGAAAGCAATTACACAACACTTTATCTTCCGCAAGGAAATAAAATAGTTGTTACCAAAACCCTGAAAGACTTTGATGAAATGCTGTCGCCTCTGGGATTTTTCAGGATCCATCAGTCGCACCTGATCAATATGTCGTTTGTGAATAAATATATTAAAGGAGATGGAGGTGCAGTTAAAATGGAAGATGGAACCGTCCTCGAAGTGGCCCGACGACGAAAGGATACCTTCCTCGACAAATTACTCGATAATTAATGAGATAACAGCATGCTGACAAAACAGCATGAAGTCACTCAGGCAGTGTTTTTGTATTCCGACTGCTATGAACAAATTACTTAACGAAAAACGAAAGTTTTATCACAGCCTGGTTTTCCCAGGCCTTTTCTTAATTGCTATATGGCTGATTAAACTTTTTGAATTTACATTGAATATCAGTTTTGCCAACCTGGGCATTTTCCCCTTAAAGTTAACCGGCCTGACAGGTATCGTTACCTCCCCCTTTATCCATGGCAATTTTAAACACTTAATTTCCAACTCGGCACCGGTGTTTTTTCTGTGGGTAGCCATACTTTTCTTTTACCGGGGAATAGGTCATAAAGTGGCCATCGTGAGCTGGCTTATGACAGGTTTTTTTGTTTGGTTGATCGGACGACCCAGTTACCACATAGGCGCAAGCGGACTGGTTTATGCATTTGCCTCTTTTCTTTTTTTTAGCGGTGTACTCCGGCACGATAACCGTCTCCTTTCTATTTCACTTGCTGTGGCTTTTATGTATGGCGGATTGATCTGGGGTATATTCCCCCGCGATCCAAAAATTTCATTCGAAGCCCATGCAATGGGAGTACTAAGTGGTTTTATCCTGGCAGTCTATTACCGCCAGGAAGGACCGGTCAGGAAAAAGTGGTCATGGGAAATTGAGGAAGAAGAGGAACAGGAATCAACAAATGATCGTGATCCAATTGACTTTTCAGCGAAAAATATAGAAATCAACTACACGTGGAAAGAAAAGGCCTCTGCAAAAAGCAACGACAACCAAAATAAATAATCAATATTAATTGATAAAAGTTGTATTCGTGAAATTCCTTACCTGATTATACCATCAATCAATTCATCGCTGGCGAGGTTCGGAACAGTAATTGCTAAGTTTGGGGTTCGTTCCATTTCACGTTTGATTGCAAACAAGGCCCCATCGTTGCGTGCCCAGCTACGACGTGCAATTCCGTTGTTCACGTCCCAGTGCAACATCATCCGGATTCGGCGGTCGGCTTCTTCCGATCCATCGAGGGTCATTCCAAAACCACCATTAATAACTTCGCCCCAACCTACTCCACCACCATTGTGGATTGATACCCAGGTGGCACCGCGAAAGCTGTCACCAATTACATTCTGAATGGCCATGTCGGCAGTAAAACTTGATCCGTCATAAATGTTTGAGGTTTCACGGAACGGTGAATCTGTACCAGACACATCATGGTGGTCGCGGCCAAGAACAACAGGTGCTGAAAGCTTACCATCGCGAATAGCTTTATTGAACGCCAATGCTATTTTCGTACGTCCTTCGCAATCGGCATAGAGGATACGTGCCTGCGAACCTACTACTAACTTGTTCTCTTTTGCCTCACGGATCCAACGGATATTGTCCTTCATCTGCTGGGTGATCTCGACAGGGGCAGTGGCTGCAATTTCATCTAATACATCAATGGCAATACGGTCAGTCAAGTCGAGGTCTTCGGGTTTCGATGAAGTACATACCCAGCGGAACGGGCCAAAGCCATAGTCGAAGCACATGGGGCCCATAATGTCCTGCACGTAGGATTGATATTTAAATTTGCCATCTTCTTTCATTATATCAGCTCCCGCTCGGCTTGCCTCTAATAAAAAGGCATTTCCATAATCGAAGAAATACATACCATTTGCAGTAAGCTTGTTCACGGCAACAACATGGCGTCGAAGAGTTTCCTGTACTTTTTCTTTAAATAAATCTGGGTGCTCGGCCATCAACTGATTGGCTTCATCGAACGATACGTCAACAGGATAATATCCACCTGCCCATGGATTGTGCAACGAAGTCTGGTCGGAACCTAATTCAACGTGCATTTCAACCTCTACAAATTTTTCCCAAAGGTCGACAATGTTGCCCTGATAAGCTAACGAAACAGCCTCTTTACCATCTTTGGCTTTATTGATTCGTGCAACGAGTTTATCCAAATCTTCATAAACTTCATCGACCCAGCCTTGCGAATGGCGTGTATGAACTGCTTTTGGATTAATCTCAGCAATTACACCTATTGCACCTGAAATTACTGCTGCTTTTGGCTGAGCACCAGACATGCCTCCCAGGCCGGACGATACAAATAGTTTTCCGCCCATATCATCAGCACCTATCTTTCGTCCGGCGTTTAGTACGGTAATGGTGGTTCCGTGCACGATTCCCTGCGGGCCAATGTACATAAACGATCCGGCAGTCATCTGCCCGTATTGTGAAACTCCCAATGCATTGAATTTCTCCCAATGGTCAGGTGATGAATAGTTCGGGATAACCATTCCGTTGGTTACCACAACTCGAGGTGCGTCTTTATGGGATGGGAACAAGCCCATTGGGTGGCCTGAATAAATGGCCAGGGTTTGCTCGTCGTTCATAGTGGCCAGGTATTTCATTGTGAGCAGGTACTGTGCCCAGTTTTGAAAAACTGCTCCGTTGCCTCCATAGGTTATAAGTTCGTGTGGGTGTTGAGCAACAGCATAGTCGAGGTTGTTGCTCAACATCAGCATAATGCTGGCAGCCTGTATCGATCTGTGTGGAAAATCATGAATACTCCGTGCAGTAATTTCATAATCCGGACGGAAACGGTACATATAAATGCGACCGTATTTTTCCAATTCCATGGCAAATTCAGGCGCCAGCTCGGCATGGTGTTTTGGATCGAAATAGCGGAGAGCATTGCGCAGCGCCAATTTCTTTTCTTCTTTCGAAAGGATTTCCTTCCGTTTAGGCGCGTGGTTGATGGTTGGATCGTAGGTTTTCGGCTGAGGCAAGGTTTCTGGAATACCCTGCAAAATAGCCGATTGAAATTCTTTTATAGTCATTGCGTAATTATTTTTTCAGGTAGCAAATGTATGAAAATGAAATGAAAGGGGAAGAAGCGAGTTGGACAAACTCATCCAATGGCCCAAAGTCATCGGATGAAAAAGGCGGATGCCTATTCTACTTTGTAAAGTACCATTCCGGCAGGAAGGTATCGATCTGTATATTCCAGATAAATAGTTTTTTCAAATAGACCTGCATAAGCTTTATCTGAAAGGCAATATGCCCCGGGAACAGGCAACTCGGAAAATTGCATTGTTTCGTTTGTCAAGTTTGCATAATAATAAGGGATTTGAAAAGGAATTGAACATGGTTCCATTACAGTAACCTCATTAAAAATAATTCCTGCAGCGGAAAAATTTCGTGTAACGAATTTAGGATTGCCGGTCCAATATAATTTATTGTCGCCGGTTACCTCAACTATTTTCCCGGTGAGGGCAGCATACCCTGAATGTCTATTCACGCTATCAAGATGGGGAAGCACTGAAAAATTCAATCCTATTCTGGCAACTGATATTGCAAGAATGAAAATATATATGCGCAATCTGTCAAATTTCATATAATAAAAAAACAGGAGCATTATTAAACCAAAAAACACGATGCCTTTTGCAAGGGAATAAGTTACATCATTGCTAATGTTATGAACAAACGGAACCGCAAGAAAACTGAGAGCCAATACTATTATTAAAAAGCCAAATATCCGC
Organism: uncultured Bacteroidales bacterium; assembly: GCA_964388245.1. GTDB lineage: Bacteria > Bacteroidota > Bacteroidia > Bacteroidales > M50B96 > JAIOYV01. The sequence goes on from CAYLZH010000097.1 coordinate 15,321, forward strand.
TCGAACCATGTATTTAAATTATGCAGAATTTGTCTGTATTTGTTATAGAAAAATACCAGGATTAGTAAAATAAACGGGAAGAACATATATACACACCTGCTTCTTGTTTCCGGCGACACCCAGTAAATCAGAACATTGGAAACAACAAACAGTGATGATAGAACAATTAATTTGTTTTCTTTGATGTCTTTAAGAATTCTCCTACGAAATAAAAATATCACCAGCAAACTCCAGGGAAAAATCAGCTTAATAATTTGTATGGGAAATTGTATTAATTGAATCACTATTGCTGTTATCCCTGCATCAGCAGCTGTTCTTTGGGTAGCC
>CAYLZH010000098.1:0-12093 GCA_964388245.1 uncultured Bacteroidales bacterium
ACACCTGAAGGCCATCCTTTTTGAATACTACCTCAATTTCATTCCATATTTTGCCAATCTATTCTCGGCACTGTTTACATTTATTGCTGTAATATTTTTTACATCAAAAATGGCTTATAACACCGAAATCATAGCAATTTTGTCGAGTGGTGTTAGTTTTCAACGGTTAATGTGGCCTTACTTTTTATCGTCACTGGTAATTGCCATTTTTTCTTTTGTGTTAAGTAGCTACATAATACCACCTGCAAATAAGGTGAGGCTCGATTTTAGTGAAAAGTATCTGAAAAATCCATACAAGAATTACGACAGGAATATTCATCGCCAGATTGAACCTGGCTTGTATATCTATATGGAAAACTATAATGTAGCTAATAGTGTTGGTTATAAATTCTCAATGGAGCGATTTGAAGACGGACTGTTAAAATCAAAATTAATTTCTGATTACATTAAATGGAACGAAGAGGGTAATAATTGGCGAATCAGCAATTATTTTATACGTGATATCGACAGTCTACATGAAGAATTTACATCGGGGAAAACACTCGATACAACCATAAATATGAAGCCCTCCGATTTCAGTATGCGGCATACCATTGTTGAAACCATGACTTTGCCAAGGCTCAATCGGTTTATCGAAAACCAGCGCATGAATGGTGTTGAAAATATTGAATCGCACCTTATTGAGAAATACCGTCGTATTGCATTTCCGTTTTCAACATTTATTCTAACCCTGATCGGGGTGTCCCTGTCGTCGCGAAAAGCAAAAGGTGGGGTAGGCTTACATATTGGTATGGGATTGCTGATTAGTTTTGCCTATATACTTTTTATGCAGATATCCCAGCAATTTGCCATAAACGGAAACTTTAACCCATTGGTTGCGGCATGGATACCAAATATAATCTTTGCTATTGTAGCAATTTATCTGTATCAAAAGGCCCCGAAGTAATAATCAACCATCATTCAAAATATCCAGGCAAACTTAGAGAAGCAGGTAATAATACCAGGAAATGGAGTTGGAATGATTAACTTTGTGTGTGGTTAATTTAGAGTAGCAAGCATGAAAACTAAACATAAAATAATTAATGGAGATAGTCGACAAATGACTGAACTTCAAAATAATTCTGTTGATTTGGTTATTACATCACCACCTTATTGGCAGTTAAAAGACTATGGAGTAGACAATCAGATTGGATATAATGATAGTTATGAGGATTACATAAACAACCTGAACCTTGTCTGGAATGAATGCTACAGGGTATTAAGCACCGGAAGCCGGTTATGTGTAAATATTGGAGACCAGTTTGCCAGAGCTGTATACTACGGAAGATACAAAGTGATTCCTATCAGAACAGAAATAATAAAGTTTTGCGAGGCAATCGGGTTTGATTATATGGGAGCCATTATTTGGCAGAAAAAAACCACATCAAATACAACTGGAGGTGCTTCATTAATGGGCAGTTATCCTTTTCCAAAAAATGGAATACTTTCAATTGATTATGAATTCATCCTGATATTTAAAAAGCTGGGAATACCCAAAAAACCATCAAAAGAAATAAAGGAGCAATCAAGAATAACCAAAGAGGAATGGAAAGAATACTTTCAGGGGCATTGGAATTTTGGAGGAGCTAAACAAGATGGACATATTGCAATGTTTCCTGAAGAATTGCCGGGAAGACTGATTAAAATGTTCTCGTTTGTAGGAGATACTGTACTCGATCCATTTCTTGGCAGTGGAACTACATCCCTCACTGCTAGAAACCTTGGTAGAAATTCAGTAGGATATGAAATAAACTCTGAATTCATTCCATTTATTAGGAGGAAATTAGAGATTGAACAGAGTAATATTTTTAATTCTGAATATGATTTCTCACATCAAACTGTACAGAATGTAGATTATGAGGAGCAAATTAATAGACTTCCTTATATTTTTAAAGATTTTCATGGTTTTGATAAAAAAACAGACCCTAAGAAGTTGCAATATGGATCCAGGATTGACTTAAGTAGTTCAAATCAGAGAGAAGAATATTATTCTATCAAGGAAATACTTAGCCCTGAGCTAATTAAATTAAATAATGATCTAATCGTTAGATTAATCGGTATAAAGGAAAAAAAAGAATCCAATGGAAAGGCTTTAGAGTTTTTGAGGCTTAAGACCAAGAATCAAAAGGTTTTTCTAAAATATGACGAATCAAAACATGATAATGATAATCACTTAATGGTTTATATGTACTTAAAAAATAAGACTTTTGTTAATGCTCATTTAATTAAGGGAGGTTATACACAACCTGACACATCCATTGATTTTAAGTATAAAAGCAAATTTATAAGCCTTTATAATGCTTTAGATGTCAAATGAATTTACACAAGAAGAACTCAAAATTGGGTTGATAGCCCATGTAACAAAATAAGTTGGTATAATAATAGTAGAACTAATTATTAAACTCATGGAATCAAAACCATAATAATCAATCTGATCAACATATCTTAAATCTTCAATGATGGAAAAAGAATGGATAAAAGGCAAAGAAGGAAGAAATCTACAATTTAAACGCCTGGAAATAATCACCAATAAATTAAAACTCTTAATTCTACTATTGCACAATGGTTTTTAACGACGAGTACTATATGCGCCAGGCCTTGCAGGAAGCACAGGTTGCCCTTGAAAAAGATGAGGTTCCGGTTGGAGTTGTCATTGTTTGTAACAGGCAGATTATTGCCAGGGGGCACAACCTTGTCGAAACCCTGAATGATGTTACTGCCCATGCCGAAATCCAAGCCATAACCTCGGCTGCCAGCTTTATCGGAGGAAAATATTTAAATGATTGTACCATGTATGTTACCCTTGAACCATGCGTAATGTGTGCTGGTGCTTTGGCATGGTCACAACTTGGCCGGTTAGTATACGGGGCATGCGACAAAGAGCGGGGCTTCTCAAGGGTGAAGACACCATTGCTGCATCCCAGAACAGAGGTTTTGTCAGGGATTCTTGAAGCTGAGTGTTCGATTTTGATTACTGATTTTTTCAAAAAGAAACGATTGTAATATGAAAGGATTCGATTACGAAAATTATATTTCGCCTTGTCGCGATATCTGTACATTAGATGTTGATAAGAAATTCTGCATCGGATGCTATCGGACTAAAGAGGAAATTGAAGGCTGGAAAGATTTTTCAAAGGATGAAAAGCTGGTCATAATGAATATTCTTTCACAACGCGAAGAAAAAGGACATCCTTTTGATAATTAACATACTCTATTGATGATTTTGATATCGATTACCGGGTTTGCCTGGAATTATGTTTTACCATTCCGGATTAAGCATCAATAATTGAAAAGCATGAATACCTTGGGTGTTAATAACTATTGAAAAAATGACAGTGCCTAAGTTTCATGTATATAGGCAATTCTGTTGAAATGCGTATTTTTGGACGTTTAAAACCTTGATGGATGATCTACGGAATGGCAATATTAAGCATTGTACCGGTTCGGAAAGAACCGCAGGAACAAAGCGAAATGGTAAGTCAGGTATTGTTTGGTGAATCGTTTGAAATTTTGCAATCGAAGGTAGGCTGGCTTCATATCCGAATCGATTTTGATTACTATGAAGGATGGATAGACCTGAAACACTGTCATTTTATCTCGAAACGTTATCATTCAAACTTATTAAAGAGGAAACTCTTTGTTTCACCCGATCTTTATTCAAATGTTGTAAGTAAGGATCTTGGCCCATCGGTGATTGTTGCCGGAAGTTCTATCCCCAACTATAAAGGAAAGCTTAGCTTTAAGGCCTATCATACCAATTTCAGGTTTAGAAAATACCCCGAACGAAAAAATTCTCAAAGCTTGCGTGATACGATTATCCATCAGGCATCGAAATACATAAATGCCCCTTACCTTTGGGGAGGCAAATCGCCTTTTGGCATCGATTGTTCAGGCCTTGTGCAGGTTTCTTTTAAAGCATGTGGCATAAGGATTCCGCGTGATGCATCACAGCAGGTGAACTATGGGACAGCGGTAAATTTTGTGAACGAGGCAAAACCAGGCGACCTGGCATTTTTTGATAATAATGACGGAAAAATTATCCATGTTGGCATAATTATGGACGGCGCCAGGATTATTCATGCATCGGGTAAAGTACGCATCGACTATATCGATCACGAAGGAATTATCAACAAAGATACCATGCGCTATACACATCAGTTAAGGGTAGTTAAAAACTTGTTGGAGCCTTTATCGGAATTCGATCCTGAGTCGAAGGATGGTATTCAGCAAAAAATGTTTTAACTTTTCGGGATGAGATTAAAAGATTGATAATTGCCGGTTTTTGTTCGAATACTTTTTTTCAAGATCAATAAGAAATTTCTTTCGCCATAATCCTCCTGCATAACCGGTTAGCGTACCATCACTTCCAATTACCCTGTGGCACGGGACAATTATTGCTATCGGATTCTTGCTGTTTGCATTTCCAACGGCACGTACTTTTTGCTCGTTACCCAAACGTTTAGCTAATTGTAGGTATGAAATGGTTTCGCCAAAAGGAATTTGCAATAGTTCATGCCACACAGATTTCTGAAATGAGGTACCAACAGGATTTAGTTTTACGGAAAATTGCATCCTTGATCCGGCGAAATATTCATCAATTTGTTGGATTATGGTTTGTGTAAAAATTGACGGTGGTGACGACGAACACTCATTGTGATCAATAAACATTACCGACATCAATGCATCATTCTGAATATGAATTTCGATTTTACCAACAGGAGTTTCATGATATGCAATTTCATGATTCATCTTTTACGTGTTCGATTTACACAAAAATAATAATTGCAGGATGCACATGCCAAAACATCGCATCTTTTTTTGATTATCTTTGTTTGATTACCGAAACAGAGAAAGCTGTGATTTTGATTTTAAGCCAAACATATGAAGGTTCTTTATGATTCAATAGTGAAATATTCAGGCATAATTTTAAAGATTTTGCTATTCCTGGTCAGCCTGATTGTAATTGTGTATTTTTTCCCAAAAGAAGGGAAATTCAGGTATGAGTTTCAGCAGGGCAAACCCTGGATGCACGAAAATTTGTATGCTCCTTTTGATTTTCCGATCTATAAGTCGCAGGAAGAACTCAGGCACGAACGCGATAGCATTAAACAGCTACATTTAACATATTACCAATTCGATGATATGGTCGTGGATAAATGCCTGAACCATCTGAATTCGAAAATTAATTCAGTTATTGATAATGCATTCGGTTACGATAAACGTGTATCAACAGATAGCTTGCAATTATTGAAAGAACTTACCCTTAATAAAATATCGCCGGTAATTAATAAGATCTATTCGATTGGAGTATTATCGCAGAACGAGAGCCAACGTTTAGCGAACGAAAAACTACACATAATTTTTGTTATTAGAAATAATATTGCAGAGGAATTCAGTTTTTACGAACTCTTTTCACCAGTAAAAGCAGAACAGGTAATCAATGAACAAATGCAGAAGAAAATTTCCGATGGGGAGTTCGGATTTTTATTCAATAATGAATTGCCGGGAAATATGGATTTTTCCGGTTTGTTTCTGCCAAACCTGACCTATAATGAGGAGCTTAGCCAGGTCAGGCAGCAGGCACGCTATGATGATATCTCTCTCACTTATGGTCTTATTGAAGAAGGCAATTTAATTATCTCTGCCGGCGATCTTGTAAACAGTCAGAAAGCTGAAATACTGAAATCATTGAAAATTGAGTACGAAGCAAAACTTGGATCAGGATCGAATGCATGGCTGTTATATCCGGCCTACCTGCTACTTGCTATGTCAACATTGATCGTACTCTTTTTGTTCCTATTCAATTTCCGTAAGGATATTCTGGAGAACTGGAATAAAACATTTTTCATACTTCTTCTGATTACTATCTTCGTATCTTTGGCAGGGCTTACCATGCGATTTGGGCGCTTCAGTATTTATGCAATCCCGTTTGCATTGTTACCAATAATCCTGAAAACTTTCTACGATTCACGACTTGCAATTTTTATCCATGTTGTAACCATTATGACTATTGGCTTTATTGCCCCAAATGGTTTTGAGTTTGTGTTTATTCAGTTTGTTGCCGGTATTGTAGGAGTATTTACGTTGTTTCATGCACGTAAACGATCGCAATTGTTCTGGACAGCTTTTATCGTTTTCATTACATATAGTCTGGTGTATCTTGCAATTTCGATATTGCATGAGGGAAGCCTGCAAAAAATCAATTGGACGAGTTTTATTTGGTTTGCCATAAATGGCATTTTATTACTGGCATCCTATCCATTGATCTATATTTTTGAGAAGATGTTTGGATTCTTATCGGACCTGACATTGCTTGAATTATCCGATGTGAATAATCCTTTGCTACGGAAATTGAATGAAACCGCACCAGGCACATTTCAACACTCACTTCAGGTAGCCAATCTAGCCGAAGAAGCTATTTATCAGATAGGTGGAAATCCACAGTTGATCCGCACCGGAGCACTCTATCACGATATTGGAAAAATGATGGCTCCGGCTTATTTTATCGAGAACCAGGCGCCCGGAAATAATCCCCATGATGAAATCCCATTTGAAGAAAGTGCCGACATAATTATCGGCCATGTGGCTCACGGTATTAAAATGGCCAGGAAACACAAGCTGCCATCACAGATAATTGACTTTATCGAAACACATCATGGAACAACAACAGTTCAGTATTTTTATCGTTCGTTCCTGAAAAAATACCCGGAGGAAGAAGCCGATATCAGTAGATTTTCATATCCGGGCCCCATTCCTCATTCACGAGAAACAGCAGTTCTAATGATGGCTGATTCTGTTGAGGCTGCATCTCGGAGTTTGCAATCCTATACCGAACGTAGCATTTTCGACCTGGTTGAAAAGATCATCGATTATCAGCGCAACGAAGGACAATTCGACGACGCAGCAGTAACTTTCAAAGATATATCGACAATAAAAAGAATTTTCGTTGAAAAACTTAAGAATATTTATCACACGAGGATAGAATATCCGAAATAGGTTCAAGGATGACTTAATGGTTGGGATGAACAATCCTTATTTACATTACTAAATATTAAATGTATTATTCTTGATCGCCGCCGTCCTTTTATTTGTTCTGTATAAACTTTTCATACCTTTGAAAGGTATTTAATCTAATCAATTTAAACCATGATACGTTTACCTAATGTCCTTACTTTGCTCATATATTTGGCATCAATTCAAATCCTTTTTAGCCAGAATGCAGTCATCTTACATGTACCCAAAGCCCTGGAGGTTGATGCAGGAAATGATACGACCATTGCACTGGGTGAATCAGTAATACTAGGAGGAAATCCGAGTGCACAATTTGGTTTACCGCCATATCAATATTTATGGACACCTGGTGGATTTCCCACGAGCAATCCTGTTGTTTCGCCTGCAGTAACAACCGAATATTTGGTTGTAGTGACAGATGCGAATGGTTGCGATGTTTCGCAAACAGTTGTTGTTACTGTATCAACCATTGGCATAGATGAAATACCGGAAGGAGAAGAAATTACCATTTCTCCTAATCCAAGTACAGGATTGGTCCAAGTGAATTTTCATAATCTATCAGGTAATGCGAAAATTAAGGTATCGGACCTTAACGGAAAATTAGTATTACAGAAAAGTGTCACACTTAACGATGGGTCATTGCATTCCATAAATATTGGTGAAACCGTTACCGGTCAGTACATTATTTCAATTATAGGAGAAAGTTTTTCAATTACCCGATCCATCCTCAAAAAATAAATGCCAAGAAAGTGAAATATACATATCTTCCAATCCTACTCATATTAATGTGCTCCTCTTTAATAGCACAGAAAAATATCATCAGCAATTCTTACTTAATGGGTGATACTGTAACACTTAAACTGGATAACCTGGGCGATAGCATACAATGGCAGAAATCCTTTGACCTGATTAACTGGACAGAAATTACTGGGCAATATTCTGATAGTCTTTTTCATGTGGTTGATACTTCGGAATATATCCGGGCAAGTGTGATACATGGGAATTGTAATCCATATTTTTCTGATACTCTTTTTATCGAAGCAGAATATCCCTTAGGTTGTCCCCCCACAGTTAGCGATGTCGATGGTAATATATACAATACTGTTGTAGTGGGTATTCAATGTTGGATGAAAGAAAATCTCAATACAACCCATTATTCTAATGGAGATTCTATTCCGTACATAACCGGCGATTCTGCATGGATTAGCTTAGGTTCCTCAGGGAAAGGATATTGCTATTTAAACAATTTACCAGGCAATGCTGCTATTTATGGTGCCTTATATAATTGGGCCGCCATAATTAATAATTCTTCAGGAAGTTCTTCGATCCCCAGTGGCGTGCAAGGCATTTGTCCTACAGGCTGGCATATCCCAAGTGATAATGAGTGGAAAATATTAGAAGGTGAGGTAGATAGTGTTTATGGATATCCCGATCCTGAATGGGAGAATACAGATTGGCGTGGATATGATGCAGGTTCAAAGTTAAAATCAACTTCAGGATGGATCGGGGGAGGTAATGGAACAAATTCCTCCGGATTTTCTGCACGTCCAGGCGGAGTCCGTATTAACAATGGCAGTTTCTGGGGTACGTATATCTATGCTTCATTTGCTTCATCAACAGAGTCGGATACTTGTTGTACATGGTATCGAGGCTTTGCTCATTCAAACAATAACGTACTTAGAGCAAGTTTTAACAAACTAAATGGGTTAAGTGTTCGCTGCCTTAAAGATTCTGTAATTCTTCCGGCAACAATGCCCATCGTTTCTACTGATAGCATTGTTTCGATTACAGGTTCCTCCGCCATGGCTTACGGAGAACTTATTTCAAATGGCAATACTGGAATTACAAGTCTGGGATTTTGCTGGAATATCACTGGCAACCCTACCCTTACAGATTCTGTTTCATACCTAAATCCGGTTGTCGGTGCTTTCTCAGCCAACCTAACCGATCTAAATTACAATACAAGCTGTTATGTAAGAGCCTTTGCTACAAATAGTGAAGGAACTGCTTATGGAAGTGAACTTTCATATAATCTATTGGATGGCATCTTTTCCTGTGGCGACACAATAAGCGATTACGACGGCAATACTTATAACACAGTACTTATTGGCACTCAGTGCTGGATGAAACAGAATCTGAATACCTCTCATTATGCAAATGGTACCCCTTTAATAAACGGCGAATTTGCAGGTAATATAAATGGTAATTATACTACTAAGTACTATTTTTACTACAATGATGACCCGACATGTACCAATATTTATGGAAAACTATATACTTGGGCCGCTGTAATGAACGAGGCTGATCCAAGCAACTCCGTGCCAAGCGGGGCGCAAGGAGTATGCCCAACCGGATGGCATGTGCCCAGTGATGAAGAATGGAAAATATTAGAGGGAAAGGTGGACAGCCAGTTTGGCTACCCCTATGCAGTTTGGAACTGGTTTGGTTACCGGGGGAACGATTGCGGTGAAAACCTTAAGACAACCAATGACTGGTTTCTTAATGGAGATGGGACCGATTTGTACAGTTTTTCTGCGTTGCCAGGTGGTTACCGTCATTTCGATGGTGATTTTTACTCTAAGAACTACCGAGGCTATTGGTGGTCTTCATCAGAGGCTTCCTCGGCTTCCGCGTTATACCGGTCATTGAGCTACGAGTACGACAATGTTTCCAGGAACGACTTTACCAAGAATTATGGATTAAGTGTTCGTTGCATAAGGGATTCTTTAATACTTCAGACTACCTTACCCACCGTTTCAACCGATAGCATAGTTACGATTACAAATACTTCTGCCACAGTGTTTGGAGACCTTATTTCAAATGGCAGTGCCGGAACTACCGCCCAGGGTTTTTGCTGGAACAACTTGGGTAATCCCAACTTTTCAGATTCAGTCGTATTCGTAAATCCGGCTATGGGTATTTATTCAGCATTCCTTACCGACTTGAATCCTTATTTAAATTACTATGTAAGAGCCTTTGCTACAAATATCACAGGAATTGCTTATGGCGATGAACTTTCATTGGCTGGCATCTTTTTCTGTGGTGACACAGTAACCGACTACGACGGCAATACTTACAACACAGTACTTATTGGCACACAGTGCTGGATGAAAGAGAACCTGAAAACTACTCATTATGCAGATGGCACCGCCATGATAGATGGGACAAATGTGGGTAGTACCAGTGGAGATTATACTACTAAATATTATTTCGATTACAATAACAATCCAACCAATTCAGCCACTTATGGCAAGCTATACAACTGGGCGGCGGTAATGAATGGCTCAGCAAGTAGCAATGGAGTACCCAGTGGTATAAGGGGGATTTGCCCAGCAGGCTGGCATGTACCCTCCGATGAGGAATGGAAAATACTGGAAGGCTCGGTAGACAGCCAATATGATTATTTCGATGCAGTTTGGAACAATGGTGGAATACGGGGGCATGATGTAGGCCTTAATTTAAAAGCAAGTATTGGTTGGATTTCCGGAGGTAATGGTCCCAACCTCTATGACTTTTCGGCGTTGCCGGGTGGGCGCCGGGATTACTACGGAGACTTCAACTATGTAGGCGAAAATGGCAACTGGTGGTCGGCAACAGAGCACTCTGCTACCCATGGCTGGTATCGGACAGTGGGCTATAACGATGACAGGGCAGTACGGAACTACTTCTACAAGATATTTGGGTTAAGTGTTCGTTGTCTCCGGGATACTTTAGAAATGCAAGCCAGCATTCCAAATTTAATCACTGATACGATTTCCAATGTCACACAATCCTCAGTAGTTTATCGAGGATTTGTCATAAACGATGGTGGATCACCCGTAATAACTTACGGAGTATGTTGGGATACATTAACCAACCCAACCATTTCCGACTCTATAACTATTAATGGTATGGGAACAGGAAGTTTTATTGATATTCTTAATGGATTAATTCCCAATACTACATATTATGTAAGAGCCTATGCTACAAATAGTATAGGAACTGCTTATGGAAATGAAGTTCAATTTACAACCTCTGTGGCAATCAGCCCTATTTGTGGAAACATTATAACTGACTTTGATGGAAACACCTATAATACAGTACTTATAGGAACTCAATGCTGGATGAAAGAAAACCTGAAAAGCACTCACTATTCTGATGGCACCTCGTTGGTGGATGGTAATAATGCAGGTAATATTACTGGTAATTATACCACAAAGTATTATTTCGACTATGGTCAAAATCCTGCAAATACTTCTATTTATGGCAAACTATACACCTGGGCTGCCGTTATGAACGGAGCAAACAGCAGCGATACAGTGCCCAGCGGTGTACAGGGAATTTGTCCCATCGGCTGGCATGTGCCCTCCGATGAAGAGTGGAAAATTCTGGAAGGAACTGTTGACACACAGTATGACTACCCAAATGCCGTGTGGGATGCAACTGGATTTCGTGGTTACAATGCAGGCAAAAATTTAAAAACAACCATTGACTGGTTTGGATATGGCGGGACAAACTGGTATGGGTTTTCTGCGTTGCCAGGTGGACGCCGATCCTACACAGGGACTTCCTTTAGTATTGGAAGCAACGGCTACTGGTGGTCTTCGAGCGAGTACTCAACTACCGATACCTGGATACGGGGTCTGTACATCTACGATGATATCGCAAACCGGTACTACTACTCCAAGAGTTCTGGGTATAGTGTTCGTTGTCTTAGGGATTAATTGTTGGAAAGTTTTGTTATTATTCATCCATCCCATTCCTTTCTTGAAACAAGTATGGGCTTGTAATTGGAGCAAGATTGAGAGGTAAATTCTAACAATTGAGCTGACGAAGTACTGCTTGTATACCCTGTTCGCAATGGGGAGATTGAAATATGCTATGGAAGAGAGACTTAGTTGTGGATAAAAAATAGTTCCTCTTTTAGCTATGCACTATCTTCGCCGTGCCACCCCTCTAAGCAGTTGCATTGGATGCCCTCCACTTCCGCGCCAGCAAAGTATTTTTCATCAACGAAACAATTGTCATTGGGCCAACACCACCAGGCACTGGGGTAATGTGAGA
>CAYLZH010000098.1:12103-15488 GCA_964388245.1 uncultured Bacteroidales bacterium
ATTTTGGAGCTACTTCATCGAAGTTTACATCGCCATACAATTTCCAGCCCGATTTAGTTTTGTCGGATTTTACACGATGCATCCCAACATCAATCACCACGGCCCCTTCTTTTACCATGTCGCCAGTTACAAACTCTTTTTGTCCAATAGCAACAATCAGGATTTCGGCCGACAGGCAAACTTCTTTGATGTCTTTTGTCCGGCTGTGGCAAATGGTTACCGTGGCATTGCCCGGTTTGCTTTTTCTCGATAACAAAACACTTACCGGCGTACCTACTATGTTGCTTCGGCCCAGTACTACACAGTGTCTTCTCTCGGTTTCGATGTTGTATCGATCTAAAAGATCAACTATCCCGGCTGGGGTAGCCGATACAAATGCCGGTAATCCTGTCATCATACGTCCTAAATTGACAGGATGAAAGCCGTCAACATCTTTCGAAGGATCAATAGCCTCGATCACTTTGTTTTCGTCGATATGTTTTGGCAATGGAAGCTGAACGATAAAACCATCAATTTCGTCATCTTTATTTAATTTATCGACCATCGAAAGCAGGGTTTTCTCATCCGTACTTTCGGGTAGTTCAATCACCGTGGATTTAAAACCTAATTGTTCGCACGACTTAGACTTGTTATTAACATAGGTTCTGCTTGCACCATCGTCGCCCACTATAATCACAGCCAGGGAGGGTGCTTTACCTCCTTCTTCCAATATTTTTTGAACTTCCTCCCTTATTTCTTCCTTAATGGTGGCTGCCGTTTGTTTTCCGTCTATTAGTATCATAGTTTAAGTTAATTAGTTTAAATTGAATAGTTATGAGTTTTTTTGATCTGAAAAGTAATGTTAAATCCCGATGACAGCCTCCAATGTACTACATACTATAGACTGAGGACTGATAACTGCCGACAGGAGTCTACCTTCTCCTCATCTGCGGCATCTGCGGCATGCGGCGGCCTTTTCCTTTTTTACCTCCTGCAGTCATCATGCGCATCATTTTTCGGGTTTCGTCAAATTGCTTTATCAGTCGGTTAACATCCTGGATTGTTGTACCACTTCCACCGGCAATTCTTTTGCGCCGGCTTCCATTCAGAATGGCAGGATTTTGTCTTTCATCTGGTGTCATGGAATGGATTATTGCTTCGATTCCTTTAAAGGCATCGTCGTCGATATCCATATTTTTTAAGGCTTTCCCGACACCGGGTATCATGCTGGCCAGATCTTTTAGGTTCCCCATTTTCTTGATCTGGGAAATCTGGTTCAGGAAATCCTCAAAATTAAACTGGTTCTTTGCAATTTTTTTCTGAAGTTTTCGGGCTTCTTCGGCATCGAATTGTTCCTGTGCTTTTTCGACAAGCGAAACTACGTCGCCCATTCCAAGTATCCGGTTAGCCATACGGTCGGGGTGGAAAACTTCAAGTGCTTCCATTTTTTCACCCGTTCCCACAAATTTTATAGGTTTGTCAACTACCGAGCGAATCGATAGAGCAGCACCACCACGCGTATCACCATCGAGCTTAGTTAAAACAACGCCATCGAAATTTAAACGGTCGTTAAATTCCTTTGCTGTATTAACAGCATCCTGGCCTGTCATGGAATCAACAACAAATAGTATCTCATGAGGATCGATGGCTGATTTTACATTAGCAATTTCTTTCATCATTTCCTCGTCGATTGCCAGGCGCCCTGCCGTATCGACAATAACAAGGTTATGACCGTACATTCTTGCATGTTTAATAGCCTCTTTCGCGATTTTTACAGGATTCTTATTGTCCTCTTCAGTATATACCGGAACTCCGATTTGTTCTCCAAGAATCTTAAGCTGATCGATAGCTGCCGGGCGATAAACATCGCCTGCTACTAACAGGGGATTTTTGCCCTTCTTGGTTTTGAGCATGTTGGCCAGTTTACCGGAGAATGTCGTTTTACCGGATCCTTGTAAACCGGCAATCAGGATAATGCTAGGATTAGTTTTGATATCGATATCGACCATCTCGCTACCCATCAGCTTTGTTAGCTCATCATGCACAATTTTAGTCATCATCTGGCCTGGCTTTACCGATTTTAGCACATCCTGGCCTAGGGCTTCAGTTTTAACACTATCGGTAAAACTTTTCGCTATTTTGAAATTCACATCGGCATCGAGCAATGCCCGGCGTATATCCTTTAAGGTTTCAGCAACATTTATTTCGGTAATCCGGCCTTCTCCTTTAAGAAGTTTAAACGAGTTTTCCAGTCGATCGCTTAAATTATCAAACATTGTTTTAGACTTTATTTTGAAGCAGCAAAAATAGTAATTCAGGCAGAATAAAATGAAATTGATTTAATCTGATATGTTAATGTTGAAAGTAATCGAATTAAATTGAAGAAATGAAAAACTCTTTGGTAAATGATGTGTTATAGGCTTAGTTTTGTAGCACAGATTTGATTACTATGGAAAGAGAAATACTATCTACTAACCGTAAAGCGCTAAGACTCAACTTAAATCCTGTTGTTTATGGAAGTTTTGCTGAGATTGGGGGAGGGCAGGAGGTAGCTCGCTGTTTCTTCCAGGCAGGTGGAGCCTCAGGTACTATTGCCCGTACTATTTCGGCTTACGATATGTCGTTTAGCGATGAGATCTACGGTAAAAGTCCATCGAAAAGGTATGTTAGTAAGCAACGCCTGGAGCAAATGCTTGGGCACGAATACCAAAGTGTTACTGAGATATTAGCACCAAAAAGAGGGGATAAAACCTGGTTTTTTGCTTTTGCCAATACGGTGTCTACCCTTAATTACAGGAAAGATAATGTTAGTCATGGCTGGATAGGTATGACATTTCAGCTTTCGCCTGAAGCTGATCCAAACACAGTAGTTCTTCATGTAAAATTACTTGAAAACGATAATTTGTTACAACAGAGGACATTGGGAGTTTTAGGTGTCAACCTGATTTTTGCTTGCTATTACCATCATCAATCGCCTAATACTTTTTTACAGTCGTTGATGGATAATTTATCACGCGACAGGATTGAAGTGAATATGATTGAGATGAAAGGGCCGGAACTGGATTATGTTGATAATCGATTGCTGAGTGTTCAGTTGGTGAAAAATGGTATGACACCTGCTACATTATTCGACCGATATGGAAAGGTTCAGCAACCGGCTGATATGCTCTATAAAAAGAACATCCTTGTTTTACGCGGAAGTTTCAGGCCCATTACATATGTTGGTTTCGATATGCTGAAAACAAGCTATGGCCTTTTCAAAAAAGATAAAGAGTATACAAAAGAAAGCACATTTGCATTTTGCGAAATAACCCTGAATAATTTGCTTGCTGAAGGTGAATTTGATGAGCGGGATTTTCTCGACCGTGTTGATTTATTGAACGGTATGGGGCAAAATGTTATGATC
>CAYLZH010000099.1:0-15396 GCA_964388245.1 uncultured Bacteroidales bacterium
TGCTTGAGGTTATCTCATGGGCACAGGGTAACGACCAGTATGGTAAGGATGCAATTGCTGTTATCGAAAAGTTACAATTAGCGGATCAGGAGTTCGATGGTTTCAAACTCTATCAGAATGTTCCAAACCCATTCAAAGATGCGACAGAAATTTCTTTCTACTTGCCAAAAACAAGCCACGTAACACTGGTTGTGTATAATGCACTTGGCAAAAAGATTAAAGAACTTGTAGCTGCTGAATACAAATCGGGTAAGCACAGTGTATTATTCAATGTGAATGGATTATCTTCAGGGACATACTTTTATAAATTACAGTGCGAAAATTTCTCGAAGACCAAAGTTATGAGCATCCATTAGTGTATATATAGTTTAGTTAGTTTTAGTATAGATGATGAAGGCCGCCATTAGGGGCGGCCTGATTCTTTTTAATTAATCAGTTTTACTGATATCAGCAGAAAAGCAAATAGTGTTTAAGTGAAGTTGTCAAAACTAAATAATTTTGTTGAAAAGAAAGGATGTTCTTATGCTAACTATATCGCAGAATCGTAGTATCTTCCCTAACAAAAAGTTCAGGTTTGTAATAAAACAAACAAACGCATGGATAGACATTTTCAAGGCCATCCTGATCCGTTTTTAAACCAAATTGAAACAATGGTTAGCATCGAAGCTACTTGCTTTTCGATTATCATGATAAGAAAACTTTAAACAATATAAATGTAAAGTTCTGAATACCAAAAATTAACAGATACTAATCATGAAGCAGCTACTTACTCTTTTCATTTTGATCACGACATCATTATTGTTGAATGCTCAGGTGAAGACAATAACCGGGACAGTAACTTCTTCGGAAGATGGTGAACCCCTTCCTTTTGTTTCGGTAGTCGTAAAAGGTACAACAAAAGGCGTATCCACCAACCTCGATGGTGTCTATAAAATTACGGATGTCAAATCAACCGATATTATCATTTTCAGCTTTATCGGTCTTGAGACCAAAAGCGTTGAAGTAAAAAATCAGACCATCATCAATATAGAGCTTGGCTCAACGGATAGTAAGCTCGAAGAAGTTGTAGTGACAGCCCTCGGCATCAACAGGCAACAAAAAGAAATTGGCTATTCGACCCAGAAAGTTAGTGGCGAGGACATTGAAAAAGCCAATGCCGGCAATGTGATGAGTGCCCTGGCCGGGAAAACTGCAGGTATCCAAATTAGCGATGGTAATGGAGTGGAAGGAGGAACCACAAGAATTGTCATCCGTGGAAACAACAACATTAAGACCAATAACCAACCTTTGATTGTGGTGGACGGTATGCCTATGGAAAATACACCGGGTTTGGAAAATATTGGAAGGGGAACAGACTGGGGCTCGGCAATCAACAATATTGTATCGTCCGACATTGCCAGTATCAATATTTTAAAAGGAGGGGCAGCCTCGGCACTGTACGGTTCGAGAGGGGCAAACGGCGTGGTTCTTATCACTACAAAAAAAGGAAGGAAGCAAAAAGGTATAGGGGTAACTTACAATTACACCAACAAAATAGTGACACCCTACCGCTACCGCGATGTACAAAACCAATACGGCGGCGGCGGCCCAATATCTTTCACCCCCCCACAACTGGTTACCGATTCGATGGGAAATTATGTGTACGATGATATGTATGAAACATCAAATTTAATATTGGACCAGGAAGGTACTCCTGGTGATTCACATGAAGAATTTGGCTACTATGGCTCCGGGGTATCATGGGGACCTGAGATGAACGGAGAGCCGATAAAATGGTGGAATGGCGAAATGACTACCTGGTCGCCCCAGCCCGATAATATGGAAATCCCTTTTCAGAATGGTTCATCGGTTACGCACAATATTTCGGTTGAAGGCGGAAATGAAATAGCCACCGCACGGTTTTCGCTCACACGCAACGACTTAAAACCTATTACAGAAAACAGCTCTTCGAACCAGACCACTGTTAATACAAACCTGTTGGTCAATGTATCGAAAAAAATCAAAGTCAACATGGTTGCTTCCTACATCGACTATCACAGGCTTAATTCACCCGGATTGGGCGACGACAACAATTCGTTTACGAAAGGTTTTGTGTATTCCTGGCCCAGATCGTACCAGGCTACTGAACGAACTAATTACATGAACCCGGACGGAACAATGAACGAGCAAGAGGGCTTTCCGTATTTGTATATTAATCGCAATTTATGGTGGAAAATATTTGAAAACAATACCACTTTAGACCGATCGAAAATTCTGGGTACAGTTTCACTTACTTATGATATTGCCCCATGGCTAAAATTTATGGGACGCACTGGATTAGATTTTGGTTTGGATCAAAGTGAATCCAGAAACGCTCCAATCGACCTTACACTTCTCAACGGTCTTGGCTATTCAAAATCGTTGAACGAGAAAAGGGGGAACAATAGTGATTTTCTATTTACGGCCTACCGCGATAATATTTTCGATTCTAAGATCAATATCTCATTTAACCTGGGAGGAAACACCTGGTCGCAAAACAATTATTATATAATAGGAAGTAAGGGAGATTCGTATTACCCCGACATGTATTCATTTTCGAATTACATTCCTGAAGGAACCGGGGCTACTGCCACTAAGCCAGATAACACAAGGGCCGAAGAAGAAATCTGGCGAAAAAAAATCAACTCGGTATATTCATTTCTGAATATTGCTTACAACGACTACCTTTTCCTTGACATAACAGGCCGTAACGACTGGTCATCGACCTTACCTGTAGAGGCAAATTCATATTTCTACCCCTCAGTGTCTGTCAGCTTTTTCCCTACCCAGGCATTTAATTTCAATAACGAATGGTTGAGCCATTGGAAAGTAAGAGGCGGGATTGCACAATCGGCTATCGATGCAGATCCTTATGAAAGTGGTTTCTCTTTTGAATCAAGTTTTTTCGGGGGCGATCAAACTGTATGGTATCCAGCAGAGATACCTGCAATTGGATTAAAACCACAGCGAACCAATTCCTATGAAGCAGGTACCGAAGTGGAGTTTCTGGATGGTCGGATCACACTCGATCTTACTTATTATTACAGTTATTCATTCGATCAAATCTTTGAATCACCAATCCCTCAATCAGTGGGTGCCGGATTTATGACAATCAATGATGGGGCTATTTCGAACAAAGGGATCGAGATTATTCTAAATACAGTCCCAATTCGCACCAAAGACTTTGTATTTCGCACAGGAGTCAATTTTGCAAAAAACAGCAACAAAGTGGAATACCTGGGAATAGCCGAATCTGTTGAGATAGGAAAAATTTGGGGTAAAAACGGTCCAACTATGACAGTTGCGCCTGGAGAATCGTATGGTACTATTTATGGTTGGGATTATGACTATTATGAAGAGGTAAATGGAGAGGTTCTGCCAATAGGATACAACTATGATCCTGATAATCTTCAAAACGAAATGTCTTTATTTGACGATTTTGAATATTACAGAGGCCCACCTATGGTAAACGAAGATGGGACAAAATATCTGATAACCGAGGATCGTGTGCCTGTCGGAAATACCAGTCCAAAGTTTATTGGTGGATGGTACACCGAAATCAAATACAAAAACCTCACTCTGGGGACCTTGGTTGATGCCAAAATTGGAGGCGATATATATTCCGGAACTTATGTTGAGTCGATGGCACACGGACAAAGCCCTGCCACTTTGCTGGAGCGCAATGGCGGCGGATTGCCTTACACCGACCCCGATGGTAACACAAGCAATATCGGGGTATGCCTTGGTGGGGTTTACGAAAACGGTGAAACAAATGAGGAAGTTGTCCACTATTACTACAAATATTTACCTAATATGGGGGGTTGGGGGACAATGATAACTACCCCGGGGGTACTCGAAAACTCCTGGGTTAAGCTCCGCCAGATAGCCCTGTCGTACACACTTCCACAACACATCAAACGTAAAATAAAATTTGCCCAGGAACTTACCGTAAGCTTTGTATGCAGGGATGTGTGCTACCTTTATACTTCGCTACCCGACAAAATAAACCCTGAAGGACTTATGGGATCGGGCAATGCACAAGGGTTCGAGTGGGGATCACTGCCCGGTACACGATCCTTTACCATTGGAGTAAACGCAAAATTTTAAACGCAAAAAGGTATTTATCATGAAAGGGAAAACACATATTATACTGACAGTGCTTTTATTTAGTATGCTATTGAATTCGTGTAGAAAAGACTTCGAAGATATCAATACTGATCCGGATGATTTTACAACAGCCAACGACGGATCCTTACTAAATGAGATAACCAATTCTTTGCGTTCGGGTGTTAACGAAAGGTTTTATGTACACGCCGAAATCTTTTATAAACAAACCCAGTTAGCGACACTTACCAAAAATGCATGGGTAACCTACCCGTTGGGTACCACAGAAATGTGGAAAAACTACTACGGAAAACTTTCCAGTTTCAGGGAACTTGAACGGCGGTTCGACGAAATGCCACAATCGGCCGAAGTAAACAATATGAGAGCTATTGTAAAAATATTACTAGCCTACAAAACATTCAAGGTTACCGACCTGTTTGGCGACATTCCTTTTTTTGAAGCAGGATATGGCTTTATTAGCTCCGAAAACCTGCTCCCGGTATTCGACACCCAGGAATCGATCTATCTCTTTTTATTGGATGAACTAAAATGGTGCGATGAAAATATTGATGAATTGGCTACTGAAGACCCATTTATGACTTTTGCCATATTCGAAAATATTTTCGATGGCGATTTGGCCAAATGGCGAATGTTTGCAAACTCGCTACGGATGCGCCATGCCATGCGGATTGTAAACAAAAACCCAACACTGGCTGCCGAAATAATTGGCGATATCATGAACAACAACAAGCCTGTGCTTGGCGAGATGGAGTTCGACAGTGCCAATGTTGATTACTCCTGTGTTGCACTTTGGCCCTACGAACTGGGTTACTTCCAGGGTTGGTGGGAGTTTCACGAGCATAAAAACCTGCGCATGGGAACCAATATTTGGTCACAGCTTTCGGAAAATGACAGCACCAACGGAAGCGGGATATTCGATCCACGTGCATATTATTTTTTCGAGACTAATAATGCGGGAGAATGGGCAGCATTCCCACAAATTAATGATGAGGGTGTAGCTCCCGACGATGGTGTACCTTATGGAGCGCAACGAAAGCAAGATGCCTCCTTTCATATTAAGGGCGACGGATGTGTGTACTCTCCTTTTAATTATTTCCTGATAAGCGATGGCTACAATTCGCCCAATATCCTGATGAGTGGGGCAGAAATCTGTTTCCTCAAAGCCGAAGCTTACTTGCGTGGTATTGGGGTTTCGCAGAACGAAGCCATGGCAAAAGCCGAATACGAAAAAGGGGTGAAACTATCGCTTGATTTCTGGAAATTTACCGCCGAACAATTAAAGCTTACGCAAGGCGGATATTTCTCTACTCACATTACGGTGCCTTCAAATCTGAACTTTGCAAGTGTAATTGCAAAAAAAGGATTTGAAACCGTAACATCTACCGATGATAAACTGAAACTTATTTATACACAACGCTGGATCGATATGTTCAGACAGGTGGACCAGGCTTTTTCCTTTTGCCGAAGAACCATGCAAACCCCACACGAAGGCAATGCAATGGATTATTTCCGCCTTCCAATACCTTCTGAAGAAAAGAATTATAATAGGCAGAACTACGAAAGTGCTTACAGTGCCCAGGGAGATTATAGTACAACTAAGGTTTGGTGGATGGAATAAGCGGAGGGGAATTATGAAAACAGGAACCGACAAATTTAGGGCTATCTTATTAAACATCTGTAAAATGAGAAAATACATAACACTACTTGTTTTTTTGATTAGCCTCACTGCAATGGTTGGGGCGCAGAAAAAAGCACTGACAGGGAAAGTCACATCAGCCGACGATGGATCGGCACTTGGCCAGGTAAGCATACAGGTTTTGGGAAAAGATAATAGTGCAAGCACAAGCGAAGACGGCACATATACTTTGAAGGGCGTTTCTGAAAACGATATCCTGGTTGTTAGCCTCGACGAATACCTTACCCAGGATGTGCCAATTGGCAAGTTGTCAGTTGTGAATATCGAGCTGTTGCCTGAATTCCCGAAGCCATATCATGTGAAAATCCCCATCCTTCCGGGAAAAGAGAAACCTACATATAAAACAGCTTTTTCAAGCGAGCATGTAGATGGGGCGAAGATTGAACTGTCGGGCGCAAACAATGTAATCAGCGCATTGACCGGATTTCATGCGGGCATTATGGTTACTCACCCCGATGGTGTGAATGGCGGTACTACCAGGATTATCATCCGTGGCAACGACAACATTATGGGCAACAACCAACCATTGATTATAATTGATGGGATGCCCATCGAAAACAACTCGGGAATGGTAAATCCATCCGGGGGACAGGATTGGGGTTCGGAGATAAACCATCTGTTGGCAGAAGATATTTCTTCAGTTGATATTATAAAAGGAAATGCCGCTGCAGCTTATTATGGCCCACAGGCAGCCAATGGGGCTATCCTGATTTCAACCAAAAAAGGATCGATAAAACCAGGGCTTGGTGTTAGCTATAATTTCACTTACAATATCGAAAAGCCATACTACTACCGCGAAACTCAAAATAAATACGGAGCTGGTGCGCCCACCTCGCTAAATGCACCCGCCTTTGAGGAAGACAGCGAAGGAAACCTGATATACCCCACACAACTATTAAACGACTCACTGGTATTACCAAATGGGTATTCGACCGTTAGCAACGAGTTTGGCAACTTCGGGACATCATCCTCGTGGGGGCCAGAAATGAATGGGCAGGATATTACATGGTGGGACGGTACAACCAAAAGCTGGTCGGCACAACCCGATAATATCAAACTGCCTTTTACCGATGGCACCTCAACACAGCACAGCTTGTCGGTAGAAGGAGGGAACGAATGGGCAACCATGCGCTTGTCTGTTTCGCGCACCGATGCCAGGCCCATTGTGTACAACAGTAACTTTAATCAAACCAGCATCCGGGTAAGTTCTATCATCAGGGCTTCCGACAAAGTAAAGGTTGATATTTCGGCTGGCTACCTCGACTATTATCGCCAAAATTCACCCACTCTGGGCGACGATTCGGCTTCGATAGGCAGGGGCATGCTTTATGCCTGGCCACGCAGCTACCAGGGCTATGATTTTCACAATTATCAAAACACCAATTCCACACGCACCGATTTCACAGGGATTCCTTATGGCTACATCGATTCCTACTTTTGGTGGAATTATCAAAAGCATAATACCGAATTGTTTAGGTCGATGCTCACGAGTACTGTTGCTGCCACTTACGATATTACTGATTGGTTGAAGTTTGTTTGTTCCACAGGCATCAACTTTGGTTACGACCGGTGGGAAACCCGACATCAACCCATCAACCTGATAGGGCTTGAGGGTGGATATTTTGCAAAAGAGATGGGGCGCACACAGAGCAATAGCATCAGCTTCCTTCTGGCTATGAAAAAGGACAAAATTGCCGATTCAAAATTTGGCATTGATTTTAGTGTGGGAGGGAGCAGCCTGATGATCGACAATTACTCTGAAGGAGGAAATTCTGGGACCTGGTATTTCCCAAACAAATATACTTTTACGAATATTACTTATGCAAGCAATACTTCAGTTGGCGATCCTGCGTGGTCGGTAGCTGCTACCGAAATCATCTACAAACGCAAACTGTTGTCGATGTATTCCTTCCTTAGCCTGAAATACAGCAATTATTTATTTGTTGATGTAACAGGACGGAACGATTGGTCATCGACCATGCCCAGCGACGATAACTCTTATTTCTATCCTTCAGTATCGGCCAATTTTGTGGCTTCCAATGCACTCAATCTCGATAGCGACAAGTTGAGCTATTGGAACATAAGAGGTGGTTTCTTTCAGACAAAGATAGATGCTGACCCTTATTTATTGGATTGGAGCTATGCGGCAAGTGGTTTTGGAAACAGCCAGGCTACTGTATTTTCAGGAATCGTACCCGATGCAAACCTGAAACCTCAACAAACAAATTCTTTCGAGCTGGGCACTTATGCCGAATTCTATAGTAAGCTTTTTGCCCTCGACATAACTTTTTATCGTTCCGAAACATCGGACCAGATCATCTCCTCACCGGCTGCGTTATCGACCGGAGCCTATATTATCAATACGAACATTGGCTCTGTTTCAAACACAGGGATCGAGATCGCGCTTTCAGCAACCCCAATCAAAAGCAAGAATTTCTATTACAACACAGGTGTGACATTTACCAAGAACTCAAATGAAATATTGGATTTGGGTGGTGCCGATTTTATCGAGATCGGAAATTTTGATGGCGAGAACAGCCCATCACTTTGCGTAAAAGTTGGCGACCAATATGGAACCATTTATGGCTACGATTACCAGTACATCGACGGCCAACGGGTTGTATCTGACGATGGCACATATTATCTTATTTCAGAAGAAAAAGTACCCATTGGAAATATCGCCCCCAAGTTTTATATGGGATGGACCAATAAACTGAGCTATAAAAATATCAGTTTGTTTGCTTTGGTCGATGCAAAAATTGGAGGGGAGATTTATAGTGGATCGTATGTATACGGACTGCAAAGTGGTCAAAGCCCCGAAACTTTGGTGGAGCGCGATGGAGGTGGACTGGAATACACCAGCCCCGACGGAACAACCGGCAACACTGGGGTGATTCTCGATGGCGTGCACGCCGATGGCACCGATAACACAACCGTGGTACATTATTACTATAAGTACATGCCCAACTCGGGTGGGTATGGGCAAACTATTTCGCGCCCCGGCATTGTTGATAATTCATATATCAAGCTAAGGGAATTGGCCCTGAGCTATTCCTTGCCCACCGATTTGATCAGAAAAATAAAATTTGTGCAAGGCCTGTCGGTTAATTTCTCCTGCAGGAATGTGGGCTATTTGTACACCTCGCTGCCCGATAATATTAACCCGGAAGGAATACTGGGTGCTGGAAATGTGCAAGCCTTTGAATATGGTGCAATGCCGGGAACACGTACTTTTTCGTTTGGTGTCAATGCGAAATTTTAACTTCAAAATTACTGAATGATGAAAAAATATATAGTCAGCAAGAAAACTACTGTTCCTTTAGCCCTTGATGAGAATGATACAGCTCAAGGTTTTCGTCCCGAAGAATGGCAGAATGAAAGCAAGGTGATTCGTCTCCTTCGTGGCAACTATTTCAATCCTGAAAACTATCAGGTCGAGCGTAAAGTAGGGTTGGGTATTTTCTTCCAGGGAATAAACTTATACTTATCCACACTTCTTATAGTCGGCCTTTTATTTGTTTCATGCAAAAAAGACTTCGACGATATCAACTACAAACAAGACACATACAGGATTACGAGTGATGGCTCGTTGCTGAACGGGATAATATCTTCGTTAAAGATGGGAAAGAACGAAAACTTGTACATCAACAACAATATCCTGTACCCTCAAACACAGTTGGCCGCACTGACCCGCCCCATGAATAACAGTTTTACGCCGGGCACAGAAGAAATTTGGTCGAACTACTACAGTGTGCTGCCTAATTTCAGGGAGTTGGAACGAAGGATAAACGGAATGGATACAACGGTATATACAAGGAACATGCAGTCGATGCTCAATATTTTGTTAGCCTACAAAACCTTTAAAATGACCGACCTGTTTGGGGATATTCCTTTTACCGAAGCCGGCTATACGTATCAGGAATTTAATAAATTACCCAAATTCGACAGCCAGGAAAGTATTTACAAAACCCTACTAGCCCAATTGGCCTGGGCCGATAGCAATTTAATCACCCCTCTTGTTCGACCTGCCGATTCGGTAATGTACGATGACTTTGTAAATTACGATGTTTTATTTTCGGGCGACATTACCAATTGGAGAAAATTTGCCAACTCGCTACGCTTACGGCATGCCATGCGCATGGCCAATGTAGAGCCGGAAATGGCAGGCGAAATTATTGCCGATATTATCAATAACAACCTACCCGTGTTTATTGGGATTGACTTTGCCAGCCCGGTGTTGGAACAAGCCGAAATAAAACCTGCAACGCATGGTTATGAAAATACTGGGAAATATTGGTCGTTCATGCAACAACCCAATTTGAGGATGAGTACCACAATATGGGATCAATTTAATTCCAACAACGAAATTATCGATCCCCGCCTGTATTACTTTTTCGAGACCAACAACTCCGGGGAATGGTCGCCCTATCCATCTGATACCTCGACTTACCTGTCGGAGGGCGGACATCCTTACAGTAGTGACCGTGAAGCCGATTCCCTGTTTTTTGATAAGGGTGAAGGATGTGCCTTTTCGCCTGTCAACTTCTTTTTGGCAAGTGACGAGTTGAACATCCCCGAAATCCTGATATCCGGCACCGAAGTCCACCTGCTAAAGGCCGAAGCCTATTTCAGGGGCATCGGGGTAGCCGAAAACTCTGGTTCGGCTCAAATTGAATTATGGGGAGGGGTACAAGCGTCGATGGCCGGATGGAAAAATATTTTGAAGGGATCAAAACTTAAATATGGAAATGATTTTGAATCGCACATTTCGGTTCCCGATTCGTTGAATATCGCAAGTTGGCAGTTGGCAACGAACTTTTCAGTCGACCTCGAACTAATTTATACCCAGCGATGGATTGATCTTTTTATGCAACCCGGCGAAGCTTTCGCCTTTGCACGGCGAACTATGCAAACACCCCGGGAAGGTGAAGGGTTGGAAATTTACAAGCTGCCTATTCCGCCCAGCGAGAGAAATCATAATAGCGCAAACTACATGGACCAATATGGTTCACAGGGCGATTATACAAATACAAAAGTATGGTGGATGAATTAATGGATAAATAGTTTTCTAATAGACACTAAATAAGAATAATACAATAGTATATTATGAATTTAAAATATTGTGAATTATGAAAAAAATCAAGCTATTCGCTTTAGTAATCATTAGCCTTATTACCTTTAGTAATGTAACTGCTCAAATGATTGAGCATACTTATAATTTTAACGATTTAGCTCCCACTCTATTTTTGGATGGGGTTAATGGTTGGGAAACGGTAACTAATCAGAACTCGCATCCTAACCCCGATATAGATGACTGGCATATTGAATATGCCAATGTAACCGAAGGTGTAGTTGCCCTCGATGGTTCTTTATTCATGGCCTACAATGCTGGCAACACAAATGTGGGAAGGACCGCTTCGAGATTGTCAACCGACTCTTTGCCATTCGATTTTTCGATTGGTGGAGTAATGGAAATCCAGTGGGATATGAAACGTGGTTATTGGAAAACCTTCTTTGGCTTTGGCTATGATAGCAACAACAATGGGATAACTTTAGAAGGAATTGAAAACACCCTGCAATTCGAGCAAAACGACGGAGGGATAGGCATCCATTTATCGCGGGGCAACGCCGAATACAATGTGTTTGTTTTACCCGACGGTTCCTATATCCCGCTAAACATAAACTACGATAGCCTTTCTACATACTGGTATGTCTACAAGATGACCCTCGATTTTGATGCGAACAACGGAGCGGGGAGCATATCGCTAAGTTATAAACAGAATGGCGAGGGCAATTGGGTTAGCTGTTCGTCGGTGGCTAATTTGAATTTAGGATTATCACCTGGCACCGGCGACAGAAATGATCCGGCCATGTGGACCAAATTGCTTGTTCATGGCACAAACCGATCGTGCATCGATAATATAATATTGCGGCAGCCCAATACTGGGGGATTGCTATACCAGTACCTGATTTTCGATCCGGTCCCCGATCATCTTGCCACTGATCCATCTTTTTCGGTCAATGCTATTTCAAACCAGGGGCTTACACCGACCTATACGGTTTCGTCTGGGCCTGCAACCATTTCTGGCGATATTGTTACATTAACAGGAACGCCAGGTATTGTAACTATTGTTGCAAGCCAGGCAGGAGATACTGCTATTGCTGCTGCTGCCGACGCAACAGTTACTTTTAGTGTAATCGACCCATACACCGTTGTCCCTGAAATAGAAACTCTGAACCCTGTTGATAACAATGAAGTAAATGCCCCAAACTTGGATCCAATCTTGTTGACGGCTTCCACCAATATCGACCACGATGCTTTACTCTCTGTCGATCATGTATATTTTACCATCGATGGTCAGAATATAGATGCACATCCAACAAATAATGGCTATTACATTGCGTATTGGACCCCGCCTGCATTGGGGGCCTACAGTATAACAGCAACTGTTAAGAGCGATTTCGATGTGTCCGCTTCACAATCCTTAAATTTCGATGTGGTTAGTAATACGGCAAGCAATACCTTCACCTTGATCGACCAGGTCCATTTTGCAACTGTTGGCACGCACATAGATTCGACAGTGGTTTTTCCAAGTTTCTCGGGTACATACAGCCAGGTTTTTGCTACCCTCAACTATGAATGTGGACCCGATGGATGCGAACCCTGGGACGTAACTGCCACCATGTACATTACGGGCGCAAATGGCGAAGAGATCAAACTTTTCACTTACATTACCCCTTATGGTGTGGCATGCCAGGACAGCATCGATGTAACCGACCTTGTTTCTCAATTGCAAGGAAAGGTACATGTAAGGATGACGTTTCCCGGCAAATCGGTCATAACTATTAAATTCAAATACTACGAAGGTACGCCTGATTATAAATTCTCCTGGGTAGATAAACTTTGGGGTGACACATATTTCTTCGGATCCATTGGAGACCTACAACCTATACCGTTTGTCGACATCAATTTACAGGACTCAAGCTATTATGAACCTGTAAAAGTTGCCTTCCTCCGAGAAATGTCGTCAGGACATGCATGGGGAGACCTAAACACCGACAATGCGGCCGAATTCAGAGAATCGACTCATTATTTTAAAATAGACGGAACAACAGAATTTACCCAACATTTATGGACTACTTGTAATCCAAACCCTGTCGATTGCCAGCCTCAGAACGGAACATGGTATCATAACCGTTCGGGATGGTGCCCGGGATCTATTCCCATGTTATGGCGCTTCGACTTATCATCAAGAATAGGGACAGCTTTTGAACTCCAGTACGAACTAGATCCAACATACCAGGATTTTTGCAGCCCCTACAATCCCGACTGTATAACAGGTGTTACCTGCGACGATTGTGATAATATGTACAATCCCAGAATAATGGTAGCAGGCGAACTGATAACTTATTTCGACGATCCTCCGATTCCAAACTGGAGTGCCATTTCAATTCCATCACTGGAGTCTTTGAATATAGAAGTTGCTCCTAACCCAAACACTGGGATTTTTAGGCTTTCGGCAGGCAGGACTTTTAATAAGCCGGTCTTGGTTCAAATCTTCAATATATCGGGCACTGTTGTCAAGCAATTGTATTGGAAGGGCGAAGATTATTATGTGAACCTTTCCTCGTCGGCCAAAGGCTTGTATATCGTTAAAGTATCGGATGAAGAAGACCTTCAGACTACGAAAATAGTTGTTCAGTAAGGATTTATGGATTTTAGCAAACAGGCTGTTAGTATTTACTGACAGCCTGTTTTATATTTAGATGCTTTTTCAATTTGAGATCAAGCACCGGATCTATCGCTTTATAATCTTCTGCCCTTTCCTGCTTTTGTCCGATTGAATTAAAATGAAGTACATTCCCGACGGGTAAGAAAAATCAAGATTAATTCGTTCAATCTCTTGATAATCATCTGCATATATTTCTTTCCCTTCAATATTGAAAATTTGAACTTGAATAGTAGATTCTACTTTCTGGAAATTTATGTAAAGCATTTCATCAACAGGTACAGGGAATATTTCGTAAAATTCTGATTGCAATTCAGGAACCTTGATATTTGTAACCTCATAACAATCGGTAGTGTCGCGGCAATTTCCAAAAATTATTTGAAGTGCATAGTTCCCGTTTTGTGTGGCCGTAAAGGAGGATGAATTAGCACCCGGAATAGCCATAAAGTTATCGTCACAATCGAGCCATTGGAAATTCCCGACAGACTGATTCGAAGTTAATTCTGCACCATTTTGAATTACGCTCAAATCTAAGGTCGCAAGCACCAGGTTTATGGCGATTATGGAATCGCAGCCCCCTGCATTGGGAATGGTGTCGGAGTAGGTTCCTGTTGTCGAAAACACAGCTCCCGATGGTGCTACATAATATCCACAATTAAACGCATTCATCGAGGAATAAGTGGCTGCGCTGATAGTGAGTTCAATGGTAATTACCGAGTCGCAGCCATTCACATTCTGAATGATATCTGTATATGTTCCGGAAGTCGTAAAAACAATCCCGGATGGAGCAGTATAAGTTTCGCAGGCTGAAACTTCAATAATGCTTGTAGTGGATTCAAATATGGAAAGATCAATGGTAATTATTGAATCGCAACCGGCAGTATTTGCAATTGTATCATTGTAGGTGCCCGATGTATTGTAGACCATCCCGGAAGGTGAGGTGTAACTGCTGCATCCTGTGGCAGAAATATTACTATAGGTATCGATAGCTATAGTAAGGTTGATCGAAATTATGGAGTCGCAGCCAGCAGAATTCGGAATTGTATCAGTATATGCTCCCGATGTATTATAAATATGTCCAGCCGGTGATGTGTATGTATAACATTCCGAGATATTAAGTGTACTATAGGTAATATCATTTATGGTTAGGTCGATTGTAATAATAGAATCGCAACCTATGGAATTAGGAATGATGTCGGTGTAAATCCCGGAGGTATTATACATAAATCCTGATGGTGCAGTATAATAATAACATGCCGATGCTGAAATATAGGATGTGGTATTGTTTATCGAAAGATCGATTGTAATTACAGAATCGCACCCCAATGAATTTAGAATAGTATCAACATAAATACCTGAGGTAACATAAATATTCCCCGAAGGTGAAACATAGCTCGCACACTCATCAACTGTAATGCTACTCGTAGATGATTCATTTATGGTGAGTTGAATTTCAATTATTGAATCGCAACCAACAGCATTTGGAATCGTGTCGAAATAACTTCCCGATGTGGTAAAAATATTTCCGGCAGGTGATGTATATGATTCACATTCCGAAACGAGAATCGAGTTTGTCGATTGATCCAGGACAGTAAGGTCGATAATAATTATTGAGTCGCAACCATTGGCGTTGGCAATAGTGTCGTTGTAAGTGCCCGACAAAGTATATATATTGCCCGATGGCGAAGTGTAGCTGTAACATTCAGCAATGGCCAGGTTGCTGGTTGTTGCCGTGTTAATGGTTAGGTCGATCGAAATAATAGAGTCGCAGCCGGCAGCATTTGGAATTATATCAATATAGTTTCCTGAAGTGGTGAAAACCGAACC
>CAYLZH010000100.1:0-15390 GCA_964388245.1 uncultured Bacteroidales bacterium
TACTTTTTATCAACAGATGTTCAGGAAGTTAACTCCTGCGAAACTTGAGTTAATTTAATATCACAATAATACGATGATAATTTTAATTGTGCAAATATTTATTACAAAAAATCAAGAATCCTCCTGAAAAACTTTCACTGGTATTAAACTAAATCCATTTTTATACAGATTAAAAGCGAGTTTATAAAATCTTTAAAAATGGTATATTTTCTATGCATTGCTTATTGACTTGCATTAAACTTTGTGGTAAATTTGTTGACAATCAGAAAGGAATGACAAAATAAGTTTCATCAATTTCAATTCTAATATAAAATTTATTGCCATGAAAAGATTCTCAATAATTATAGTAGTTATTCTACTATCGTCAATTGTATATGCCCAGTCGCCATTTGCATTCAAATATCAGGCGGTTGCACGCGACCTGACTGGAGAGCTATTATCGAACCATAATATCGGACTTAAAGTTAGCATATTGCAAGGTAATCCTTCAGGTGTTTTAGTATATTCCGAATCTCATTTAACTACAACCAATCAGTTTGGTTTATTTACAGTTGAAATTGGAAACGGAACAGTTCTGTCTGGTTCATTTATCTCGATTGATTGGGGAAGTTATAGCCACTTTCTAAAACTGGAAATCGACACTGCAGGAGGAACAAATTTTCAGATATTAGGCACATCACAATTACAATCAGTGCCTTATGCATTATATGCTCAATCGACTGGCGATACAACCACCTGGCAAAAAAATGGGAACAATATTCATTATGGTAATGGAAATGTAGGAATAGGGGTGTCGAATCCGGCTTACAAATTAGATGTTGACGGAATAATCGCCACTGCTGCAGGAAATTCGAACAACTGGAATTCGGCCTATGGATGGGGCGATCATTCCTTAGCCGGATATCTGAGTACAGAAAGTGATCCGGTTTTTTCGTCTCACGTGGCCAGTACAATAGCTCAATCGAGTATAACAAAATGGGACATGGCCTACGGATGGGGCGACCATTCATTGGCCGGGTATCTTACCAGTGAAACAGATCCTATATTTGCAATACATGTAGCAAGTGGAATTACATCAGCTGATATTTCGAGCTGGAACACTGCCTATGGTTGGGGCGATCATTCATTGGCAGGCTATCTAAACAGCGAAACCGATCCCATATTTGGACTTCATGTAGCCAGTGGAATTACATCGACCGACATTTCGAACTGGAACACTGCATATAGTTGGGGTGATCATTCTCAGGCAGGCTATATTACTAACGAAACCGATCCACAGGTAGGATCAAATGTTCTCAATTATCTTTCAAAATGGAATGGCTCTGCACTGGTAGCAAGTTCTGTTTACGAAAACAACGGGAAGGTTGGAATAGGGTTGTCAAACCCAACCGATTTGGTACATGTCAAAGGTTCGGTTTTTCCATACTTTAAATCTGAAGCCATAACCGATACAGATGCAGGTTTACATTTGCAGGCAAATAGTGTATCGGCCGAACCTGGAGGAAAAAACCAATATGCTTTACTGATCAGTGGGACTGACAACTCAGGCGATTTCCATATAAACGAAGATTATATCAATGGCAATTGGGCTCCGGTAACACGATTTGCGATTGAAAACGAAACAGGCAACATCGGAATCGGTACTATTTATCCTGATTATAACCTCCATATTCATGGTTCAGGTAATTTTACCGGCATCAGGATAACAGATCAAAATACGCTGGTTAACGGAGGAGAAATAGGAATACAAGGCGACAAGTCTGTATATTTTTGGAATTATGAAAATTCCTATCTGCTTTTCGGAACCAATAATTCTGAAAAAATGAGAATTAACAGTTCAGGAAATATGGGTATTGGCACAATAAATCCGCAAGAAAAGTTACATGTTATCGGATCAATAAGGATGGTTGACGGAAATCAGGGAGCCGGAAAAGTGATGATTTCCGATTTGGATGGCACAGCATCGTGGCAGGATGCAGCAACCCTGGATGATGGAGACTGGACCCAATCAGGAAATTATCTTACAACAATGGACAGTGTTGGAATTGGAACAACAACACCTGAGAAAAAACTGGATGTAGCCGGTGAAGCCCAATTTGATGGAGCATTATACGCCCGTGATGCTACAGGTATCGGCTTTAAAGACGATTCAGGCTACCTTGGCCTTTGGGTCAGGGATAACGGGAATGTTGGTGTTGGTGGTAATCCTTACTGGTATCAGGTCTCGCCCTCGCTTCCGGGTAGTGGCCCCGATTTACACGTAAATACCGGACAGGAAACTGCTTCAGTTTGGATTGGAGGAAATATGACAACCACCGGTTCTGAAGTCGGACATCTTGCCTTCTCAGGTTTTACAACTAACATGCTTCCTGTCGGAGCACAATATGCAGGAATAGCAGGAGAAATAACATCAAGTGGTAGTGGTTTAAATCCTCCAAGCGGAGCACTTCTGTTTTATACTGCAACAGGAATTCCACCAATGGGAGAACCATATTCAGAACAAATGCGAATAACACACGAAGGTAAAGTCGGAATCGGAACTTCATCCCCTCAAAATAAACTTGATATAGATGGAGCACTTGCAATAGGATCGAGTTATGCGGGAAGTTCAGCTGCTCCTTCCGATGGACTTATTGTTGAAGGAAATGTTGGAATAGGAACAACATCACCCTGGGAAAAATTGCACGTAAACAACGGTGGCCTCTATATAAACCATCCGGGAGGCAGTTCCGATCACGGTGTTTACCTCGAAAGTGCCGGAGGGCATGGTTATCATGTTTTAACTTCTGGCAGTCATGGTTTTAACGTTAACAATGCCGGAGGACACGGACTCAATATTACTACTGCTTCTGATAACGGGATCAATATAACTACAGCTGGCAGTTGTGGTATCGATGCATTAGGTTTACAAGGAAACCATCTTCGATGTGAGGGATCGGCATATTATGGCTTATATGTCCACTCGCTTTGGGATCAATCCACAAGCCCGGGATTATATGTATATGGGACTTCTTATTTCACCGGTAATTCTCAATTTGCCGGAAATGTAGGATTTGGCACACCTGCAACAAACAACCGTGTCGAAGTTAATGGCATCGTTTCGGCATCACGGTTCATCGGAGATGGTATAATTGGCGCCGAGGATGAGTATGTCGTGTTCAACACAACTCATTTCATCAGAGGTATTATAACTGTAACAGCCTCATCGTGGACATGGTATGGCGATTACATGCCTTATATTCCAATTCCCGTCCCATCTGGTGTCGAAGGTATTTATGTAAGGTTAATCCTTAGCAGAGATGCCGGTGGTCATGCTTATGCCAGATTAAGATACAAAGAGACTACTTACTATTCAACAGCAACAGATGTTAATACTGATAGCCAAACCCCGGTGGCAAGCCCCTGGGTTCAACTGCCACCGGGCACAAGATTAATGACTGTAGAATGTTATAAAACCGGTGCCGACTGTACAATTTATGGATTGGTCCTGGAATGGGCATACAAGGTAGATTAGCATCTTGATCAGATCCGGTCTGGAGTTATGTAACTATGAAACACTGAATTGCCAAGTTGTTCGCAAGGCGGGAAACTGAAATCAGCAATAAAAACTGATTATCATTAGGAATAATACGTGCAATCTATCTAATTTATGATAGTAATCTCCCAATAATTATGACATTGTTAAGCCAGGTATGAGTTCTGAATCGTTAATTGATGAAAAAGTTTTTCCTGACTTAGTTCCATTTTAAACCATTGGGTATTGAGAGCATTTCGAAAACATTACTTGCACGTATTTTTCATTCGATTAGAAGATCACTTTTTCCGAAGAAAAAAATAAGTACTCATCTATCATTTTTATCCATTTTTTTTTGAAACAGAAATTCTGTATACTCGTAACAACATTTACACATTTTGTAAAATAATGTATAAACTAATGTATCTTAATAGGTACTAAAGCGTAATAACACAGGTATTTGATAATTCTTTTATGAAAAAGATCGTACTGTTTTGCATACTGATCATAGCAGTAGTTTTCCATTCTCGTTCTCAGTCAAACGATGGAAAGCACTATATGATCCCTGAGATTGGTACACCAGGCTATGCAACAAAAATTGAAATAATTTCTCAATATACACCACTGAGTCTTGATCCGTCCGACTCGTTATATTTTACAAATACTACCAGTTTCTTCGATGGAAGCACCAGTCTTTTCAGTAATAATATTGGCGATTCGGTGAGAGTGGTTTGTGAAAACTCTGCAGATTATTCAAAAGTAAGCATAGGACCTGTTGTTATTAGTTGGGATGGCCAGTTAATCTCTACACACATTTTTGTACACGAAAATATTAATCCAAATTCATCAGACTGGGCTCAGCTTTCAGGAGGGCACAAAATTCCTATTGGTGTTTTTGCCAATGGTACCTACCAATTTGTCGATACTTTTTATATTGTTCAGCCACTTGCTCCTTTAGCATCGTCAATCCCCACCATTACAATCGGAAGTGGTGGCGGGGCTGGAAAACGCTCGCCAAGAGGCGCTATGATTTTTCAGAGTTTCAGTATTACCGGAACAGGAATGGATTATTTTGTATCGACGAATGATTGCGATCCTTTTCTTGAAGGAAACCAGGGATATTTACCTGTAACAATAATTAGCCTTGGAGATCTTACAATTGGCACTAACACCCACCTCAACATGGATGCTTATCTTAAAGATGCTGCGCCAGGTGGTGGCGGAGGTGGTGCCGGATCGGCCAATGGTGATGGAGGGCCAGGATTTACAGCCGGTGGATATAGTTGTACACCCGGGCCATGGGATTCATTAACAGTTTGGAACAAATCGGGAGAATCGACCGGTAAAATAATTCCATCTCCTGAATCGAACAATTATGCCCTTGCCGGAAGCTATAGCTTAAACGGGATTCCCGGAGGACTGGGACGTTGCGACCAGGGTGGAGGTGGAGGCACCGGACATCCTCTGGGCTGTAGCGGTGCCTACGGAGAAGTTTATGCAACAAGCCAAAATCCAAATGCATTTCCCGGCATGTATGGTGGTGGAAGCGCCGGAGGTGAAATAAATCTTGCACCTGATAGTACAAATATGCCATTTGGCGGTGGCGGTGGTGGCAATGCTACTATCGGTGAAAAAGGAGAAGCAAATTATAATGAAAACGGAGGCAAGATTACAGGCAATGATTTTATTGTTCCCCTAAGTGGCGGATCCGGAGGTGGCGCAGGAAATGTTTGGGCGCTTTATCCGGGCGGAAGCGGCGGAGGCGGTGGAGGTGGCATTGCACTGTATAGTCATCAATCAACATATATAGGAAACATTTCGGCCAATGGCGGCAACGGAGGTGATGGGTTAGTCCCCTATGCATCAGTTGTTGGTGAACGCGGAGCATCAGGCGGTGGTGGCGGATCGGGAGGATGCATTCTTGTTGGTGCGAAAATTAGCAACTCTGGCACAAACTCTTTTGAAGTATCTGGAGGAGATAAAGGCTTAGGCGATCAGCAAGATACAATAATTTCGCACGATGGAGGCATCGGCGGCAGTGGACGAATTAGAATCGATGGAAATTATCAAAACTATACTAATCTCAGCGATTCATCATCATTAGCAATCGGCCCTACAACCAGTGACATATCACTTGTTCCTGTAAATTTCGATGTTACAGGTACTGGAAACGGAGAAAATATCCTCATTTATATTAGGCCCGAAGGTGGAAACTGGTATTTTGCCGGATCGTCAGGAACCTATACTGCTCCAAACTGGTCAGTCAATTTAACTTTAGACACAATAATTAACACATATTATCTGGTTGCCATTCAGGACAATCCTGTAAACACCAATGAGTTCTTTATCTATCAACCTGCATATGTATTATCGCAGGCATCAACAAATATTATTCAGGTAAATGAACCACCCATTGCGAACGATGACTATCTGAACCTGGTTGAGGGAGATACTGCATCGGTGGATGTTCTTACAAATGATTTCGATCCTTTTGGAGGTCAACTAAATGTGACAATCCTTAACGGGCCATCGAATGGTACTGCCACTGTATTGCCCGATAATTCGGTTGAATATATCCCCAACAGTTTTTACTTCGGACTGGACACAATGCAGGTTTTAGTTTGTGATGGTTTGGAGTGTGACACTTCATTTATTTTTATCCAGATATTTGAGCATAACGATGCTCCGGTAACTCAGGCAGATTATGCTGTGACAAATGAGGACAATGCTGTTATAGTATTGCCTTTACTCAATGACATTGATCCTGACCCACTGGATACACTTCTGATTTCATCGGTTGTTGAGCCACCCTTGCATGGTACTTATCAAATCCTTTCTGATACTGAAATTCTATACACACCCGATACAAATTATTTCGGTCAGGATTTTTTGATTTACGAAACATGCAATACGGTTTATTTTCCCTGTGCGACAGATACAATATATTTCACTATAAATCCGACAAACGACACCCCGGTTGTATTCTTGCCCGGCACCACTAACATTACTGATGAGATTT
This sequence comes from uncultured Bacteroidales bacterium, assembly GCA_964388245.1. Classification (GTDB taxonomy): domain Bacteria; phylum Bacteroidota; class Bacteroidia; order Bacteroidales; family M50B96; genus JAIOYV01. The sequence goes on from CAYLZH010000100.1 coordinate 6,534, forward strand.
CAACAACAACTCTGGAAGATGAACCGGTTACCTATTGTTTTGATTTTTTCGATTATGATGGCGATAATGTAAGTATCGATAGTTGGTATATTCCGAATCCTAACGGAATTATTGTAAGCAGTCTTACTGATTCGATCTGTATAACCTACCAGCCAAACGAAAACTTTACTGGGATCGATACAGTACATGTTTATTTCTGCGACGATCAACCAATTCCGTTCTGCGATACTGTTTTATTAATTATCAATGTAATTCCTGTTAACGATAGTCCGGTAGTATTCCAGCCAGGTACAACAACACCTGTTGATATAATTAATACTTCAACGCCGGAGGATATCCTGCTTACATTTTGCTTCGAATTTTTCGACTTCGATGGCGATACGGTATCAATTAGTGGCTGGCAGTTGCCAAATCCGAGCGGGGCTGTTATAGATACACTTAGCGATTCGATTTGCATTGCCTACCAACCAAGCCAGGACTTTAACGGCCTCGATTCTATTGAAGTTTATTTCTGCGACAACCAGGTAAATTCGCTTTGCGATACAGTATGGCTAATAATTGATGTTCTGCCGGTAAATGATCCCCCGGTAGTATTCGAACCAGGAACAACAATTCCAACAGAAGAGATTTCATTAAGCACTCCCGAAGACACAGCATTGCATTTTTGTTTCGAATTCTTTGATATCGATGCAGATAATGTCAGCGTTACAAACTGGAACCTGATGGTGCCCAACGGGATTGTGGTCGACACTTTAAGCGATACGATCTGCATAACTTATTTACCAAATCAGGATTTCTTTGGAGTAGATTCAATAACAATCATTTTTTGTGATGATAACATCAATCAGGTTTGTGATTCAGTTTTACTTGTAATTGATGTAACACCTGTTAACGACAGCCCATATGTCATTGATCCTGTAAATCAACAACCTACTGATACCATCCAGGAAATTGCTGTTGCCGGCACACCACAAACAATTTGTATCGATGCTTTCGATCCTGATAGTGATACACTATTTATACAATCAGCAGCGTTTCAACCGGGGCCTGGAAATGGAATGATAAATTTAGCCCCCCCTGATGATACCTGTTTTGTTTACACTGCCGATTCTACCTTTACCGGCTATGACATTGTACAGGTTATCATATCCGATGGCACCTTTAATGACACAGTTATTGTTGTAATCGATGTAATACCCTTTAACAATGCACCAATGGTAATTTTCGAGGGGATAGTATCAGGTTTTATGCGCGACACTACCATCGAAAATATTGCCATTCCTATTTGTATCGAACCATTCGATTCCGATGGTCATTTAGTCTCAATAGATTCTGCTTATTCAGTAACCGGTTTGGCCAACATCGTAGATTCTATACAAGCCGATTCATGTTTTATGTATACACCCATCCCGGGATTTATTGGTTCCGATACCATGGAGGTACGAATTTGTGATAGTGGACAACCATCTGTATGCACAATCATCCCTATATATATTGAAGTTTTAGAGATAAACGATGCGCCTGTAATTCTAACGACTTCGGACACGATATATGAAACACTTGAAGATACTCCGTTCGACATTTGCCTTGAAGCCTATGACGAAGAAAATGGTGTTTTATCTTTTGCTGATAGTTCGGCATCATTAACTGGAAATGGTAGTCTGTTTCCTGTATTTCCATCAACCAGCCTTTGTGTTGAATATGTTCCCAATCATAATTTCTATGGATTCGACACCCTAATCGTCTTTCTATGCGACGACGGGATCCCGTCACTTTGTGATTCAATACTACTTATAGTTAATGTGCTTCCTGTTAATGATCCTCCGTTTGCAAACGACCTGATTGTTACGGCCTATTTGGATCAGGTAGCGCAAATATCACTTGTCGATAATGTTTTCGATCCTGATGATGGACTGAGTGATATGTGGTTTACAATTATTGATTCGTGCCGGCATGGAACAGCCAGTCACAATTATGGTGTAATCGATTATATTCCTGATCAGGAATTTGTCGGGACCGATACAATTGTTTACGAAGTTTGCGACGATGAAGGCGCATGCGATCAGGCATTCGTTTTTATTACTGTCGATTACGATTTGTTTTTCCCAAATGCTTTTTCACCGAACGGCGACGGTTTAAATGACTATTTCGAAATTTTAGGACTTGAAAAATACATAGATGAATTTGACAATCCCCTGCCAAATAAGTTTGAAGTTTATAACAGATGGGGGAATCTGGTATTCAGTATCGAAGGATATGATAATAATGATATGGAAAAAAGGTGGGAAGGCCAGTCAAATACTTCGTTAAAGCGAACTGTAATTGGTGAGAAGTTACCCATCGGAACATATTATTTTTACTTTACCCTGCAGCAGGAAAATATCAGGAAGGCATCGTTTGTAATAATAAGATATTAAATGATAACTAATCAACAAATAATGCAATGTGCTAAAAAGGCAGTTAACGGCATGGTAGTGCTACTGTTTTTGATTGTTCCATTGTTGGTACAGTCGCAAAACACTTACCGGTTTTCTCAATATATGTTTAACGAACTATCTGTGAATCCTGCATATGCCGGAACAAAAAACGGATTCAATGCCAATCTGATATATCGCACACAATGGCTTAATATCGAAGGCCAGCCAACCACACAGATTGTAAGCCTGCAAACGCCTGTCAGGAATAAAAAGATTGGATTAGGCGCATTACTGTATAAAGAAGATATTGGTATACAAAGCGATTTAGGCATCTATTTCAGCTATTCTTACCAAATACGGTTTCCAAATTCGCATCTAGCTTTTGGGATCAATGCCGGACTAATTGATAAACAAATAAACTGGAATGAAATTCGAACTGCCTCAGAAGTTAACACCGGCGAAATCGATCCTGCCTTTCCTGAAGAACGAGTAGATTTCTGGATGCCTAATTTTGGTTTTGGTACCTATTTTTATTCCGAGCAATTTTATATCGGATTATCAGCGCCCAGAATACTGGACAATGAAATGCCTGTTGATAACGATGTAGCCGATCTGTTTGCTTTGACCACTGCACAGATTCATGTTTTTTTTACGTCCGGTTATGTCTTTCACCTCAAAAACGGTATAGTATTGAAACCATCGATTATGTTGAAGCGCGTAAAACAAGCACCTAACCAGCTTGACGTAAACCTGAACTGTTTCCTCTTAAATGGTCTTAATTTTGGTGCAGGACTTCATTTAAAGGACTCCTATGTTTTAATGCTGGGGTATAATTTAGGCGAAAACCTTGTGTTGAGTTATAGCTTTGATTTAACTTCAACAAACCTGTCGTATTACAATCCGACTACACATGAAATTGTACTAAGTTATATGGTTCATTCAAAAAGCGATCGGATAATGTCGCCCCGTTATTTTTAAAATATTACTAATTCATGAAACGGATATATAACATAATTTCAGTAATACTTTTAATTCTTGCGGCAACAAACAGCTTGTTTTCTCAGGATCATTTCCTGCATAAGGCAAATAAGTTTTACGATCTTCAACACTATACAAAGGCCATTGAGTATTATACTCATTACCTGGGATCGGTACATGACATTGAGGCAATGACCAGACTTGCCGATTGTTATCGCTTTACCAACCAAACCATCGAAGCCGAACGATTATACCAGGTGGTTGTAAAATCGAACGAAGCATTGCCGGTACATTATTTACACTATGCCAAAACACTGATGAATAACCAAAAGTATGACGAGGCAAAAGAATGGTTTATTGAATATTTCAAATCGAATCCAAACGATAAATATGCACGCGATTACATTCAGGCAATCGATGAGGTAAATAAAATCCTGCAGGTCGATTCGGTTAACTTTAAAGTTTTTAATCTGAATATAAACACACCCTATTCAGATTTTGGAGCAGTTTTTTATCAATCAGGTATTGTCTTTTCTTCTTCCCGTAAAGGCTATTCAAAATCGAAAAGAAGGTTTGGCTGGACAGGCGAGCCCTATCTCGATCTTTATTATTCATATGAAGGATACGAGGATAAATTTCGTGAAGCAGTCCCATTCTCTGATAAGCTCAATTCGCGTTATCACGAGGGTCCGGTTTCCTTTAATGCAAATCAGTCGGTAATTTATTTTACACGGAACAACTTTCTCAACGGAAAAACAGTCAAAAGTTCAGCAGGTGTTAACAAACTTAATATCTACATAGCCACACTAAAGAACGAAGTTTGGAAAGAAATTGAACTGTTCGAAATAAACAATTATGAATACTCGATAGGGCATCCAACATTGTCGGAAGATGGCCGGGTACTTTACTTTATCTCAGACATGCCGGGAGGTTTTGGCGGTACTGATATTTATGTTAGCCGGAAACTCGGATATAAATGGACAAAGCCCGTGAATCTCGGGATAAATGTAAATACAACCGGTAATGAAATGTTTCCATTCATTCATCCCGATGGAAGCCTGTATTTTTCAACCGACGGACATGCCGGCTTGGGCGGCCTCGACATTTTTGTTACCCGATACAATGGATATAAATGGGACAAACCGTCGAATATCAAACCACCATTTAATTCATCGAAAGATGATTTTGCATATGTCATAAACGATAATCACACCATTGGATATTTTAGCTCGAATAGAGATGGAGGAAAGGGTGGCGATGATATCTATTATTTCGAAAAGAATTTCGACATGATGAAGAACCTTAAGGGACGGGTAATAAGTGCAATAACAAAAAAACCTATCGACGAAGTTGATGTAGTATTGCAGGATTATATCAATCCTGACCAGGAAAAAATGACCGATCCCGAAGGTTTGTTCAATTTTAGGATCGAATACGGCCAGAATTACAATATAGCTGTTAGCAAACCCGGATATCACACCAAGACCATCCTGTATTTCGAATCGGAATATGAAGGAGTTGATGAACCCTATCTTGAGATCGAGCTGGAAGAATCGATATGGTTTATGCTCGAAGGAAAAATCACCGATGCTGAAAACGGTCTCCCGATAGACCTGGCCCATGTTGAATTAAAGAATCAAACCTATCTTATCTCGAAAGGCATGACCACATCTGATGACGGCAAGTTTGAATTCAGCCTTGATCCTGAATCAAACTACAATGTCATTTTCTCAAAAGACGGGTATTTTACCGAAAGCATTCAGGATTTAAGCACCTTTGGTAAAAGCGAATCAGAAATAATTTATTATGATGTAGTGCTTGGAATGAAAAAGATGGTACTCGATAAAGCAATTGAGTTAAAGAATATTTACTACGACTTAAATAAATGGGACTTAAAACCTTCGGCAAAAATCGAATGTGAAAAATTGATAAACCTGCTACAAAGCAATCCCCATATAACCATTGAGCTTAGTTCGCATACCGATTCAAGAGCAAGCGATGAATACAATCTCGAACTTTCGCAAAAGCGTGCCAATACGGTAGCAGATTATATAATATCAAAAGGCATTGAAAAAAGCAGGATCATTCCTAAGGGATATGGTGAAACCAGACTTAAAAACCGGTGCAGAAACGGCATCCCGTGTCCAGAGAGCTTACACCAACAAAACCGACGCACAGAGTTTAAGGTTATTGGCAATTAATTCCAGTCTGATAGTTCAACCATTGATCAGCATCCTAAAATAACTTCCTGGAGAAGAGGGTGTCCTGTATCGGAAACAATTTTCATCCAGCCAGTCCATTCATTTCCATATATTGCCTCCTGAAAATACATTTCACCAAATTTATATTCAACTTCTTTAACAAGAACTTTGGCCCAGTTTCGCTGATATTCTTCAAGCAGATATATTTCTACGCCCGGATTTATTTCAATCTTTTCCAATGATTGCCTGAAAGGGTAATAACGAAGCGAATAACCATTGCCACCAATCCATTCGTACCCGTGTTGCCAGCCCTGGTTACCTTTTGGATATTTTTTAAAATAATCGATCCATCTTATAAACTGATATTGATTCCCTAAATCGATTGGCTTTATCCAGGTTTTATGCTGTCCAAATCTGCACGCTAAAAGATTAATATAGCCATTGTTTTCAGCAAAAACTTTCAGGCTGTTTTCTAAATTCGACATACCATCCAGGCGGTCTGCATCGCAGTTGTAATAAATATGATTTTTCCCTCGTAGAAATACATATGCGCCATAAGTATATAGCGTACTTTCTGATTTTGGGATTCCTCCAATTACATTTTGATATGTTGAATCGTAGATTGGTACAGTATCGAAGAATGGGTTGTATGAGTTCCGGGCAAAATTATTATACATCATTATTGGACCTGAAAGCAGACCTATCCCCATCGAAATAGCAGTTTCTGATACAGTTTCGGCAGGCGGCAATTGGTGAACATGGTTGTTATTGGCTGTCAACAACTCCTTATCGACCTGGTGTTCAGTGCTAAGCCCTGTCGGGGTGTTAGACATTTTACATGAAACAACAATCAGCATTAATAATATAAGGAGAACAGTATTAAATGTACGGCAGTGTACCCGATGCATATTCGCAGAATTTTCCTTAAAAATAATGGAAAATTATAACCGGCAAAAGTTTATTACGATGCAAAAAAGCTGAAAGCTTCATAAACAAGAAACACTGGCCAGACTATGGCTTTGAGCACTCCGACAACACCCATCCAAAAACCTGTTGCCACTGAGATAAAATATATGGCAGCCCCAATTAAACCCAAACCATAAACAGCACCGGCCGGAGCATTGCATTTTACATCCTTTTCCTTACATTTTGATTCACTTTCCATGATAGTAGTTTTTTTATTATCGGTTTTAATTACCCACACAGGACGTGTATGTTTAAAAATCGTTACATAAGAGATCAAATATCTTCAGGAATCATCTAACACCTTGCTGTTTTGCGCTTTTTACCGAGGTTTCCTTTATCAATTACTTTTTGAATATAGGTTGTGGCGAGCGGGACCTTACAGGCTGTCCCTCCCATATCTACACTGACTTTCCCAATTTTTCCGGCAACTTCGCGTGCTTTATCACTTAGTTCTTTAACATTGCTTCCAATAGCAATAACATAACCATTCATGGTGTAACGCACCCTGTTTGGGACCGAGTGGATCGATGCTTCTATCCTTTCCAAGAGGCCACTCAACACTTCAATATCCAGCTCATCGTCCTGTTTTACTGAAGTTAACGATGAAAATGTTGCCCATCCTGTTGAAGCAAGCAGTTCATTGTCAGACTCAATCCATTCCAAAGCCAGTTCAAAACCATATTTACTTTCTGCAGCAACCCAGGGCACAGTGTATTCGCTAATATAATACCAGTATGCCTCACCGGCCCATCTTTGAAGGTCTTCTTTTGTGATCTTGCTTTCGTCAGCTATCAGGCCGGCCAGATACATGGCATCCGAATTTCCGGTAGCATAAAGCTCAAGAGATAATTCATGGTTTTTCTTAATCTTTTTAACTATCTTCTTTAAATCCTGCACTTTAACCCCAAAAAATGGTTCTCTTGCCCCATGCTTTAGTAAGACTTTTTTAGTTCCTTCGTTACCGTAGCTCTTCAATTCCTTTAAAACTTCTTCTTTTGTCATTGCTGATATTTTAATCTGAATAATAAACCAGTGATCAAACTGAAATAAAAAACAATTTTTTCTATAAAAAGTTGATTTTCGACCTGCATAAATATCATTACAAAAACCAAATAATTTGTCGATAAGTGCATAGAAACTGACCGGGATGTAGTACAATCCCGACCTAAGGTACGGAACAGGCTGTCAACAATGGATCTAACCTCTTCATTTGATGCGGGTCAGACGCTTAGTTGTTGTGGTGCTTTTTTCTTTATTCTAAACAGGATGTCTTTTTTACTTTCTCTCTCTTTCTCAATATCATAATCATCTTGAAGTCCAAGCCAGAATTTTGCAGTTGTTCCTAAATAAGAAGCCAATCTAAGTGCGGTATCAGCTGTTATTCTTCTTTTTCCTTTTATTATCTGTGAGATACGAGTCTGTGGGATGTCTGTATCTTTTGATAATCTATAAGCTGTTATCTCAAGTGGACGTAAAAATTCCTCTAGTAAAATTTCTCCTGGGTGAATATTTGCTAATTTGTCCATAATTAATCCTCTAATTTTTAATGATAATCAACTATCTCAACATCGAGTGCATTATTATCAATCCATCTAAATACAATTCTCCATTAGTCTTTAATCCTAATACTATAAATATCAGAACCTTTTAATTTATCAAGTCTGTTGGATGGAGGAATTCTCAAATCAGACCAGTTTTGTGAGTTATTAATCATCCTCAATTTTCTTCGTCCAATTTGTTGAATTTCGATTTGGCATCTTCTTTACTCTATCTCCATTCCAAATCTTTTCAGTATCCTTTGAACCAAATGAAACAATCATACTGTCACATTACGTTACTAACGTCTAAGATAATTAATATATTTCAATTTGTCAAATCATTCTCGTAGTGTTTAACCAAATGCACCACAACGTTTTGTCAATATGGCATCGGCGGGGTTTTTGGAATGCGTATCAATCCCTCGTTGAAAATGCCGAAACGGAGATGGAATGCCGAATGAAAAGAAGTCGCCCCGCTGTGCTATGTTGGCTGTTGAACGAAACCTACCGGTAGCTAAAGTCCTTTTATAGCCACCGGAAGTTTCGTACCTTTTCTTTTAGTATTCATCTAAACTATAAAAGTATGAAAAAAAAGGATTGACCCTTATCGAAAGAGCAAGTAAAATTGTACCAGAATTCGGAAAGCTTTACCAGGAGCTGGAACGTCACGTTCAACTATTCGGGAAAACCTATAGTACATTAACCAACTATTCGCGCTGCCTGGCCACTATGGCCCTGCATTTTAACTGCAACCCCC
>CAYLZH010000101.1:0-15358 GCA_964388245.1 uncultured Bacteroidales bacterium
CTCCCATGGATCGGTTTTCAGTTGCTTAATGCCGAGCGACATTTTGCGTTCATCACGGTCGAGTGTGAGGATCTGAGCTTCAACCTCGTCGCCTACTTTTAGGAATTCCTGTGCACTACGAAGGTGTTGCGACCACGACATTTCTGAAACATGGATCAGTCCTTCGACACCTGGTGCGATTTCAACAAATGCACCGTAATCGGCCATAACTACTACTTTTCCTGATACTTTGTCGCCTACTTTGAGGTTTTCGTCGAGCGAATCCCATGGATGCTTGGTTAATTGTTTCAGACCAAGTGCAATCCTTTTCTTTGAATCGTCGAAATCGAGAATAACAACATTGAGTTTTTCATCCAGTGTAACAATTTCTTCAGGATGTGTAACCCTTCCCCATGACAGATCGGTGATGTGAATAAGTCCGTCTACACCGCCAAGGTCAATAAATACACCGTATGATGTGATGTTTTTAACAGTACCTTCAAGTACCTGACCTTTTTCGAGTCGTGCAATAATCTCTTTCTTTTGTTGTTCGAGTTCGGCCTCGATTAATGCTTTGTGCGATACAACAACATTGCGGAATTCGTGGTTGATTTTTACTACCTTAAATTCCATTGTTTTGCCTACATATATATCATAATCACGGATAGGCTTAACATCGATTTGTGAACCAGGAAGGAACGCTTCGATTCCGAATACATCGACAATCATTCCACCTTTAGTCCGGCACTTTATGAAACCGTTTATGATTTCATCTTTATCGAGTGCTTCATTTACACGGTCCCAGGAGCGTAATGCTCTTGCTTTTTTATGCGAAAGAATTAACTGGCCACTTTTGTCTTCCTGACTTTCAACATAAACTTCAACATTGTCGCCTTCTTTTAATTCCGGATTGTAGCGAAACTCATTTGTGCTGATAACACCTTCGGATTTGTAGCCAATGTTGATTACAACTTCCCTCTTGTTCATTGAAACAACTTTACCTTCCAGTACTTCGCTATCCTGAATAGTAGATAACGTTTCGTTGTACATATCTTCAAGTTGTGAACGCTCCGATTTTGAATAACTATCAGCTTCGATTACATACTCATCCCAGTCAAACTGATCGAGTGGTACATTCTCATTCGATCCAATTGGTTTAAGTTCAATTTCCTGGTCATCCACTTCTGCCGAAACGGTTTCCTTTACTTCAACTGCTACGGCACTTTCAACCGGCGATTCGGTTGCAGGTTTTTCCTCTTTAATTTCGGCTACCTGATCTTCGTTGCTTGTTTCTATTGTTTCTACAACAGCTTCAGTGTTTTCAGGAGTCTCGGTGACGGGAGCTTCTTCTGTTACCGGAAGATTTTCGCTAACGGTTTCCTCCTTTGGTTCTTCTTCGCTTTTTGCCACTACAGCATCATCTGTTTTAGCTTCTTCAGCTACATCAACAATAGTTTCTGTTGTTACAGAAACATCTTTTTTACTTTCAGCGCTTTCTTCTGCAACGATAGTTTTATCGTTTAACGCATCATTGTTTTCTTCAACCATTTAATAATTAAGTAATTAATGAGTTAGACATTATGTTTATTAATTGGCTGCAAAAATATGATTTTATTTTCAATAATGATGCACCATGAATGCTATTTTTCGTTAGAAACCAAAAAATTAGCTATAGACAACCTGGATATTTCGCTGGATAACTTGTTTCAGTTCGTCGGGTCGGAATGGCTTGGCAATGTAGTCGTCCATACCGTACTCTATGTATTTTTCCTTGTCGCCTTTAAGGGCATTGGCTGTCATGGCAACAATTCGTATAGGAGGATAATTGCTGTTCGCCTGCATGGTTTCTAATTGTCTTATTTCTTTTGTGGCCTGAATACCGTCAATCTTAGGCATTTGGACATCCATAAGGATCAGGTCGTATTTTTTTCTGGCAAAACGGGATATGGCTTCTTCGCCGTTATTGGCCACATCAACAGAGTGGCCAAGTCGCTGCAGGTTAAACAATGCGACACGCTGGTTGACGAGGTTGTCTTCGGCCAGTAGAATTTTTAGTTTTTTATGAATGGTTTCCGACTCATCCAAATCGTACACATTTCCGTCTTCCTGTTCCTGGCAATCATAATTAAAACATGCTGTAAACCAAAATTCACTTCCCTTGCCTTCGGTGCTCAGTACTCCAATTTCACCATTCATTAATTCTACCAACTGTTTCGAGATAGCCAATCCGAGGCCTGTACCTCCATAACGACGCGAAATTGAGGAATCGGCTTGCGAAAATGCTTTAAAAAGAGTATCAAGTTTGTCCTGAGAAATACCAATTCCACTATCTATCACACGAAACTTGAGGCAAATTTTATCATCATGAAGGTTACTAATTTCAATGCGAATGGTAACACCACCTTTGCTTGTGAATTTTACGGCATTGTTTACCAGGTTGATCAGAATTTGTTTGAGCCTGGTTGGATCGCCTTTTAATGTTTTCGGGATGCCCGGAACAACTGATGATTTTAAATATAAGCTCTTCTCGTCAACTTTAAGGGCCAAAATGTTCTTAACGTTTTTCACCTCCTGATGGAGTGAAAAATCGATTTTCTCAAGATCAATCTGTCCTGATTCGATCTTTGAAAAATCAAGGATGTCGTTGATAATAGTCAGCAGGTTTGAGCCGGATAGTTTAATTATGTCGAGATATTCACGTTGTTCGTCGTTTAATTGAGTTGTGTTTAATATGTCGGTCATACCAATGATACCGTTCATTGGAGTTCTTATTTCATGCGACATGTTGGCCAGAAAAAGTGATTTTGCAATGGTAGCCGCTTCAGCTTTGTCTTTCGAGATGGTGAGTTCCTTATTTATTTTTTCAAGTTTCTTTCGCTGGGTATATAAGTCGAGGAATACCTGGACTTTTCCCTGAAGAATTTCAGGAATGATTGGTTTTGCAATAAAATCGACTGCACCTGTTTCTATTCCTTTAACAACATAATAATCGTCTTTAAAAATTGCAGAAACAAAAATTACAGGTAAATAGCGTGTGTTTTCATCTTCGCGCAGGTATGTAACCGTTTCGTAGCCATCCATCTCGGGCATTTGCACGTCGATTATTGCAAGAGCAAAATCGTTATCGAGTGTTTTTGTAAGGGCTTCGTTTCCAGATAATGCCCTGATAAAATCGACTTTAAATCCTCGCAATAATTTTTCAAGCGAAATCAGGTTTTCAATCCTGTCGTCGACTATTAATATTTTTGCGTGTTCGTCCATTATATTATTTGCCCCGTTTCAAAATCAAATTATCAGACACTATAAACTGTAATTATTTGTATAGCCATACCCGCATTAGCGATAAAAGTTTATCTACATCAACTGGTTTTGTAAGGTAATCGCTGGCACCAGCTTCAAGACATTTTTCTTTATCACCCTTCATGGCTTTTGCTGTAAGTGCAATAACCGGAAGGTTTTTAAGTCCTGGTTGCTCCCGTATCTTTTTTAGTGTCTCATATCCATCCATTTCCGGCATCATAATGTCCATTAATACGAAATCTATCTTGTGATGTTTCCTGAGTTTTTCAAGAGCCATTTTCCCATTGGCGGCTTTAATTATTTCCATTCCGTTGTCTCTTAGTATTTTACTAAGCGCAAAAACATTTCGCATATCATCATCAACCAGCAGGATGGTTTTATTATTGAACACTGTATCTTTCTCAAATTCCGCGGAAATGTCAGCAGGAATTTGCTTATGCGAGTCGTTTACAACCTTGTGCAGGAATAAAGCAGTTTCGTCCAACAGGCGTTCTTCTGATTTTTCCCCTTTAATAATTACTGCATTGGTATATTGGTGGAGCAGCTCATTTTCTTCCGGTGTTAAATCTTTGCCTGTATAGACAACAATGGGAGGTAGCTCTATGCTTCCATTGCTTTTTAATTTTTTAAGCAGATCGAATCCCGATATATCAGGAAGGCCAAGATCGAGTATCATGCAATCGATTTTATTTGTGTTTAATATCTCGATGGCTTCCTTGCCGGTAGATGCATCGATTGCGGCAATATCGTTTTCGCTGATAAGTTTTTTTATGCTTTTACGAAGGTTTATATCGTCTTCAACAATTAAAAGGTTCATTATTGATGAATCAATATATTCTTCAATTTTATCTAACATGTCGACAATCAAATCGCTTTGTACCGGCTTGGTAATAAAACCAATTGCTCCTCTTTTAACCGGATCAATGCTTTGTTCATCAACCGACATCATATGAACAGGTATGGCTCTTGTTTTCTCGTTTTCTTTTAGTTTTTTCATCAACTCCCAGCCGTTGGCATCTGGTAGTTTTATATCAAGAATAATTGCATCAGGCTGAAATTTATCGGCTATTCGTAATCCTTCAGTACCGGTTGATGCCGCAAGGAAATTAAATCCCTTTTCATGACATAGCTTGAGCAGGTTGTTCATAAACGTAGAATCATCCTCGACCACTAAAATAGTTTTGGCATGTTCGTTCAGGTCGTCCCTGTCGTCGCTTTTTTTATCAGGCAATGTGTTTTCTGATTGATATTCAGTACTTTTAACTACACTCTCTATCGGTTTTTGTTGCTCATTGATTTTATTTTGTTCATTGATTTCAACATCATCAACTATATTGCCTTTTGGATTGCTGATAGGCAGGAAAAGCGTAAAGACCGATCCTTTTCCTTCTTCACTCGACAAATGTAGTTCGCCGTTTAATAATTTGGTAAGCTCACGCGAAATAGATAATCCAAGGCCTGTACCTCCATATCGGCGCGATGTTCCACCGTCGGCTTGTTTAAAAGCATCAAAAATTGCTTTTTGTTTTTCCTGAGGAATTCCTATCCCGGTGTCGGTTACCGATAATGCAATAGATTCACCTGCTTTAAGTTTCGATCCTGTAGGAAGGTCACCATTCGTCGTTTTTTTGATATCGACAGTAACACCACCTTGCGAGGTAAACTTAACAGCATTCGAAACCAGGTTTTTGATTATTTGGAAAACCCGTTGTACATCAGATTCAATGCTGGAGGGCAATCCTTTGTGATAATTAACTTTGAGATAGATGTTTTTAGATTCGGAAATTCGCTTGAAATTCATCGAAACTTTATGTTCAATTGCGCTCAATGGCATTTGTTCAAATACCATTTGCATTTTTCCGGATTCAATTTTTGAAAGGTCTAAAATGTCATTAATCAGGTTAAGTAAATCGTTTCCGCTTTTGTAGATTATTTCAGCCGATTCGACCTGATCCTCATCAAGGTTTTTAGTTTTGTTCTTGGCAAGGTCGTTCGAAAGAATCAGCAAGCTATTTAGAGGTGTTCTTAATTCATGCGACATGTTTGCCAAAAATTCCGACTTATACTTGCTTGCTGCTTCGAGTTCAAAGGCTTTATTCTGAAGTTCTTTACTGGCCAGTTCGAGTTCGCTGTTTTTTGTAGTAATCTCTTCTTTTTGAATTTCGAGCGACCTGCCCTTTTCCTGAAGTTCTTCGTTTATTACCCTAAGTTCCTCTTGCTGTGCCTGTAGGTTACTTTCTGATTCCCTGAGTGATTTGGCCTGAGCCTCGAGCATTTCATTTGTCTGTTTTAATTCTTCTTCGCTTGCAGCAAGTTCTGCAGCACTCCTTTCGGCTTCTTTTTGTTGTTCTATTGTTTTATTCAGAAGCTCTTTCATTTCTTTTCGAACATTAATCGAGTGTATAGCAATAGCTATAGATTCTGAACTTTTCTCGATTAATTCAATTTGTTCTTCAAGAATAATATGGCTTGTACCTATCTCAAGAACGGCAACTACAGTTTCCTGATAAATTAAAGGAACAACCATAACATTGGCCGATACTGCTTCGCCAAGCCCCGATTGGATAAAAATGAAATCTTTAGGTGCATCTTTAAACAATATTGTTTTGTGTTCAAGGGCTGCCTGTCCTACTAATCCTTCACCCGGGGCAAATTCATTGGCATTCGATTTTCTGACGTTAAAGGCATATGATCCTGTCAGACGGAATACCTCTTTTTCTTTACAATAAATAGCTGCTACCTGAAATCCAATGATTTCAGCAAGAAGTGAAAGTAACTCGTTAACAAGTTTATTGATTTCTTTTTCTTCGCGCAAAAACAAGTTTACTTTATTGGTTGATTCCTGCAACCAGTTTATTCTTTCTTGTTTTCCTGATAGATCTTTCAGGTTGTTCCGCATGGTTACAAGTGAGTTCCCAAGTACATCGTTTTCACCTAAAACATGGTACTCTTCGTCGAATTTTCCTTGACCTATATTCCGTGCAAACAGGGCATTGGTTCTGAATATTCCTGATAACCTGTTAAGGGAATTGCCTATTTCTGCTATTTCATCATTGCCAGAAATACTTAGTGGCTCTGGCAAATCTCCTTTTGTCATTTGTTTAATCGACTTAACCGAAGCAATAAGAGGGATTATCCGGGCTTTTACAAATCTGTTGACCAGAACAATTGAAATTAGCATAAAGGAAATTATCACTGATAAAATTATCAGGAAGAGTTTAATTAATGGCGTTGAGATAAAATCATCTTTCGGAATTACTATGCCAATGAAATACTCATATAATTCGTAATACTGGATAAATACAATGAGTCGTTTTTCCGACATGGGCGATCCTGTTTCAAAAGAAAAGACCTTGCTGTCGGCGCCTAAATCCACGTCCAGTAATGTTGACCGGCTATTATAGGCAGTTATCAGATTATCGAAATAGTCCCGCTTTTTCAGATCGCTTGTTTCATACCAGTTTTCGCCTTGGGCATATGCATCAACAACTAATAATCCCCTGTAATCTTTATTATTTGAGATAATAAACGGGTGTCCGGTTTGCAGGATCCGCTTGTCGTTGAATTTTTCTTTAATAAGGGTAAGGTCCTTTTCTTTTTCGGCAACTTCTAACATTCCCGCTACTTTTCCATCAATCCTTATTGGTTCGTAATTTGAGATATACCAATCGTTTGCCATATATGCCCGTCCAAGATAGCTCTCGCCACGTTCCACTGCATCTATAATTGGCGATCCGTTAGGTATAAATTCTCCAAGTGCCCGCACATTATTGGTGTCTTTTACATTGGTTGATATTCTAAGGTAGCCGTACTCGAATTTTTGATAAATGCTGGCCGTTTGTGGTCCTAACAATTTAATTTTATCAACAAGTGATTTATCTAAATGCAACTGAATGCCATCTTTTTCCCATCGGGGTACGTCAACGTCGAATGTGTCGAGGCTCAGTTGGTTTACTGCTTTTACAGCAATTTTATGTTTGTCAGATTGTATAATGTTGCCTTTGCATGTTTCGTAAAATACATGATGTGCAATAAGCAGATCTTCTTTTACCTTATTGATTTTTAAAGTATTTTGCATATCGAACATGTCGACGAAATCGCTAAGCTGACCTTGCATCCTTAAACTATTGCGCGTAAAAATGCTGTGTTGTGCATATTTATATATGAAGATTCCAAGAAATGAGAATAGTACCAATAATAAACTAAGCAGGAAAATATTGAATTGAGCCCGCAATTTGTATTTCTTTGTTAGTCGCATTATTATTTCGCATTGTTTGAGGATTCATACGGCTATCTGGTAAAATGGTTAATTTTTCATTGAAGATTTATCAACAGACTTATCAAAAGGCACTTGTAGAATGTAATGATGTTGAAACGGCTTGTTTCTGATGGGTAATTTGTATTGATAATACTCGTATGATTAGCCCAATAAACTTGCATAATGTACATGGTAAGTCCAATTACCAGAATCACAACTTCAAAACAATATGAATAATGGAATTTGCGCTCTGTGGCTTATTAACACGTTAAGCCCATGAACCTACACCTTGGGTTTTGCGATTTGTATAAGCGAAATACAAATGTGTTCTTATAGCTACTTCTTTGAATACCCCCAGCAGATTAAAAACTTCCTTTGAAGAAGAAAGTGCTTAATTCCCTGGGATTGATGCACATTACAGGGATCTGGGATTGATTAAAGATCATTTTCTCGTCCCATGGACCTAAGAAAAAGGCTGGAACAAATTCATTCTTCTGGGTCATAATCATTATCAGGTCGGCCTTATTTGCGTTTGCATAGTAAAGAAACTGCTCGGCAAAACTGCCCGATTTTGAAGCAGATTGTTCGACAAAATCAACTCCGTTCTTCTGAAATGATTCCTTGATCTGATTGCTTATGATTTTGATTTTGTTGTCCGACTCATCAGAATTACCGGCTATTTTAAAGATGTGTATTTTTGAATCAAATAATTTAGCTATCCCAATTGCCCAACCTACTTTCTGCCTGACATTTGTTGTATCGCTAACAGGGAAAACTATGTTTTTAAATCCTTTCTCAAAAGCCCGCTGCTGAAATACTATAACAGGCGATGGAGAAGCTGTTACAACCTTAAGTGCATAGCTGCCTGTAAGGTGCTGAATACCTGTTTTTCCATGTGTTCCCAATACCAGCAGCATAGAATGAAGACTTTTGGAAACCTCCTCGATAGTTGCAAACAGGGCTCCTTCTTTTACCATAGGAGTAACACCAATACCATAATTACTGCTTACTTCGTCGGCAATTTTCTTTAACCTATCTTTCAGGGCAGCCATTGTAAGGCCTTCTTTTTTTGCATGTGACTTACTATCGCTGTTGAAAACATGAAGGAGACATAATTTTGCATCGATCAATTTGGCCAACTTTGCACCATGCCCGATTGCATTCTGGCATACTTCTGAAAAATCGGTAGGGGCAAGGATAATCTTTTCTTTTGTACTCATAAACGTGCTTTTGATGATTACCACATTATTATATTTGGATTTGCTAAAATTACAAATAAATTTAAAACACGTCCAATAAAAAAACCTTTACCGGCAATGTGTGTCTGAGTTATGAGAATTAATCAGCCAGTAAAGGTTTTATGCTTATTCTAAAAACTATGTCTGTTAGATTTGAAAGTTCGTATTATAAAACTTCACTCATAGACATCAGTTTTAATCATTTAGCCAAAATAAATTACAATGTAGTCTTGAAAATTTGTCCGACTACTTTTTTGTAGCCAGCATATTTAATTTTATCTTGAATTCATCATAAATGGTTTTATCACCAAGATTGTCGAAGAAACTTCCCGAACCGTAGCGGATATCATATTTTGTACGGTCGATTATGATATTGGCAAAAAATCGTAATCCTTCATCATTTTCCATGGTATTTGCGCGGAATTCAACAGGATGTGTCTTTCCCTTTATGGTGAGGTTGCCTTTAACCCTGGCACTTCCATTTTTAATAGACTCCGATCCTAAAATTTCAAATCGGGCAGTCGGATACTTTGCTACACCAAAAAAATCGTCCGATTTCAGATGTCCGATTAATTTTTTGTTATAACCTTCGTCTTCAAGGTCGGTACATGTAATAGAACTCATATCAACTTCAAAAATCCCACTCACTATTTTACCATCCGAAACAGATAGATGACCACTTTTCAACTGAATATTACCAGTATGCTCTCCGGTAACCTTTTCACCGAGCCATGTCAAAGATGTTTGGTCGATATCAGCAGTATAATCCTGGGCATACATTACCGTACTACTAAAAGCTATAAATAAGCTCACAACGATAACTAATTTTGTCATTTTATTTAGATTTTAATTAATATCAACAATTTACATATCGTACACATAGAACAATGTTTCTTTTTTATGGTTCAAAAAATTATTTGATGTTGGCTGCTGGGTTTGATTATAAATTACAGATAATGTGTTTGATACACATTTGTTCGACTTTAATTCTTAACAAAATTTTAAGTGATATTTTTAGAATTTAACATTTTATTTTTCGGCGAAAATTGTTTTATATAAATGAGAGATTTTGAACCGGTAAGGAATCATTTTTAAATATTTTGATAGAAGTCAATTATTCGTGGTACATTTACCTGATAAAAATAGATTCCTAATGGTTACTTTTTCGACCGAGGCAGCAAAATATGCAACAAAATTCATAAACAGCACGAATTGTCATGTTTTTCTTACAGGTAAAGCGGGGACTGGAAAAACTACATTCCTGAAATTTATTCAGGACAATACGCATAAAAATACAGTGGTTGCTGCTCCTACTGGGATTGCTGCTATCAATGCAGGAGGCGTTACTTTACATTCACTTTTTCAACTTCCTTTTGGTGCGTTCCTGCCATCCGACAGGCTTTCGATTGATATTGATATGTCGACCCAGATATCCACACCACAATCTTTATTGCGTAACAGGCAGATGAACAAAACAAAGCGAGCCATGCTACAAGAGCTTGAACTTCTGATTATTGATGAGGTGAGCATGTTACGGGCCGATTTGCTTGATGCCATTGATGTAATCCTTCGATCGATAAGAAGAAATAAGCGGGAATTTGGAGGAGTACAGATTCTTTTTATTGGCGATTTGTGGCAGTTGCCCCCGGTTGTAAAAGACGATGAATGGAAATACCTTCAGGAGTTTTATTCAAGCATATTCTTTTTTGAGGCCCGGGCTTTAAAAGATAAAAATCCGGTTTTCTTAGAGCTCGATAAAATCTACCGACAGAGTGATTATCAGTTTATCCAACTACTTAATAATTTTCGAGATAACAAGGTATCAAGAAATGATATCGGATTATTAAATAATTATTATAAGCCTGATTTTGTTCCCGGAAAAAATGAGGGATATATCCGGATAAACACACATAATTACCAGGCCGACAACCTGAACCGGAAGGCTTTGGAAAATTTGCCAGGCAAACGATACTTTTTCAATGCTGAAATCGAAGGTGACTTCAGCGAATATCAGTATCCTGTTGAATATACCCTGGAACTTAAAAAAGATGCGCAGGTTATGTTCATTAAAAATGACCTGTCGGGCGAGAATCGCTACTATAATGGAAAAATTGGAACTATCAGTGACATCTCCGATGATGATCTGGAGGTTTCATTTACCGATGGAAGCCCCGCTACATTGGTTGAACCATACACCTGGGAAAACAAACGATATACCCTGAACAAGGAAACTAACCAGATTGAGGAAAAACTACTGGGCACCTTCAGTCACTTCCCAATAAAACTTGCATGGGCTATTACGGTTCATAAAAGCCAGGGACTTACGTTTGAAAAAGCCATAATCGATGTATCGAAGGCATTTGCCCCGGGTCAGGTTTATGTGGCCCTGTCGAGGCTTACCTCGCTCGACGGACTGGTTCTTACTGCCCCTGTTCCGACATCAGGTCTTGTACCCGATCATGCATTATCGGAGTTCGCCCAAACCAAGAAACAGGCTGATACTCTTAATTCTATCTTTGAAGATGAATCCCGGCGGTTTATTACTGATTATATATTAAAATCCTTTGATTTTTCTTTTATGTTGAGGCTGTTTGGGTATCATGTCGAAAGTTATAACAAGGACACGCAACGATCAGCAAAACAGCAATATCACGACTGGGCTATAACTTTGAAAAGCGACCTTGTTAAATTGAAGGATATATCAGATAAATTTCTGAATCAGCTTAAAAGCATTATTGAATCAAAGAATAAGGGCTATGTAAATTTCCTGCATGAAAGGCTCCTGGCTGCTAAAGATTTTTTTGAGCCAAAGTTAAAAGAGTTTTCCGAACGTGTTTTTTCGCATATCAGAGAGTTGAAATCAGAAAAAAGAATTAAGACCTATCTCAATGAATTAAGGGATGTAGAATTGTTGTTATTCAGGCAATTACAGTTTATTATCAAAGCCGAGGCTATTCTAAAAGCATCGATCGAGAATAAAGATCTTTCGAAAGAAGAATTGAGAAAATCGATATATATTTCTGAAAGGGAAAAAATGCTTGATGATGGCCTGAGAACCAAAGATCGCAAAGAACCTTCGTCGAAAAAAAAGAAAGACAAAAAGGCTGAGAAACCAAACACAAAAGAAATCACATTTAAATTTTATGAGGCCGGACTAAACATCGGCGAAATTGCCAGGGAGCGAGGATTGGCAGTTTCTACGATCGAGGGGCATCTTGCCTATTATGTGGCTACAGGTAAAATTCCTGCCACACAGTTTGTTCCTGCTGAAAAGATATCTAAAATAATCGAAACGATTAAGACAAATGATAGCACAAAATTGGGAGATTTAAAGTCAATGCTAAGTGATAACTTTTCATATTCAGACCTTCGGTTTGGGGTGGGGCATTATATTTCTCAGTTGGAAGATTGAATTGAATGGTCGGCTGTTTTTGCACAAGCAGATATTGATTTCTGGATAATCGACTTTCTTTAAACAATTGCTGATAATGCTTATTTTTGCTGATATTAATTTTAATCAATTTATCCCTGATAAATATATTGTTAAGCTGAAAGTAATACCCTGATGCAAAAAAAAATACTTGTTGCCAAAACATTACACGGACTCGAAGAAGTTCTGGCTTCTGAAATTAAAGAAATTGGAGGCGAAGAAATAAATGTTCTTAAACGGGCAGTATCCTTTAAAGGAGATTTAAAGCTGATGTATAAAGCAAATATATGGCTTCGTACCGCTTTAAGGATATTATACCCGGTAAATGAGTTTACCTTTCAGGACCAGGAGGAATTTTACAGGCTTTTGAAATTAATACCATGGGATAAGTTTTTATCACACGATGGCACACTTGCGGTCGATGCGGTAGTTAACTCAAAAATATTCAATCATTCGAAATATGTGGCACTCCGTACTAAAGATGCAGTAGTCGATTTTTTCAAGGAAAATTATGGGATAAGGCCTTCGGTGGATACCAACCGGCCCACTCTACGGATTCACACACATATTAGTGAAAACCAGTGCAATCTGTCGTTGGATAGTTCGGGCGATCCACTTTTTATGCGTGGATACCGGAGCGGAAGGCATAATGCTCCATTGAATGAAGTGTTAGCTGCCGGAATGGTCCTACTTTCTGGCTGGGATATGAGGTCACCTTTTATTGATCCGATGTGTGGATCAGGTACGCTTGGAATTGAAGCAGCACTTATTGCGCAAAATATTCCACCATCAAAATTACGAGATCATTTTGCATTTATGGAATGGAAAGATTTCAATAAGGATATGTTTAACAAATTACGTAAGGAAACCCGACAGGCAAAGGGAAATCCTCAAATAGTCTGTACCGATATAAATCCTGTATTTTCGCGCATGACCAAAGCAGGAGCCAAACGTTTGGGTATCAACACTACGATTAAAAGTTTTACAAAAGATTTTGCAAAACTATCAGCTAATGAAGGTAATGGAATAATCATTATAAATCCTCCTTACGGAGAACGAATGGAGCTTTCCGAGCAGTTCGAATTATACACCATGATTGGTAGCACATTAAAACATAATTGGTCGGGGTATCAGGCATGGGTGTTAACAAACAACCTGGAAGCTGCAAAAATGATTGGCTTAAAACCTTCAGGAAAAATTACCTTATTTAACGGCGCTTTAGAATGCAAATTCCAAAAATATAATCTCTACGAAGGCAGTAAAAAACAAAAGAAAGCAGACCTGTAAGCCGGATTCTGTCACCCAATAAAAAGGGGCTCTGTCATTTATCTAGTCCCGCATGTTGCGGGATCAAGCGACCTACCCCCCGGCATCGGACGGGCAGCCCTTAATTGCCGGTATACGTGGTCTTACAACCCATTTGGTGCACAGCAATTACAGTCGCCTGTAATCCTGGTGGGCTCTTACCCCACCTTTCCACCCTTACCCCGCCAAAGGCAGGGCGGTTATTCTCTATTACACTTGAATACCCTCACGGATATCTTCCAGTTAGGAAGAATGGCGCCCTCTGTTGCCCGGACTTTCCTCTTTCCCAATAACTTGGGACAGCGACAGAGCAGTCTGCTTTCATGGCAAAGATAGCCTGTTTTGTAAGAATGCAGAATATATGTACAGTCTTTAACATATTTGATGAAATTGATTAATTCTTCGCGAATGCTGCTATAAAAAGGGCTTCCGGGTTTTTATTTCAGTTCAGAATTTATACTTTCGCAATACAATGGGATTCGGAACCATAATTTTATGTGATTGAGAAACTAATCTAAAATATTCATGGATGATCAGGCTGGAAATCGTGTTTATGAAAAGGATGCGCTTGAATTTGCCACAGTTGCCGGTGAGTTTTGCAATCTTCTCGAAACAGTTGCTGAATTTCCGCGTAAACGATTTCTTGTTACCATGCAGCAGTTGCTATCGTTACTTTACCTGAAAGCAGTGCAGGTTGGTGAAGTCGAAACAATGATTGATGGTGACATTGAAAAGGTTCTGACAGAGGATGAATGGATTGCGGTTAAAAACAAGGTGTCGCTTAAACTGGGAGGGTTCGATAACTATATTGAGATTAAACAACCCGATACAACAGTTGATGGAGAAGAGGTAAGTGTTTCATTATCGGAGTGTTTGGCCGATATATATCAGGATTTATCCGATTTTGTTCATTTGTTTCAGATTGGCAGTGTTGAAATTATGAATGATGTCTTATGGGAATGTAAACAGAATTTTGAGAATTATTGGGGGCCACGCTTGTTAGCTGTAATGGATTCTTTTCATCAAATAATATATGGAATTGAAGATATTGATTCAGAGGAATGGGACAAACCCGGTAAGCAAAATATAATTGACGATAATCCATTTGTGTGGTAATAATACATTTAAGCATAGCAGTTAAATTCAGAATATATGTTTCAGAAACAAATTACAAAAGAGGAGATCTATGAACTTCCATTAAAATCATTCGAAGGCGAAATTATTATTGTAGACAGATATGAGGATGTTGATCGTGTGATTCCTGAAATTCTGAGAGAGCCAATTCTTGGATTCGATACTGAAACAAAACCATCGTTTAAAAAAGGAAACTCAAATAACAATGGTGTTGCTCTTTTGCAACTTGCTAGTTCCAAAAAAGCTTGGTTGTTCAGACTAAATTTAACTGGTTTCCATCCTTCGATATGTAGTATTTTTAATAATGAAAAAATAAAGAAAATAGGAGTAGCAATTCATGATGATATCAAACACCTTAAAGCCTTATATGATTTTAGCGATAACGGATTTGTCGATTTACAAAACTATGTAAAGGATTTTGGGATTACCAGCATGGGATTAAAAAAACTAACTGCTATTGTGCTTAATTTCCGGATATCAAAATCGCAGCAATTATCAAATTGGGAAAGTCCTTCACTTACTACTGGGCAGGTTAGATATGCCGCAACCGATGCCTGGACTTGTCTTGAGATCTATAAAAAACTTATCTATATGCGAAATTAATTGACTAACTGCCTGGATAATCATTAATTGTTATTCCTCAGGCTTGCGGTAGAGTTTCAGATTTCGTGTGTCAGTTTTATCCGATTCGAAACTTTCTCCATTGGGTTTTAT
>CAYLZH010000102.1:0-15304 GCA_964388245.1 uncultured Bacteroidales bacterium
ACTTCCTTTTCGTCTTTTTATTTGAATGGGAAACATTGTTTCCAACCATTGCCTTCTTTCCTGTTATTTCGCAAACTCTTGACATTGTGTTAATTTTTACTCTTTATCAATGATAGTTCCTCGTTAAAAATCAGTGTGCAAATTACGTGATAATAATCTAATTATACAAGCCCTGAATTGAAAAATTTGACCTGAGTTATCCATAGCCAATTGTTGATAAGTCCTACGTATCGTTCAGTGATTTAAAACCATTACCAAGTATTTCGGTTGCATCGAGCACAGAAACAAAAGCATCGGGATCGGTTTGTCTGATGAAATCTTTTAAAATTTCCAGTTCGCGGCGGGTTACTACAGTGTAAATCATTTGTTTATCCGTACTTTGATAAATTCCATTACCAGAAAAGATAGTGCCGCCCCTGTTAAGGTCGACTTTAATTTTTTCACTGATCATATCAATTTTATCGGAAATTATTAGTAATGCCTTGTCGTAATTAACTCCCTGGATAGTTATATCGATGACTTTTCCGGTTACGAATATGACAATCCAGGAATAAAGAGGAATTTTCCATTCTTTAAAAACAATCAAACCAAACAAAACGATTATCGAATCAACATATATTAATAGCTGCCCCAGCGGTAGGCCGGTAAATTTTGCAAAAATCATTGCCACAATATCGGAACCTCCCGAGGTGGCTTTCGACTTAAAAATAAGACCAAGTCCAAACCCAATCAATACTCCACCAAAAATACAAGCTAAAAGTATTTGTTCAGTTAATCCAAGCGGATCGTCTTCACCAACAAAATAGGTAAGCAGATCCATAAACGCAGATGCAAGGATAAAACCTACAACTGTTTTTACGCCAAACCTTGGACCTAACAATTTAATGCCTAATATGGTTAAGGGGATGTTTAATATCAGGCCAAACAAACCAATCGGAAATCCATCGGGCCAGAATGAGACCACTCCCTTAGTTAAATGATGTACAACAATCCCGATTCCGTAAACTCCTCCCGGCACGATTTTGTAGGGATTGATAAAAAACACGTAGCCGGCAGCCATTATAAATGAACCTATAACAATGAGGCTGTAGGATTTGAACCATTCCTTTGTCAAAAACTTTTCTTTTGTGATAAACGCCATTTTTAATTCACTTTAAAATTTCGGGCGGCAAATGTAATTTCTTCTGTCAAATAAAAAAGTGATTTTTATTTCTTTGAGACCTTGAATTTCCGAAACGAAATATATTAAGTCCCCATTAGTAGAATGAACTGAACGTAGCGATATCTGGCTGTTGTTAGGGGTGCATTAAGCTGTTATATTTGGAACAGTCTAATTGATTAGTAATTACGTGTATTATTCAAGGTCTAACACCATTTGAATATTTTCAGTCTCACTAAAAATTGATTCGTCAATTTTTAATATACTGTATTCATTGTCCTATCAATTTATCCCGAAATATTATTGCATTTTCAGTATACTAATCAAGAATATCTATTTGTATTTCCAATATATAGCCATAACCACATATAATCAATGCACAGAATATGAACTTCAAGGAGAAATTATTATAGTCTTTTAATTTCTATACCACACATTAAATCGAGTGCAACGTATTGCAGGTGGCCAGTGGTGTTTTTTTCCACTATTTGCTATTAAGAACAGATTTATTTCCTTTCAATAAACCTAATAACCTTAACGCCCCGTTTCTGGCCTTTTTCATTTACTCCGAATTTTGTTGTGTATTCGTATTTTGGGAACATCCGTGAACTCAGGTAAATGGAATAAACAATCAGGACAATAGTGAGTAAAATATCGCCTACCATAATGAAAACAAAATTGTTCATCACCAATGGTACACCGGCAACAATATTAAAATATCCTAAGAAACTTACATTCCGGATACTCCGGCCATCTTTTAATATTACACCTATTAATAGTACAGAAAACAGGACAGGGAAAACGAAGTAATAGTGGTTAATCCCGCTTCCTTTCATATAAATATTCACGGCGAAAAAGAACTTATATGCAAGGGATATCACCATCATAAGTACCATTAATGCCATTGTTTTTTTTAATCGTTCCAAGCACATTGTGGTTGGCTGGTTACGAATGATATCTGCTATCTGGTAATCCCTGTACCCCGGAAAACTATCTGCAAGGCTGTCGAAAGTATCTTGTTTGCTGTTTCCCTGAATTAACTTTTCCTTTACTTTGTTTTTTACTTCGCGTTTTTGTGCCTTTTTATCCATTTTTTATATCCTTATTTTCTGATAGAATTACTCTTCTTAACATATCTAAAGCAGAAATTGTTGTTTTTTCGATATTTCTTTCCCGGTGATCTCCCATATGATATAACTTCGAAATGAGCTGATTAGGTGATGCAATTGCAATCCAGGTTGTGCCGACGGGTTTTTCGTTGGTTCGGCCGCCTGGTCCTGCAATGCCCGAAGTAGCAACTGCAAAATCGACATTCAACAATTTCCTGGCTCCTGAGGCCATTTCTTCAACAACAGCCTGACTTACAGCACCAAATTTCAGGAGCTTATTGTGGCTTACACCCAGGATGTTTTCTTTTGTTTCGTTTGAATAGGCTACAATACTTCCTTTGAAATAATCGGAACTTCCGGGTATGGAAGTAATATAATGTGCTATTTTTCCACCTGTACAACTTTCTGCTGTTGCTATGGATTTGTTCATGTCCCGTAACAAATTACCGATGGTTTTCTGAACCGGTTCGGCATTGAGGTTTGCTATTGCTCCTGGTATTATTTTTTCGAGTTTATTAATTTCATTTCGAATTTCTGATCGTAAAAGATCTTTGTCATTTCCTTCAGCACTTATCCGTAGCCTTACTTTTCCGGGCGAGGGCAGGTAGGCCAATCTAAAATCCATTGGCAGATTCTCTTCCCAGTTGCTGATTTTTTGAGAAAGAAGTGATTCAGGATAGCCAACTACTAAAATTGTTTCATGAATTATATGGAAGCCAGTACTAAATTCTGCCAGTTTAGATAAGATCACATCCTCCATCATTCCCTTCATTTCGTAGGGTACGCCTGGCATTGAGATAAAAACTTTTTGGTCTTTTTCGAACCACATCCCCATTGCAGTTCCATACTTGTTCGGAATTATTTGGCATGTGTCAGGCAATAATGCCTGGTCGCGGTTGAGTTTAATTACAGGTATACCACGTTTTCCAAGCATCGATTCGATTTGTTTCAGGGCAACCTGGCTCTCTACCAAATTAGATCCGAAATAAGCGGAGAGGGTGGTTTTAGTGATATCATCCTTTGTTGGGCCTAATCCTCCGGTAATCAGAATAAAATCGGCACGCGATTTAGCAGAATCCAATGCTGAAATAATATGATCGCTCTTATCAGGTACTGAACTGATTTGCACAACATGAATGCCAATACTATTCAATTTTTCGGCCATCCAGGCCGAGTTTGTATCAATGATCTGGCCAATTAAAATTTCATCGCCTATAGTTATGATCTCGGCACGATTCATCTTTTCGAATTCTTTTGAAAAACCAGGACAATAGCCACAAGGTGCATAAAAATTCCGAGACCATAAATGTACCAATTAAATTTCCTGGGAACATATTGTATTGATTTGGCCATTACTTTTTCGCTGTTTTGATTAAAGAATATTTCACTTAATGAAAACCAATCCTGCATGTATTGAATATAATCCAATGTGTATGAAAGGATCACTACAATTGATCCGACAATCAACAACAACCAGGCAATCCAGCCAACAGATACTTTTTCGTTTCTTCCCGAAAATGAAATGATAAGCATTGCAAGGATTATCATCATCATGGAATTAACAACAGGGCCCAGAACAGGTCCGACCCACATAACCGGTATCAGGAAAAGGATATCCCATTCAACGATACTTTGTGGCCAATCAAGGAAAACATATAAAAACACATAATAAAAGATATCCCAGATTGCAAATGCCATAATGAAAGCTGCAAATCTTTCAAGTGCATTCCTGCCAATAATTACTCCAACAGCAAGCAACATAAACATAGTGGCAGCTTCGCGCAAAAATTCAACCAAAGCTATGCTGCCCTCAATTTCTTCAAGCGGAAAAGAAAAACCTTCAGGATAATATAACTCCCGAAGATAAATTACTACAGCACTTTCGAGAAATGCCATGGCAATGCTGAAAACAGTCAACCAGAGTAGTCCCTTAATCATTTCCATGTGCATTAAATTAATAGATTTTAACAGAAAAAGAAACAAATATAGGGAATTGTGTGAAATATTGATTCTGGTTCCTGAAATCACATACATCTATAAATCAGTAAATTTATATATGTTTGCAGCACCACATTTAATTTAGAATATGTTTATAAAAGCAAGCGAAAACACTGCCTTAATCTTTAAAGATAAAGAAATTAACTACTCTGTATTAATTCAAAGGATTGATTATTTTGCCTCTCTATTTCAAAAAGAGCAAACTACAAAAGCGGCAATTTTTTCTGAAAACCGGCTCGGTTGGATTTATGCATTTTATGCGATTTGGAAAAATTCAGGCATTGGGGTACCTATTGATTTCATGTCAGTTGCAGATGAAGTTGTACACATCCTGAACGATTGCCAGCCCGAGGTAATTTTTGTTTCGAAAGAGAAAACCAAGGTTCTAAATGCTGCTCTTGAAAATGTTCATTACAAACCACTTGTAATTAATATTGATGATCATGAAACAAAAGCAGAACAATATCCTGAATCACCAACAGAATTTCCTGTTCCTGATATGCAGGAAACTGCCGTTTTGATTTACACATCGGGTACAACAGGAAGTCCGAAAGGAGTTATGTTATCGTTTGCTAATCTGATGTTTAACATTGATGCCGTTACCAATAAAGTGAAGATCATCAACGAAGGGGAACGATTGATGATTCTTTTGCCACTTCACCATATTTTTCCATTACTTGGCACCCTGGTTGCTCCATTTTTTAAAGGCTTAACCGTGGCCATGTCACCTTCTTTGGCATCCGAAGACATAATTAAAACATTGCAAGACAATAAAGTAAGTATTTTCGTAGGTGTTCCCCGATTATATTATCTTATCAGAAAAGGTATAATGGCAAAGATTGAACAAAAGTGGATTGCCCGCACATTGTTTCAGCTTGCCGGAAAAATTGATTCATATAAATTTTCGAGAAAGATATTTAAGCAGGTACACGAAAAATTCGGTGGTAAGATTAAATATATGATTTCGGGAGGAGCTGCATTAGATCCGGTAGTCGGCCGCGATTTTAAGACACTTGGATTTGAAATACTTGAAGGATATGGTATGACTGAAACTGCCCCAATCATAACATTTACCCATCCCGGGAGAGTTAAGATTGGTTCGGCCGGTTTTATTATTGAAGGATCGGAGGTTGATATCAGGGACGAAGAAATTGTTTGCCGCGGACCAAATGTGATGCAGGGATACTATAAACGGCCCGAAGAAACGGCCGCTATTTTAAAGGATGGATGGCTGCATACTGGTGATGTCGGGCATTTCGACGAGAATGGATATATCCATATTACCGGACGGAAAAAGGAGATCATAATACTATCGAATGGAAAGAACATCAATCCTGCCGAAATAGAATTTAAACTGGAAGAAACTTCGCCCATAGTTTCAGAAGCTGGGGTATATATGCAAAACGATACACTACATGCCATTCTTTCAGTTGATGTAGTAGCTGGTCGTGAGCTCGGTATTCAGGATATCGAGGAGGAGATTCGTACTAATATTATTGAAACTTATAATCAGTCAGCTTCTCCCTCGAAAAAATTGCTTGGCTTTAATATTATCAATGATGAATTGCCAAAAACGAGGCTGGGTAAAATTCAGCGATTCAAGTTACCTACACTGGTTGAAAATATTCAGAAAGAACAGGAAGCGGCCGAAGAAAGCGACCTGAAAGAATACCAAATCATCAAACATTTTCTTGAGCAGGAAAAAGGAATCAGCATTAAATCGAGCGATAATCTCGAATTCGATCTTGCACTGGATTCATTAGATAAAATCGGGCTTCAGGTTTTTATTGAAATGAATTTCGGGCTGAAACTGCAACCTGAAGAGATTGTGTCACATTCTTCGATTTTGAAGTTAAGTGAAATGGTGCATGAGAAAAAGAAGAAAACAGGAGGCGAGAAAATAAACTGGGCCGAAATATTGAGTGAAAAAATACATATCAGCTTGCCAAAATCATGGATTACCAGCAACATTATTATTAAACTGTCGAAATTTTTCTTCCTTCTTTATTTCAGGTTTAGCAGTAAAGGAAAATCCAACGTGCCCGATTCACCATGTATAATT
Source organism: uncultured Bacteroidales bacterium (assembly GCA_964388245.1). Lineage (GTDB taxonomy): Bacteria > Bacteroidota > Bacteroidia > Bacteroidales > M50B96 > JAIOYV01. The sequence continues at coordinate 6,329 of CAYLZH010000102.1, forward strand.
GCTCCAAATCATCAAAGCTTTATCGACGGGTTGTTTGTTGCAACCATGATAAAGACCCGGAAAATGCGCAATACATACTTCTATGCAAAAGAAAAGCATGTAAGGCAACGATGGCTGAAATTTTTTGCCGGTCGTAACAATGTTATCATTATGGATATCAACAAGGATTTGAAATTATCAATTCAGAAAATGGCCGAGGCTTTAAAGAAAAAACGGAATATTATCATCTTCCCTGAAGGAACCCGTACAAAGGATGGCAGCGTTGGACACTTTAAAAAGACGTTTGCAATTTTAAGTCGTGAATTGAATGTCCCAATTGTACCGGTTGCCATTCGTGGAGCTTTCGAAGCCATGCCAAGCGGGACATTGTTCCCAAAACCGTTTAAAAAGATATGTATCGAATTCCTGAACCCTATCCATCCGGAAAATCATAGTTATGATACACTTACACAATTGGTTAAGGAACAAATAGAGATGCAAATGGAGAATTGTTAGATATTTGTGGAAGCTATCCACGTTTTGCACGTTCCCAATTTACCGATTGCTGGCCTTTTAAATAGCGCCGGAATCCCAGAAAAACAGACAAGTTCATAATGAAGAAATAGTAAGGCACAAACAGTATCTTTACTTTTATCTTTCTATTTTCGAGGAACCAACCAGCCAGGGCAGCAATGTAAAACAGCAGTTGTAACCAAAATAAAACCGGGTATAGCGAAATGCTGAAAATCCCTCCCGGTGTGTTTAGTCCGATGATCAGATTCAAAGGGATGAGCAGGAGCAGCCCAATAGGAGCCAGGGTCCAACGTAACACCCTGTGCGAGATATACTGAAAACTCAACACTCCGTATTTAAAAGGATTGAGCAATTCCTTCAAACGCACAACGGACTGAATTCCACCTGCCGAAATGCGAATTTTCCGTTTTAGTTCTTCCTTTACATTAGCTGATGCTGTTTCGATGGCATAGGCGTTTGGGTTGTACTGGATCGTGTAACCCTTTTTTGCAACTCGCAAGGAGATAATAAAATCATCAAGCAATGTATCTTTTTCAACATGCTGGAACAATTCGGTCCGGATGGCAAATAATTCGCCTGCTGCACCCACGACTGAATAAAGTTCGGCATCCCATTTTTTCAGAGTCGACTCGTATTTCCAGTAAAGCCCCTCTCCTGCCCCGGCTGCAGCATCGCTTTCTTTTTGGTATATCCGCTTTTCGCCCGATACACAACCGACCTTAGGATTCCTGAACAGGTTAACAATTTCGCGAATTGAATCTTTACCGAGTGTTGTATTTCCATCAGAAAAGATTACAATAGGTGTTTTAACGAATTCCATTCCCCGGTTCATAGCCCCTATTTTTCCACCACGTTCAGGTTTGTGGTATACTTCAACTCCGTCGTACTGCCGGAGTATATCAGGTGTTCCATCATCGGAGCCATCTGTGACCCATACATGGTGAACTTTCTCTTTCGGGTAATCCAGCTCGAATGAGTTCTTCACTTTTGCATCGACATAATCTTTTTCGTTGTATGCCGCCACAAATAGTGTTACATCAGGTTCATAATCCTCATTTTCGCTGTAAGGTTTATAAATTCCCAAAACACGGCGGAGTTTAACAATCACAAATAAAAGTATCCCATAACCAATATAGGCGTAGAATATTATGAAAACCAGTATCCAAAAAATTATTAAAAGTGTCAGCATATTTGTTTATTTTGAAAATCGTTTGATTAATTCATAGATATTCTTCACATTGTTTTCCCAGGTGTGTTCGTTGGCAAAGGCTTTGCGCTTCGATTCAAGCTCGGGGCTGTTTTCTTCAAGTGCTTTTTCAATCATCTCAACATATTCCTCTTTTGATGATGGCAGGTAACAATAGCCTTCGAAATAATTCATGAAATCAGTTTTAGTTCCCATAGTAGGTTTACCCATTGCAAGATATTCATCAATTTTTCGTGGATAATTACCGATTGTAAGTTCATTGATAGCCTGAGGATTTAATGCAATATCAAAGCCCTTAATATATCCTGGTAATTGCGAAGGCTCACGAAATCCGAAGAAATGGACATTGTTGATATTGTGCAGGTTGCTATTTTTAAAGACATCATCTTCGGGGCCAATAAGCACTACATTCCACTCTGGATGGCTCAGGGCTATGTGTTCTAAAACTTCGATATCGAGACGCATAGCTGTTAAATAGCCGATGTATCCGATAACTGGTTTTGCAATTTCCTGGATGTCGTCCGGCACCTGGATTTTCCCATCCTCATCGTTGAACATGCTCAGATCACAACCCTGTCCTACCATGAATGCATTCGGATTAAATTTTCGTGCATAATCGGCAAGATATCCGGAGTTTGAAGCTACAAAATCGGTTTTTGCTATTAGTTGTGCTTCGGTTCGTGTTCCATGCTTTTTAAAATAATCCTGTGTAATCAGGTTATCGCGGATATAATATATCCACATATCAGGATTCAGGTATTCTTTCATGTATAGGCTCCTGAACATATCGCTATCAGTAAAAAGGATAACATCTTTAAAACCAAGCCTGTCGATAGCTTTCTGAATTTCAGAAGCGAATTTCTTATTGTTTCTCTTGTTCAGAAAGTTGAACAAAGGTACCGAGCTTATCTTATTGATTGACAGGATTTGTTGGGCCGGATAAAGGTTCCACAGGTTTTCCTTAATTTCGACCAAACCATCTTCTTTCCCGGCGATTATCTGTTTTCTTTTTTGGATTTTTGGTTCGTCTTTTTCCTTTATTGCTGATATTGTATCAAGTGGTGCATTTACATACAATACCCTGTTGTGCCTTGAAAATTCTTCTGCAATATTCTTACAATTGCTTCCTATATCAATGTCCCATGGCTGAATACCGGTTACTACTATATCTCTGTTTTTGACCATAATTTTATTGTTTTTGCAAACTTTCGTATAATTTCAGGACATGGATTGCCATATTCTTCCATGAGAAAAATTCCGACCGTTTCAATCCTTTGTCAATAATTTCTTGCTTTAACTTGTTGTTGCCGATAAGTTCCTTAATTCCCTGCGTGATTTCTTCGGGTTTATAAGGATCGACAATATATGCTGCGTTACCCGATACTTCCGGCATCGATGATGTGTTGGAAGTGATTACCGGAACTGCACATCGCATGGCCTCGAGCATCGGAATTCCAAAACTCTCGCGAAGCGACGGATACAGGAACACTTCGCAGAGCGTATAAATCGCAGGCAAATCGGTATTGACAACATAGCCGGTAAGGAGAATGTGTTCCCGCAGGTTTTTATCTTTTATTTCATCCAACAGTTTCATTAATTCACCTTCATCGTAGTCGAGCATCAACAGCTTGTAATCGTCGGTTGATTGTTTTCTAAAGTCGGAGAAGGCTTTTAAAACACCTAAGGTATTTTTTTTCGGATCGGTGTTTCCCAGGAAGAAAAAATATTTGTCAGGTAAGCGGTACTTACTTTTTACCCTGTTTAACTCATCTTTATCAGTAATTTTCTTAAAATGCTCGCTTACACCATTGTAAACGGCGTGTAATTTATTATCAGTTAATCCGAAGAAATCGGCAATGCGTTTTTTCTCAAAATTCGATACGGTGATCAGGATATCGGATTTTTTCACAATTTTAGGTACAAACCAGCGCCGGTAAACATTTCCGAATTTTTGATAAGGCGTGCCATTATCGGTTAAAATTCCGAAGTAGCTTTTTTCCATATAGATTATATCGTGCAAGGTAACAACCAATGGCATTCCCGGATTTACCGGTGCCGTATTGCTGGTGCAATGCAAAATATCGCATCCATCCTTTTTTGCTTGCTTAGGCAAGGCAAATTGCTCCCACTGAGGATAAGATCCGCCCTCCAACTCAACTATCTTAAAATTAGCTGTTGATTGCAAACATGTTGAATCTTCATCTGGTTTTACGTAGATGTAATATTGGTTTTTGTTGTCGAGTTTCTGGAGTTCGCGAATAAGCTCAAGGGCAACCATATCCATTCCATGTTTCTTTTGGCGGAATAATCGCTGGCCTTCAATTCCTATTTTCATAAAGGTCTATTTAATAAGTGAATTTAAGTCTGAGGATCAGATTTGCCGGAACTATTGCCAAGACTCAGCTTTTCTTCACTTTGTTATACGAAAAATATGTTCGATAAATTTGAAAAAAGGTTTCGTTTATCTGTTGAAATCTTTTATTGTTGATTTACCGCGATGCTTGTTGGTTAGACTATCAGAAAGGATTAAATAAATAGCAGCGATCCGAGATTCGACTGAATATTTCTGTAAAATGAACGGTATTGATGCTGTATCAGCTTAAGCGATGCCTTAATTGAGTTGTGTTCGCGATAATACTGATGATTTTTATTTATTGGAAAATCTTTAACATAATGGGCAATTTCCTCTTCCTGGGTTTTTATTTTTATCAATAAGTTATCGATACCCTGGATAATTACCGGGATGATGTTCAGGTATGAGTCGGCCTTTTTGATATTTTTCTCGTGGGCATATTCAACCTTGATGGCATCGATTCTTTGTAAAAAATGCTTCAATTGCTTATTCATAAACGAAAGCTCGTTTTTCCACAGCTTGTATTCGAAGTCGAAATCGGGCAATGATATTTCAGAAGTTTTACCCTGCTTCCTGATTTTTAGTATTCCTGGTAACATGGCCTGTAAGTTTTAGATTTTCACATACCAAGATACAAATTATTGTGGAAAATATCACCATTTATGAAGACAAAATAAGAGATACCTACTCCGAAGAATATGTCTCTATTCCTTTAGCTTATCAGCAAAAACTTTTTTAAACTTTTCGATTTTTGGTGTAATCACTTTTTGACAGTAAGCATTTGATGGATTATTCTGATAATAATCCTGGTGATTATCTTCGGCAGGGTAAAATTTTGTATGTAGACTAATTTCAGTAATAACAGGATTTTTAAATATTCCCGATTTATTCAGTTTTCGTTTATATTCTTCAGCTTCACTTCTCTGATCTTCATTATGATAGAAAATAACCGACCGGTATTGGGTACCAATATCAGCACCTTGTCGGTTTAATGTTGTAGGATCGTGCACCTGCCAGAATACTTCGAGCAAATCGGAATAGCTTATAACTGATGGATCGAATTGAATCTGGCAAACTTCTGCATGTCCGGTTTCGCCCGAACAAATTTCGTTGTAAGTTGGATTCGTTAAAGTGCCTCCCGAGTATCCCGAAACAACTTTTCCGACACCATTGAGTTGCTGAAAAATTGTTTCAACACACCAAAAACAACCTGCACCAAATGTAGCTGTGTCTAATATTTTCTTCTGATGTTGATTATTATTTGTAATTGTTTGCAAAGAGCCATTCATGATTACATTAGTTTGAATTAATCCAATTAACAATATTGTATAAATAATTATCGCCTTGTACATTATTTTATATTTCTTGTGTCAACATATGTTGATACAAAATAGTTCAAGGCAAAAAAAAAGGCAAACCAATGGTCTGCCTTTCTCTATTTGTGCAACTACTAATTTCTATTCACAAGAATGTTCTGCAAAGGCCCGGCCTTCTTTCAAAGCTTCCAGATTCTGGTTTACAGTCATTTCGCCTTTTCTCTTAAACATTTTGACAATTGCCTGTTCAATACTTTTTGGTTCGAGTTCAAGAAACGGACAGGCTGCTCCTAAAATAACTACATTCGATGACCGTCTGGCTTCAATATCTTTGGCAATTTGATCTGCATCGATTGCAATATGATTGGGTACTTTTTCAATTTCAGCTAAAACCTCCTTAATATCAGGATAATTGGCTATGTTATTGTAAGGATTTGTATTGGTAATCAACCAGCCATCACGAGCAAGCATATCCATGTGACGGAGTGCCTCCAAAGGTTCGACTGATATAATAAGGTCGGCCTGACCTTCAGGTATCAGATCTGAATGAATTTCTTTATCCGAAATGCGCAAGTTTGACATTACATCCCCTCCCCGCTGACTCATTCCATGTACCTCCGATTGTTTCAGGTTTAAGCCGAGATCAAGGGCAGCAGTGCCTATTATTGCAGCAATAGAAACAATTCCTTGTCCACCAACTCCTGATAAAATAATATCTTTTTTCATGTCTTTTCGTCTTTAAACTTTTTTAATAAACATCATAAATGATGAGGAATTCATTTGAAGAATCTTTTTTAAGTTCAGGTTTATTTCTTCTTATTTTTGAATTTCTCTCTCATTCGTTGGTTTACTGTAACCACACACTCACGTCGAGGGATAATAACTGAAACACCTTCATATTCGAGTTCTTCTTTCATAATCCGGTAGTTTTCATCATGGAATTTTGGCAGAGGACGTAAAACCCGAATATGCTCCTCTTCAACTCCGACACCCCGACAAATATCTTCCAGCTTTCCTCCTTCCGATGCTGATTTTTGACCACCTGTCATTGCTGTGGTATCATTATCAAGAATTAAGACTACTATGTTTGATTTATCGTTTACTGCATCAATAAGACCGGTTATTCCTGAATGTGTAAAAGTTGAATCTCCAATAACTGCAACCGAAGGTACAAGTCCGGCATCGGCAGCTCCTTTAGCCATAGTTACCGAGGCTCCCATGTCGACACAGGAATTAATCGCATCGAACGGGGGAAGTGCTCCCAGTGTATAGCAACCGATATCGGAAAATACACGGCCTTTGGAATATTCTTCAAGAGCCAGGTTGAGGGCTTTGTACGAGTCGATATGAGGACAACCTGCACACATCGAAGGTGGACGGCCAACAACAACCTTCGGAATTTCACGCCCTTTGGTATATGGCAATCCTAAAGCGGCAGCTACTTTGTTTGGATTTAATTCTCCATCGAATTGAATGCTTCCATCCATTCGGCCCCGAATTTTCTTACCGTTGTTCATGAAACCACGAATTGATTCCTCAATAACCGGATAACCCTCTTCAAGACATAGGATTTCATCGCATTCCTTATACAGCTTTTCAACATGATTCCTTGGAATGGGATACTGGTTAATTTTTAGTACTGGATAAGGTATACCCGACTCCTGGTAATTTTCATTCAAATAATTATAAGCTATTCCACTGGTGATTACTCCAAGACTCTTATCATCGCCTTCGAAATAAGTATTAAAAGGTGATTGATTTGATTCCTCGTCGAAATGTCCCTGGTTGGATAATAAACCTTTATAACTTTTACGGGCTATCGAAGGCAACAGGATAAACTGTTTTAGATTATCAGGCATTTTCAACTCGTTCTGCGGATGCTGTTCGGCTATTCGCTGAACACCAGCCCTTGAATGGGCTAAGCGGGTTGTAAGGCGCATCAATACAGGAATTTTGTATTTTTCTGATAGATCGAAACCATACTGAACCATATCATATGCTTCCTGCTGATTGTTGGGCTCAAGAATAGGAATCATTGCATATTTACCATAAAATCGCGAGTCCTGCTCGTTTTGCGATGAGTGCATCGAAGGGTCGTCGGCGGCAACAACTATAATACCTCCGTTTGCTCCTGTAATTGCAGAGTTGATAAAAGCATCGGCAGCTACGTTCAAACCTACATGTTTCATGCACACCATGGTTCGCTTGCCAGCATACGACATGCCCAGGGCGGCTTCCATAGCAGTTTTTTCATTGGTCGACCAGGTCGACTTTATTCCTGCTTCTTTTGCCTCTTTCGAATGTTGAACATACTCGGTAATTTCAGTTGATGGAGTTCCCGGATATGCATAGATACCGGAGATACCTGCATCAATTGCTCCCTGTGCAATTGCTTCATCACCTAATAAAAGTAGTTTTTGCATAGTAATCAACTTTAGCTGTTTAGATTTCAGGCATCAAAAGTAGGATAAATTATCTCACAATCCGAAATTTAATATATGTTGTAGGATATAATGACAAAGTATGTATGTGGTTGAAAATATGGATATGAGGAATTTTATAAAAAAGAAAGAAAAAAGGCTGCCTTAATCAGACAGCCTGTAAATTTTTTCCGACATCAATATTCATCTTCATTAAAGAAGAAATCATCTTTACTGGGGTAATCGGGCCAGATGTCTTCAATACTTTCATAAATGTCCCCTTCGTCTTCAATTTCCTGAAGATTTTCAATTACCTCTAAGGGAGCACCTGAACGGATGGCAAAGTCAATCAATTCTTCCTTTGTTGCCGGCCAGGGGGCATCTTCTAATTTTGAAGCTAATTCGAGTGTCCAATACATATCATTCTGTTTTTCGAAAGATTTATTGCTTTTTTTAAAAAGTTCGCAAATATAAAAATATTTTTAATATTTCAACCTTGGCGTCCAAATTAGTTCATCTGATTGTAAATCAGAGCTTAATCTTCGCGAAAGAGTAAAATAGTAATCTGATAAGCGATTTAAAAAGCGTATTATCAATTCGTCAACATTGAAGTTTTCGGATAACCTGATAATTGCCCGTTCTGCCCTTCTGCAAACTGTTCGGGCTATGTGACAGTGTGATACAAGAATATGACCTCCGGGAAGAAGAAATGAATGCAGGCTGGGAAGCCCTATTTCCATTTCGTCAATTGCTCTTTCAATGAATTTTACATCATCAGGGATTAATTTGGGTAATCCTGTAGGAGCTTGTCCTGGGGCAGTAGCAAGTAGCGATGATGTTGTCATAAGACGGTCTAGAATTTCAAGCAAGGTAGCCTTAAACTGATCATTGTCTAACTGGTCACGAATTAAACCGGTCCAGGCCATTAACTCATCGATTGTTCCGTAGGCCTCTAATCGATCGTCTGATTTTGAGACTCTTGTACCGCCAATTAAGCTTGTTTTACCTTTGTCGCCTGTTTTGGAATAAATTTTCATTAATTTCCGTTGATCTGGGGATTTTTATTTATTTCGTCTGATGATATATTACCATCCAGCAAGCGAATAATCCGGTGCGCATTCTTAGCAATATCTTCTTCGTGTGTTACTAGAATTACAGTATTGCCTT
>CAYLZH010000103.1:0-15245 GCA_964388245.1 uncultured Bacteroidales bacterium
ATTAGAACTTATTTCAATCTATTTTTAAATATGAAATATGTTAAAAAAGTATTCATTCTGACCTTTGCAATTTTATGGTTTGGAATACTTGCTGCCCAGGATAATAAATTTGATAGTTTAAGATTGGAGGTGTTTAAAGCAAAACATGATACAGATATATGTAAATTGCTTTCAAAGATTGGTTGGTATTTTTATCTCAATTCTGAATACGACAGCAGTCTTGTCTACGCTCAAAGAATTGCTGAGTTATCCGAACAAATAGGATTTCTTTATGGGATGTATTATTCAAACCATATCTCTGCATATACCTATTATAAAAAATCATTCTACGAAACGACAAATTACCATGGACTCAAAGCGTTAGAGATAAGCCGCAATATAGGCGTTCTGGAATTTGAAGCAAAAACATTAAATATTCTTGGCATTTCGCATCGAAACCAGGGCGAATACCAAAAAGCACTAAAACATTATTACGATGCATTGTCAATTTGGGAAAAATTGGATAACAAAAGGAAAATTGCAATTATATTAAACAATATAGGACTTGTTTATTATTATACCGGAAAATATGATCAAGCGCTTGCCCGATACGAAGCATCATTTGATATATGTAAGGAAATTAATTATACAAACGGAAAATCTCATTAAATCTACACTGAAAGTTTAAGTTCGATTGTCTTATTACTATATTGGTTCTACAAAGTTTACTTTACAGCCACTATTTAGCTTTTTGAGTTTTTGTAGATTCCCCTTACTTTTACCCGGCAAATTTAACACTCAAATAAGATGACATTAATAAAATCGATATCAGGTATACGTGGTACAATTGGAGGTAAACAAGGCGATGGTTTAAGTCCTGTTGATATAATTAAATTTACTACAGGATATGCTCAGTGGGTAAAAGCAAGGCACAGTGAGAAGAAAAAACTTCTTGTTATAGTTGGTCGTGATGCCAGGATTTCCGGTGAGATGGTTTTTAATCTGGTATCTGGTGCATTGCTTGGCATGGGGATCGATGTTACTGATATTGGCCTTGCAACTACGCCAACAACCGAAATGGCTGTAACAGACTGTAATGCTGACGGAGGAATAATTATTACTGCAAGTCATAATCCTCGTCAGTGGAATGCATTGAAATTATTAAATGAAAAGGGAGAATTTCTATCTGCTTCCGATGGCGAAGAGGTTTTAGACTATGCAGAGAATCAATCAAAATTTAACTCGATTGAATTTGCAAATGTTGATGAACTGGGATTATTGAGAATGGATGATAGTCAACTTGAAAAACACATCAAACAAATTTGCGATTTACCATATGTTGATCTCGAGGCCATTAAAAGTGCATCATTTACTGTGGCTATTGACTGTGTGAATTCTGTTGGTGGGATAGCTTTACCGGATTTGCTGAAGGACCTTGGTGTTGAAAAAGTGGTACCTCTTTTTACTGATCCAACAGGTGATTTTCCACATAACCCGGAGCCTTTACCTGAAAACCTGGGCGACATATCCGGTTTGATCATTGCTGAAAAGGCCCATGTTGGATTTGTTGTCGATCCTGATGTAGACCGTCTGGCAATTGTAAATGAGGATGGTTCGATGTTTGGCGAGGAGTATACACTTGTAGCTGTTGGCGATTATATACTTCAAATGAATCCCGGAAATACAGTATCGAATCTTTCTTCGACCAGGGCCCTTAGAGATATTACTGAACAAAATGGCGGGCAGTATTTTGCATCGGCAGTGGGCGAAGTGAATGTAGTAAGCACAATGAAAGAAAACAATGCTGTAATAGGAGGGGAGGGCAATGGAGGTGTAATCCTGCCCGAATTACACTACGGACGAGATGCACTTGTCGGAATTGCCATCTTTCTGACTTATCTTGCAAAAAGCGGTAAAAGCTGCTCGGAGCTTCGGAAACAATACCCATCTTATTTCATTTCAAAAAATAAGATCGAGTTAACTACGGGAGTTGATGTCGATGAAATTCTGGAAAATATCAAGATTAAATTTGCATCAGAAAAAGTGAATGATATCGATGGCGTTAAGATTGATTTTCCGGATAGCTGGGTTCATCTTCGTAAATCTAATACCGAACCAATAATCCGTATTTATGCTGAAGCTAAATCGGAAAAGGAGGCTTCGCAATTGGCTAATGAAATGATTAGTGAAATAAGGGAAATAATTTAGTCATAATTAGAAAACTCCAATATTCAAAAGCACTATATCCGAAATAGCTTGTCTGTTTGCACCGAGAGCCCGGCAGGTAATAATTATAACTTAGTCAATAGTCTTAGAAAATCAGCAAAACCTATTCTACTCTTACTAACTATCAGCCACACAAAGGAATTTCCAGAAAAATGGGATAAGCTTTACCGAAGGTGGATTAAGAATTTGATTATTTGCCAGCATTGAACTTTATGATTACTCACTATTTAATTACCTCTCCCAATACATCAATTGCCCTTTGTACTCCATCCACATTTTCAAATATCAGGCTGAGCTTATTGTTTGCTTCTTTCATCCGGCATTTTTTTCTCCCAAACTGAATGTAAGTCAATACCTTTCCGAACACCTCCGATTGATAATAAGCCGATTCCTGATTATCGATAAAATAACAGATAAGCTTCTTATTTTTCAACACCAGTTTCACAAGGCCCATTTGATTTGCAATCCATCGTAGTCTTACAATATTTAACAAATCGACAGACTCGGGTGGTAATTGACCAAAGCGGTCAATTAGATGATCACCGAATTTCAGTAAATTCTTTTCATCCTTTATATTGTCCAACTCGCGATACAATCTGATGCGCTCAGAAACATTGGAAATATACGAATCAGGGAGTAACACTTCAAGATCGGTTTCGATATTACAATCTGTTACAAAAGTCTGTAATCCTATTGATTCATCATCTTTATTTGCTCCGGCAAAGAGTTCTTTATACTCATTATCTCGCAATTCCAGAAGTGCCTCATCGAGAATTCTGTGATAAGTTTCAAAACCGATATCAGAAATGAAACCACTTTGCTCGCCCCCTAACAAATTTCCGGCTCCCCTGATATCAAGATCTGATAATGCGATATTAAAACCGCTTCCCAATTCAGAAAAACTTTCAATTGCTTTCAGTCTCCTGCGCGATTCGGCCGGAAGTGTATGGATTGGAGGAGCAATAAGATAGCAAAATGCTTTTTTATTTGAACGACCTACCCTGCCCCGCAGTTGATGAAGATCGCTCAAACCGAAATTCTGGGCATTGTTAATAATTATGGTGTTGGCATTTGGAATGTCAAGGCCATTTTCAATAATTGTTGTAGCTATTAATACATCGTAATCACCTTCGATAAATCCAAGCATTACATCCTCCAGCTTTTTGCCTTCCATTTGTCCGTGCCCGACAACAGTTTTTACTTTCGGGCATAATTTATTGATGAGTGCTTCAATATCAAAAATATTCTGAATACGGTTATGAATAATAAATACCTGACCATTGCGCTCGATCTCGTAATTTATTGCATCGCGGATAACATCGGGATTGAAAATTGTTAACTCCGTAAATATTGGATACCTGTTTGGCGGAGGAGTTTTAATTGTTGACAGATCACGTGCCCCCATCAATGAAAATTGAAGAGTACGTGGAATTGGTGTGGCCGTTAAGGTTAATGTATCAACATTTACTTTCAGCGCTTTCAATTTTTCTTTTACAGCTACACCAAACTTTTGTTCTTCATCAATTATCAGTAGGCCAAGGTCTTTAAAATGAATATCTTTACCTACCAGCCTATGTGTTCCAATTATTATATCGAGATTTCCTTCTTTAAGTTTTTTTAAGATTGATTTCTGCTCACTGGTTTTCTTTAACCTGCTGATGTAATCAACCGAACAAGGAAAATTTTCGAGCCGTTCGGCAAAAGTGTAATAATGCTGCATGGCCAAAATGGTGGTTGGGACCAAGATGGCAACTTGCTTACTGTCTGATACTGCTTTAAAAGCAGCCCTGATTGCAATTTCGGTTTTCCCAAAACCAACATCGCCACAAATTAAACGGTCCATTGGAATAGTTGATTCCAGATCGGCTTTTACGGCCTGAGTCGCAGCAATCTGATCGGGTGTATCTTCATATATGAATGAGGCTTCGAGTTCATTCTGTAAAAAGGTATCGGTCGAAAACCGGAAACCGGTTTTTGATTTTCGAGCTGCATATAGCGAAATCAGTTCTCTTGCGATATCTTTTACACGGCTTTTTGTACGTGCTTTTAATTTCTGCCAGCTTGCTCCGCCAAGTTTGTGGACTTTAGGCGATTCGCCATCTTTACTTTTGTATTTCGATATCCGGTGCAGATTATGAATGCTTACAAGTAGAATATCATCATTTTTATAAACCAAACGAATGGCTTCCTGGGGCTTTCCATTTTTCTCCACCTTTGTTAAACCGGCAAATTTTCCAATTCCATGATCGGCATGAACTACATAATCGCCGGGATGTAGTCCTGTTAATTCACGAATGGTAATCGATTCCTTTTTAGCAAAATTGCTTTTGATCCTGAACTTATGGTATCGTTCGAAAATCTGATGATCAGTATAGCAACATAATTGAAGATCATGATCGATAAATCCCTCATGAATAGCCTTTAATACCGGCGAAAATTCTTCTACATCTTTATTGATTTCATTAAAAATTGCCTGCAGTCTGTCGATTTGTTTTTGATTGGATGAAAAAAGAACATTTACAAATCCTTTACTGTAATTCTCAAAAAGATTGTTACTAAGTAGTTCAAAGTCCTTATTAAATGCAGGCTGGGGCGATGTTCTGAAATTTACCTCGACCGGATCGGAAAAAAAGGACTTCCGGCCTGTTTCAATCACAAAATAATCTTTCAGTCTGTCAATGAATTGCTTGCTATCCAACAGAAAATCAGATGGAGCAGGTCCTTTTTGATCACTCTTATCCAGCTCATATTTAGTTTTTGCTTCGGTAATTAATTGATCGATCCTGCCTTTGAAATATGCAGGATCCTTTACCACAACTATTGTATCTTTTGGAATAAAATCGAAGATACTAAATTGCTTAAGGCCTATCCGGTTGTCCTGAATATTAGGTACGATGGATATTTCATTGAAGTTGTCGAGTGATAGTTGGTTTTCGATATCAAAGGTCCGGATGCTTTCGACCTCATCGCCAAAAAAATCGATCCTGAATGGGACATCATTCGAAAATGAAAAAATATCTACAATACTTCCTCGTATAGAAAACTGGCCAGGTTCAAAAACAAAATCGCTTCGTTCGAAATGATAATCATGCAAAATCTCAGTGATAAATTCAATTCCTATTTTCTCACCTACTTTGAGTTGTAGTGTATTCTCTTCGAGTTTTTCCCTGCTTAAGACTTTTTCAGCAATTGCTCCCGGATAACTCACGAGTATGCGCGCTTGTTCCGAAACAGAAATCTTATTCATAACCTCAGTCCGCAGTACAACTGAGGCTGTATCCAAAGAATCATGAGATAATTGTCGCTTGTATGATGATGGAAAAAAAAGACTTTCTTCTTCGTTTTCCAGGATATTGCAAATATCGTTATGACTATATGCAGCTTGTTCCTTATCATTCAACAGAAACAAAATATTTTTTGTTGAATGGTTAAATAATGCGGAAACAACAAATGAAACCGACGATCCAAACAAGCCATTTAGCAAAACATTATTAGGTTTTTGACCTCCGGTTGTGTCAAAGACTTTCTGCATTGCCGAATGCGAAAGAAAGTATTTTAGTATATCATTTATTTCCAAATCAAAAAAGTCAATCAAAAAAAACTTACCCGGTTGATTATTAAAAGATCAAATGAAATGTTTTACATCTTAACTCTAATCCGGGGCACAATGTGCTTACAATTAAATGTCAGTCATTATAAATAAGGCGCTAAAATACATTATTAATTTTTGTCCAATATATACGACTGACTAATAAAACAACTTCACCAGATTCTAAATAATCCATTGTTATAACATGAATGAACTATACAAACAAAAGCTTATTTTGTTAATATAAATGCATTTAGGATAGAACAATTCGTTTTTTCAAATTGTTTATTATCCAAATTAAGGAATCTTATTGTTTAACTAATTATTTTTAAGACTATGAAAAATGGAAATATTTATTTGTTAATAACTTTTGCTGTAATTGCCTTGTTATTATCCACGTCCGGTATTTTGTATACAGGCGGATCCCCGGGTGGGAAAACCGGCTCGCCTGGCGATGTATCATCGTGCACACAGTGCCACAGTGGGGCAGCAACACAGCAATCAGGCTGGATATCAAGTAATATACCAGTTCAGGGCTATACTGCCGGCGATACCTATACTGTAACCGTAACAGCTACTCAACCCGGAATCACTAAATTCGGATTTGAATGTACGGCCGAGGATGCATTTGGATCTAAAGTGGGTACTTTTACAATCCTGATGGGTGCTCAAACCAAACTGGCTAATGGCAATACTTCAGTAACTCATAAGGCAGCCGGAACGAGCGGATCAGGCGGATCAAAAAGCTGGGCTTTTAGCTGGACAGCACCTTCAACCGGCACCGGAACTGTTACATTTTATGCAGCCTTTAATGCTGCAAATGGTAATGGAAATACCTCGGGCGACAATATCTACCTTTCAAATTATTCGGTACCGGAAGCCCCGGTAAACACTCCCCCTTTCTTTGTTTCAACACCCATAACCGATGCCACATCAGGAATAAGCTATACCTATAATATTGAAGCAGGCGATGCGGAAGGAACAACTAACCTGACTATAACCTGTCCTGCAAAACCATCGTGGTTAACATTTACTGATTTAGGAAACGGAGTTGCCAGCCTGACCGGGACACCAGGCCAAAATGACCTTGGTTCAAATCCGGTTGAGTTACTTGTATCTGACGGAACTGCATCACCGGTAAGTCAGGATTTCAGTATTAATGTAGTAGCTGGAACAGAGACTCAGGATATTAATCTTATATCTGGTTGGGGAATTTTCTCCACATATATAGCCCCTCAGGATTCGTTGCTACCTACTGTACTTTCCTCAATTGTTACTAATGTTTCGATTGTGAAAGATGGTGACGGATCAGTTTACTGGCCTCAATTTGGAGTAAACACAATTGGATCGATGATGATTGGAAAAGGTTACCAGATTAAAATGGTTACAGCCGATACACTGTCGGTTAGTGGTAATGCAGCAATTCCTGAGGTATCGCCCATTTCACTCGATCAAGGTTGGGATATTATCGGTTATCTGCGCCAATCTGAGGCTTCGGTTGTAACTATGATGTCACCCATTGTGTCGCAGGTTTCAATTGTGAAAAATGGAGCTGGCTCTGTTTACTGGCCCCAGTTCAGTTTAAATATGATTGGAAATATGATTCCCGGTGAAGGCTACCAGATAAAGATGTTAAGTTCATCAACATTAATCTATCCGGCGAATTAACCTGTATAGTCAGTTTAATTCACTGATTCATAGAATTATTTTTTTAAGATTGAATGCCATTTCTGGTGATATTCTGCCAAAAATGGCATTTTTCTTTTCTGGAATGATTGTAGATCAGAAATGAAAAATTCTTGAATCATGGCAAAACTATCAGAAATAATTAATACGAAAAGTAACATTCCGGAACATCACACAGCAACACAAAGTGATCAAAATAAAAATATCGAAATACTGGATGCTTATTCACAGGCCGTAATTTCGGCAACAAAAAAGGCTTCGCCTGCCGTAGTGCAAATAACCGGAAAAAAAATAAAAACTCCCGGGAATAGTAGTGACAATAATGGTTCCGGTTCAGGATTCATTATTAGTACCGATGGTCTTATTGTTACAAACAGTCATGTAATTTCAGCATTGAATTCGATTGAAGTTGTATTACAGGATGGGCGTATTTTTAAGGCAACTGTTAGGGGAAATGATCCTTCGAGCGATTTGGCCGTTTTACAAATTGATGCCACAAACCTGGTTCCGGCACGTTTCGGGGATTCTTCTGAATTATTCGTTGGTCAATTAGTAATAGCCATAGGTAATCCATATGGATTTCAATACACCGTAACTGCAGGTGTAGTAAGTGCCATAGGCCGAAGCCTGAGATCGAAAAACGGAAGGCTGATCGATAATGTAATCCAAACCGATGCATCGCTTAATCCTGGTAATTCGGGTGGGCCGCTTATCAACTCAAATGGCGAAGTAGTGGGTATTAATACAGCTATAATCAGGCCTGCACAGGGCCTATGCTTTGCAGTAGCATCTCAGACAGCCGAATACATTGTTAGTAAACTTATTCTTGAAGGAAGGGTGAAAAGAGCTTACCTGGGTATTCAAGGACAGGTTATTGATCTGCCTCTTAGGCTAAGAAATTTGTATGGCTTTGAACAAAAAACCGCTGTACTGGTTCAATCTGTTAATAAGTCTGATGAATACAGCCAGGTACAACAGGGAGATATTATCCTTATGATGGAAAGTTCGGTAATATCCAATTTTGATGACCTGCACAAAGAACTGACTGAGGAATTAATTGGGAAAGTCCAAAAACTAAAAATATTGCGAAGGGGACAATTACAAATGATCAATATTGTTCCGATGGAATTATAAGTATGTCAAACATAACAAAATACATCGACCAGCTTGTTGAGGAAATTCAGCAAAACAAAAAAATCACAAATGGATGTTATACAGATTCACTATTTCAGGATGATAGTAGTGTTTTGTTTTCTTCCCAAAAAGTTAAAACTTTGGCAGAAATAGTTGGTGTAAAGAAAGATCAGCTTCCACCAATTAAACAACTTACCTATAATCAATCGGTTAGGCTCGTGGCAACAATACTTGAATTGTTGGCATCATATAAGATATTTGCAGATTTTCCCAATTTATTGCCGGCAGATAAAAAGTATCAACTGCTTCACAAATCATGGAACATGTCGATTACCCTCCAGGGGAAAGAACATCATATCGATTTTTGTCATTACACGCTCGAGGATTGTCCTTATCAGGGCTTTTGTACAATATGTGATGAGCTCAATGATGAGGAGTAGAATTCCGCATTGCGCTAAATATTCATCCCGGCAATAACAAATACAATTTAGTCAGGAATCCATGTATCTTTTCAAAATAAATCATACTTCTGATTTATGATTGTAATTGTAATCAATCCTCATATATAAAATTTGGTAATTAGCAGGTAGTAATGAAAAAAGCCGCAGAATTTTCCGCGGCTTTTAGTGATTCAGCTGGGGCTCGAACCCAGGACCCCATCCTTAAAAGGGATGTGCTCTACCAGCTGAGCTACTGAATCATCCTTGGTTGTGCTTTCTAAAAAGCGGTGCAAAGATAAGTGCATATATTTTATATACCAAGCAAAAATTATTTTTTTTTACATCTTTAAAATGTAATTACAAATAAGTAATTAAATATGTTACAATTACGTTCAGCACAACTATAAAATCAATAATCAAATCCCATAAATTTATAAAATTTCAAACCATTGCTTATCTTCGTATCTTTAAAAATTTATTCTTAATCAGCATGTATTCACATGAAACTACAATTAGGGTCAGGTACAGTGAAACAGATAAAATGGGCTACGTGTATTATGGTAACTATCCTCAATACTATGAAGTTGGACGTGTTGAACTAATGCGCAGCCTTGGATATTCATACAAAAAACTTGAGGAAATGGGTATAATAATGCCCGTACAGTCATTACAAATCCAGTATTTACGACCCGCCTTCTACGATGAAGAACTGCTCATAAAAACTACTGTCAATGACATGCCCACATCAAGAATGAGATTCGAATACGAAATTTATAACAGCGATAAACAATTGATAAATAAAGGGGAAGCGACACTGGGTTTTATCGATGCTGTTAAACGCCGCCCCACAAGGCCACCCAGTGGTATATTAGATAGATTTAAATATTTTATTTCACAAACATCAAAATAAACAAATGAGAATTGCAGTTGATTTCGACGGAACAGTCGTCGAACATAAATACCCTGAGATTGGTGAAGAAATGCTTTTTGCTTTTGAAACCCTCAAACAACTACAAAAACAAGGTCATCAGTTAATTTTATGGACATACAGGGCAGGAAAATACCTCGACTTTGCTGTTGAATATTGCAGAGAAAATGGAATTGAATTTTATGCAGTAAATAAAAATTATCCCGAAGAAATATATGATGATAGCATTTCAAGGAAAATCGATGCCGATGTATTCATAGATGACCGAAATGTAGGAGGTTTTCTTGGTTGGAGTAAAATCTGGCAGATATTAAATCCTAATGCCACCATTCAGGATGAATTGAGTAAGATTCCTCATAAGAAAAGGTCTTTTAGAGAAAGGCTTTTCGGAAAATAAATCTGTTATGAAGAAAACATTATTGATACTCGCAGGAATATTTGTTCTATCAGGCATAATTGCCCAGAAGAAAGAGAATCCTGGCACATCAATTAATTCCGAATATCGTGATATTAACCCTATTGTGAGCCCCGATGGCGAAACATTGTTTTTTGTAAGGGTTAATCATCCTGAAAACAAATACGGTGTTGAAGGTTCAGAGGACATCTGGTTTTCAGCGCATAACGACGACCACATCTGGACAAAGGCAATACCCATGCCTGCATCATTAAACAGAATTAAATACAATAGTGTATTAAGTGTTACACCCGATGGAAATGTATTAATGGTAAAGGGCGCTTTCGAAAATGGCAAGCTCATCTCGAAAGGCTATTCATTGGTATACCGTGAAAAAAATGGCTGGAGCCCTCCTGACAAATTACAGATCAGGTTTTACGAAGATATGGATATGGGCGAATTCAGTGGGGCGATTTTAAGCAACAATGGACAGGTAATAATAATGTATTTCTGCGAAAGCCTGTCAAACAATTTATGCGATCTGTACTTTAGCACGCTGCAAAAGGACGGAACCTGGAGCAAACCAAAAAGCCTCGGAAAAGAAATAAACGGTAAAAAAACCGATGAAGTCTCCCCGTTTTTAGCATCCGATGGTAAAACACTATATTTTTCGAGCAACCGTCCGGGAGGATTTGGCTCCTACGATATCTACATGAGCAAAAGACTCGATGACAGTTGGCGAAACTGGAGCACACCGGTCAATCTGGGAGAAAGCATTAACACCGCAGCGTGGGAGGCTTATTATTCAATCGATGCTGAAGGTAAATACGCTTATATGGTTTCGACAAAAGATTCATATGGTCTTGAAGATATAATAAGGATTCCTCTCGAAGAAGAAATTCAACCCGATCCTGTTGTAATGATCGTTGGAATGGTAATCGATTCAAAATCAGGAACCGGTATCACTGCTGATGTAACTTATGAAGAATTAGGCAAAGAACAGCTATCAGGTACAGCCCGCACCAACCCGGAGGATGGAAGATATAAATTGATCCTTCCCTATGGTAAACATTATTCGCTGTCAGCAAACGTTGAAGGATATTTTCCGGTTTCTGAAAATATAGATCTTACTAAAGTCGAAAGTTATAAAGAAATAAACCTCGACCTGCGACTTGTACCTATCGAAATTGGGCATACCGTAAGGCTGAATAATATCTTCTTCGATTTTGCCAAAGCTGACTTAAGGCCTGAATCCTTTGCCGAATTAAACAAGGTTGTTAAATTATTAAACGAGAATCAGGCAATGAAAATCGAGATTTCCGGTCATACCGATGATGTCGGTTCCGATTCATTTAATAATACGCTTTCGGAAAACAGGGCTCAGGAAGTTAAAAAATATCTTGTCAATCAAAATATAAAAGCAGATCGCATTATTGCAAGAGGTTACGGCAAATACAAACCTGTTGCGAGTAATGATAGCGAGGAAGGAAAACAAAAAAACAGGAGGGTAGAATTTACTATTCTTGAAAAATAATGGAGCAACATAATACCGGATTGTAAAATCCTATTTTTATTTTGCTGAAAAAGGAAAGCCGGCTTAATCATTAGAATATCAATTTTATACAACTATCAGTTTAAGTACTAAAGAGAACAGATAAAAATTTAGCCACACATGGAAAAAGAAATTTGAAAAAGTTTAAAATAAGATTGTAATTATTTTGTAAAAGAATCGTCAGGGCCAAAGTATGAGCACAGAAGAGTTCAAATTAGAAGTATTACCGATTAATCAGAAGCTTTACTATTTTGCTTTAAGGTTTCTGAAAAGTGCAGCCGACGCGGAAGATGCCGTACAGGAAGTGTTCCTGAAACTTTGGAACATTCGCGACAAATTAAGCACTTACAACAGTATTGAAGCATTTGCATACACTGTAACACGGAACCACTGTCTTGATAAACTCAAGGCAAAACGTACCTATTCAATGGAAGACAGTCTGCGAACAGAACCAGGACATGCAAATGCAACACCGGCCAAACGGACCGAAGATGTCGAAAAATTAGCACTGGTTAAACAAATAATTAATGAATTGCCTGAGCAACAACGAATGGTAATACAACTGCGCGACATCGATGAATGTACTTATGATGAAATAGCCGAAATGTTAGACATGCAGCTTAATGCAGTACGTGTAAATCTTTCGAGAGCAAGAAAAAAAGTTCGTGACGAAATTGCAAAAATTTACAACTATGAAGCTTCAGGAAGTTAAATATCTATTAGAAAAATATTACAACGCTGAATCAGATCTAAGTGAAGAAAATCAACTCAGGGAGTTTTTAACCAGCCAGGATGTTCCGGATGACATGCAAGAATCAAAGGATCAGTTCATTTTTTTTTCACAATTGGCAGAAGAGCGTCCAATTGCTCCCAACCTGGAGAAAAAAATTATGGCGTCTATTCTTAATGATACACCGACCATACCCATTCAGAAAAAAAAGCCTGCCCCTATAATTGGCCGGATTATTACGAGCATAGCTGCCGGAATACTGCTGATATTCATAGTTAAAAGTATTGATGATAGTTTCAACAACGGACTTCAGGCCGACAAATTAACAACTTCAATTAACAGCGCAGCATGCAAAAATCTGCAAACCTGTTATGAAAATGCACATGATGCTCTTTCCTTAATGTCGGAAGCAATTCAAATGAATGATGAATTAATCTCAAAAAAGATTTCTGGCGGATTATTCGGTTTTCAGGATAGCA
This sequence comes from uncultured Bacteroidales bacterium, assembly GCA_964388245.1. Classification (GTDB taxonomy): domain Bacteria; phylum Bacteroidota; class Bacteroidia; order Bacteroidales; family M50B96; genus JAIOYV01. The sequence goes on from CAYLZH010000103.1 coordinate 13,138, forward strand.
AAACAGGTTTTCATTCTATTATAATTGATGATGACAAATTCAGTCAGCTATTAGCAACATCAAAGCTGAACCTGAGCAAAAATTTCAGAAACATTGCCTCCAATCTTGAATACATCAAAATTAGTCATTCGGATAAAGAAAGTATTGATTCACAATCATTGGATCTCGCAAAAGAATTTAACTCATTAATCAGTGGCGATAACACATTTGAAATTTGCAGCCAGGCAAACAACCAATACAAAGTTTTTATCATTGATTATGATAAAACACAAAAACTTATGATGTATCATTCGGCCGGAGATAAAGATTTATTAATTGAGATCAACGGTAAAATTAAGATTTCTGACATCAGGGAATATTCAATTTCAAATTTGCAATAAAATTGATACGACAATATTAACCGTAATTTAACGTTTTTTAGAATTCAGTAAGGATGATTAACCCAAACCTCAAATATATTTGCTTATGATGAAAAACTAAACCTAAAATCATGAACTTAGCCCAACTAAAGTATTTGATTATAGACAAAATCTACGACATCGACGACGAAGAATTTTTGCTTGATCTTAAAATGCGCCTCGATAAAATTTCGCCTGGAAAGGTTAAAATATCACTTACAAAAGAGGACGAAGAAAAACTTATCCAAAGAAAGGCGCAGAAAAACTAACATTATCACACACAATTTTTTGTTTTTCCATCGGATTTGAAATTCCTCAGATTTAGTGTTTTTTTGCAGATAGAAACGAAAACAAATTCAATACTATGAGCCTACTGATTAAAAACATTAAATCGCTTATCCAGGTTGAAGAAGAACCTCGCAAATGGGTTGCTGGCCGGGATATGGCAGACATAACCACGATCGAAAACGCCTATCTTTTCATAAAAGATGGTCTGATTACCGATTTTGGCAAAATGCAGGATTGCACCCATACAGCTAAAGAAATCATAAATGCTAATGGCAAAATGGTTTTTCCATCGTATTGCGATTCGCACACACACCTTGTATATGCCGGAAGCCGCGAAATAGAATATGGCGACAAAATCAGAGGATTATCATACGAAGAAATTGCAGCCCGTGGTGGAGGTATCCTAAATTCATCGAAATTACTACATAACACTTCAGAAGAAGAGTTATACCATCAATCAATGGAGCGGATCAGGGAAATTATCCTGATGGGAACCGGGGCCGTCGAAATAAAAAGCGGATATGGCCTTACCGTCGAAGATGAACTGAAAATGCTGAGAGTAATAAAACGCATAAAGGAAACATCCCCTATAACTGTAAAATCAACTTTTCTTGGAGCCCATTCAATTCCTGCTGAATACCGGGGCAACCAAGGGAAATACGTCGATCTGGTTATAAACGAAATGATTCCGCAGGTTGCAAATGAAGACCTTGCCGATTATATCGATGTATTTTGTGATAAAGGCTTTTTTACTGTTGAAGAAACCGACAAGATATTGTTGGCTGGAATGAAATATGGAATGCGGCCAAAAATCCATGCAAATGAATTAGACTATTCGGGGGGCATTCAGATTGGTGTTAAATACAATGCCCTGTCGGTCGACCATCTTGAATTTACCGGCGACGAAGAAATAAGCTGCCTGCTTGAATCAGAAACCATGCCTACACTCTTGCCCGGTGCAGCTTTCTTTCTTGGAATGATTGATCCCCCGGTTAGGAAAATGATTGATGCCGGATTGCCGGTCGCCTTGGCCTCCGATTATAACCCGGGATCGTCGCCAAGTGGTGATATGAAATTTATTATGTCGCTTGGATGTATTAAACTTCGCATGCTTCCCGAAGAAGTAATAAATGCAACCACCATTAACTCTGCCTATGCCATGGGGCTTGAAGAAACACACGGAAGTATAGCCCGGGGCAAAGTAGCTAATGTGTTCATCACAAATGAAATTCCAACCTATCAATTCATGCCTTATGCCTACGGAAGCCACCTTGTTGAAACAGTGATATTGAATGGCAAAATCCGAATTGAATAAATTCCATCGTAGAAACCACTACATTGATTATTCTGATTGTATTATAATTCCATTAACCCACATTGCAGGTTTCACTTCGTAAGTTTCTAATTATAAATTAAATCGAT
>CAYLZH010000104.1:0-10080 GCA_964388245.1 uncultured Bacteroidales bacterium
AAGTTGTTGCAACACTAAAATCAGGCTCAGGAAAAGATTTTGTTAAGGTTATTAAAATGGCCAAATCATCTAAATCAGGAGCCTACAGTTTCAAAGAAGAAATTGTACACAGCGAACACGTAAAAGACTTTTTCGATAAAAAATAAAAGTCGACAAGATATTTATTCAAATTAAAGCTTTCTTCATTTAATATTGAGGAGAGCTTTTTTGCATTTACAGAATTGCACTAAAAGATTAAGGGAAAGTATGGCATTGTTTGGTCTTTTTTCAAAAGAAAAAAAGGATAATCTGAATAAGGGTCTCGAAAAAACGAAAGATAGTGTTTTCAAGAAACTTAGCAGGGTTGTTATAGGGAAATCTAAAGTAGACGAAGATGTACTCGATGAACTCGAAGAAGTACTTATTACTTCGGATGTTGGAGTTGATACAACCTTGCGCATTATTGAAAGGATCGAAAAACGTGTGGCCAGTGATAAATTTTTAGGTACATCAGAATTGAATAAGATCCTGAAGGAAGAAATTGCAGCATTGCTTGAAGAAAATGACACTGGAAATGCTGACGATTTTACTGTTAATACAAATGGGAATCCTTATGTGATAATGATTGTAGGCGTAAATGGAGTTGGAAAAACAACAACAATCGGGAAGCTTGCCTATCAGTTCAAGAACCAGGGGAAAAAAGTATACCTCGGAGCTGCCGATACTTTTCGTGCTGCAGCAGTCGATCAGTTAGTGATTTGGGCCGAAAGAGTAGGAGTTCCCGTTGTTAAGCAGAAAATGGGGTCCGATCCCGCGTCAGTTGCTTACGACACACTGGCATCGGCAATTAAAAACCAGGCCGATGTTGTGATTATCGACACCGCCGGACGATTGCATAACAAACAAAACCTTATGAATGAATTATCGAAAATAAGGTCGGTGATGCAGAAATTAATTCCCGATGCTCCACACGAAATTCTATTGATTCTCGACGGATCAACAGGCCAGAATGCTTTTGAACAGGCCAAACAATTCACAAAAGCCACCGAAGTAAATGCCCTGGCCCTCACCAAGCTTGATGGTACTGCAAAAGGCGGGGTTGTAATCGGCATATCCGATCAGCTTAAAATTCCTGTAAAATATATTGGCATTGGTGAAAAAATGGAAGACTTGCAGGTTTTCAGAAAGAAAGAATTTGTTGATTCACTTTTCAGTTAATCAATACAGTGTGAAATTTTTCAATCGATAAGTTGGATCCCTTTTACCAGATTTGTTAATGATCAGTAAAAAAATAAACATCATTACCCTTGGATGCTCCAAAAACCTTGTCGATTCTGAAGTCCTGGCAGGGCAGCTCAGGAATAATAGTTTTGAATTGATATTCGATTCAAACGATCCTTTAGCCCGGACGGTTATCATAAATACCTGCGGATTTATCCTTGATGCCAAGCAGGAATCAATCGACACAATCATTGCGTTCGCAAACAAAAAAAAGACTGGTACAATCGATCATCTGTTTGTGATGGGTTGCTTGTCGGAACGCTACAAAGACCAGCTTCGACATGAAATTCCGGAGGCTGATGAATTCTTTGGTGTAAATAATTTGCGCGAACTGGTCGGTAAACTCGGAGCTGATTATAAAAAAGAACTTCTGGGTGAACGATTTCTCACAACGCCAGGGCATTATGCCTTCCTGAAAATTTCTGAAGGATGCGATCGCACCTGTAGCTTTTGCGCTATCCCTTTGATCCGAGGTAAACATAGATCGAAACCGGTTGAAGAAATTCTTCGTGAGGCAGAATTTCTTGCAAAGCAGGGAGTTAAAGAACTGATACTGATAGCTCAGGATCTGACCTATTATGGTATCGATCTCTATAAAAAACAGGCACTTGCCCGGGTACTTACCGAACTAGAAAAAATTGACGGAATCGAATGGATCCGGTTGCATTATGCGTATCCAACTTCCTTTCCGCTAAATATTCTGCCGCTTATCAGGAATAGTTCGAAAATTTGTAAATACATCGACCTTCCGTTTCAGCATATCAGCAGCAGGATTTTGCATGACATGAAAAGGAATATTGATAAGGAAGGGACTTTGTCGCTAATAAAAAAAATAAGAAAAGAAGTTCCTGATATTGCCCTCCGGACTACGCTAATGGTAGGTTTTCCAGGCGAAACCGATACCGAATTTAATGAATTAAAAACCTTTGTTGAACAAACACGATTCGACCGGTTGGGTGTTTTTACCTATTCTGAAGAAGAAGGAACCCAGGCGACTCTTCTCAAAGATGATGTTCCGGAGAAAATAAAACAACAAAGAGCCGATGAAATTATGCTTTTGCAGCAAGATATATCGCTTGAGAAAAACAATGAAAAAAGCGGCAGAATTCTCAATGTCATTATTGACAGAAGAGAAGGGGATCACGCTATCGGGAGAACAGAGTTTGATTCAGTAGAAGTTGATAACGAGGTCGTTATTGATGATTCCCTTGAAACTTTATCAATCGGTTCCTTTTATCAGGTCGAAATAACCGGTGCAACAGAATTCGATCTGGAAGGTCGCATTCTAATCAAATATTAGTCTTTTGATAAACAAAAGGCCGGACTTACAAATCCGGCCTATCTATAATATTAATAACCATTTTTTAGGCACTATCAATTTCCTTTTTCAGCGCTGAGATTTTAATGGTAATTTCCTCCTTCTTTTTGCTGAATCCAACATTAATAGTATCGCCTTCACTAATTGAGGCCCTGATAATTACCTCTGCCATAGAGTCCTCAAGATATTTTTGAATTGCCCTTTTCAACGGACGTGCACCAAACTGAACATCATATCCTTTTTCGGCAATGAAATCTTTTGCTGCCGGCGATATTTTTATCTGATAACCTAAATCTTTAACCCTGTCATATAAGCCGGCCAATTCAATGTCGATGATTTCATGTATGTGTTTCTTTGTTAGGGAATTAAAGGTAACCACATCATCAATCCTGTTAAGGAATTCCGGGGCAAAAGCTTTTTTCAAAGCTTTTTGAATCACACCTTTGGCATATTCATCATCGATTTCATCAGAATCACGCGTTGAGAATCCAATGCCACGACCAAAATCTTTTAACTGGCGTGTTCCGATATTGGATGTCATAATGATGATTGTGTTTTTAAAATCGACCCTTCTTCCAAGGCTGTCGGTTAAGTGGCCCTCATCAAAAACCTGAAGTAACAAATGGAAAACATCGGGGTGAGCTTTTTCAATCTCATCCAAAAGCACTACTGAATATGGTTTTCTCCTGACCTTTTCAGTTAACTGTCCGCCTTCTTCGTAACCAACGTATCCGGGAGGGGCACCAACAAGTCGCGAAACAGAGAATTTCTCCATGTATTCGCTCATATCAATTCTGATCAGTGCATCTTTTGAATCGAACAGATATTCGGAAAGAATTTTAGCCAATTGGGTTTTTCCAACTCCTGTTGGTCCTAAAAAGATAAACGATCCGATTGGCTTATTCGGATCTTTCAATCCGGCCCTGTTACGTTGAATCGCTTTTGTAATTTTTTCAATTGCCTCACTCTGTCCGATAACTTTGCTCGAAACGGAATCTTTCATTTTTATCAATCGGGATCCTTCGGCCTGAGCAATTCGCTGCACCGGAACTCCTGTCATCATAGCAACTACTTCGGCAACTTTTTCTTCATCAACCTTTTCGCGATGCTGTGACAATTCTTTTTCCCATTTTTCTTTTTCTTCATCGAGTTTAGAAATCAGATCTTTTTCCTGATCACGAAATCCTGCTGCACGCTCAAAATCCTGGCTTTTTACTGCGCTGACTTTCTGAGTTTTAGTTTCTTCAATTTGCTCTTCCAGTGCTTCGATTCTTTCCGGCACCCTGATATTTGAAATGTGAACCCTCGAGCCAGACTCGTCCAGTGCATCAATTGCTTTATCTGGCAAATGCCTGTCGCTAATATATCGCTGGGTTAAACTAACACATGAATGAATCGCATCATCGGTATAATACACATTGTGGTGGTCTTCATATCGTTCTTTTATATTATTCAGGATTTCAATGGTTTCGTCGGCCGTTGTAGGATCAACCATAACTTTTTGGAAACGGCGTTCGAGAGCTCCATCTTTTTCAATGTGCTGGCGGTATTCATCTAATGTTGTAGCGCCAATACATTGGATTTCGCCCCTGGCCAGTGCCGGTTTCAGCATGTTAGCAGCATCGAGCGAACCGGTAGCTCCACCGGCACCGACAATTGTATGTATTTCATCGATAAACAGAATTACATCATTTGTTTTTGAAAGTTCGTTCAGGATGGCTTTCATTCTTTCCTCGAACTGTCCCCGGTATTTTGTGCCGGCAACAATTGAGGCAAGATCGAGGGTTACCACTCTTTTGTCGAATAACACGCGCGATACTTTTCGCTGCATAATCCGCATTGCAAGGCCTTCGGCAATAGCCGATTTACCAACGCCAGGTTCACCAATAAGGATCGGATTGTTTTTCTTTCTCCGGCTAAGAATTTGTGCCAGACGTTCAATCTCTATATCGCGTCCTACGATTGGATCAAGTTTATTTTCTTCAGCTGCTTTTGTTATATCGATGCCAAAATTATCAAGAACCGGAGTTTCAGAATTTGATTTTTGGGCTTTGCCGGGATTCTGTGATTTGCCTGATCCAAATCCTGATGGCTTGTCTTCTTCCTCGTCGGGATAATCGGCACGAGCCTTATAACCAGTTCCTTCAAGCTGTTTCTTGACAAGATCATAATTTACATTCATTTCTTCAAGATAATTTGTAACCAAACTCGACTGATCTTTTAAAATTGCAAGTAGCAAATGTGCCGAATTGATTTCCATCGACTTAAAAGCACGGGCTTCAAGGTATATTAATTTTAACACGCGCTCAGCCGGTTTCTGAAGGGGAATATCATTATAATCGCTAACAGTTACTGGTTGTTCTTTTCTAATCTGGTTTTCGATGGCACTGCGAGCCTCCCTGGGATCAACGCCAAGATCGGATATAATGCCATTCGCAATGCCCTCTCCTTCGCGCAGAATGCCTAAAAAAAGGTGCTCGGTACCGATGTAATTATTTCCAAGTCTGATGGCCTCCTCTTTGCTATACTGGAGAACATCTTTAATTTCCTGTGAATATTTCGAATCCATGTGTTTTCAGTTGTTCATAAAATGTTAATGCAAAGATATATCATGCCATTCAAAGCATCGATAGATTATTGCAAAATAAAATCAACCATTAAATTAACAACAAGGATTACTAGCATTGGTTCAAAGTTGCAAGCAATGATAAATTCCGGTTATTAGTAAGATAATGCCCAAATCCCGGGCATTTTTAGCGATCAATATGTAATGAAGATCGGATTCTGCTTAATCACATGATTATCGTATAAATACCGTCAATATTCTGCTAAGAGTTTTTAAACATTGGGCTGTTGATAATTACTTGTGAAATAGTCGGTTTTTTAGACATAAATGTGTATTTTCGTGAGGCAAATTGAAAAATCGAATAATTAAATTTAAATATTTGATTTTGAATGGTATATAAACAGAAGATTGATAGTGAATAGATGATAGAAGAAGAAAAAATAATCAAAATAAATATTGAAGAGGAAATGAAATCCGCCTACATTGATTATTCAATGTCGGTTATTGTTTCGAGGGCCTTACCTGATGTGCGTGATGGATTAAAACCGGTTCACCGCAGGGTGCTTTATGGCATGAACGAATTAGGACTTCTTTCGAACCGTTCGTATAAAAAATCTGCCAGAATTGTTGGTGAGGTTTTAGGTAAATATCATCCTCATGGCGATTCCTCAGTATATGAAGCAATGGTGCGTATGGCCCAGGAATGGTCGTTGCGCTATCCACTTGTCGACGGGCAGGGAAATTTTGGTTCAGTTGATGGAGATCCACCTGCGGCAATGCGTTATACCGAAGCAAAAATGTTGAAGATTGCTGAGGAAACCCTGGCTGATCTTGATAAAAACACAGTTGACTTCCAGCTTAATTTCGACGATTCTCTGGAAGAACCTACCGTAATGCCAACAAAGATTCCTAATCTTTTGGTTAACGGTGCCTCTGGAATTGCAGTTGGAATGGCTACGAATCTCCCACCTCATAATTTATCGGAAGTTGTTGATGGAGTGATTGCCTATATCGATGACAATGATATCGATATTGATGGACTGATACGGCACATTAAAGCTCCCGATTTTCCGACAGGAGGTACCATTTATGGTTTTGATGGAGTCAGGGATGCATATGAGACCGGGAAAGGAAAAGTTGTAGTCAGGGCAAAAAGCCATGTTGAGGTAACAAGTAGCGGAAGAGAAAAGTTGATAGTTAACGAGATTCCCTATCTGGTGAATAAAGCTGAGCTTATTAAAAAGGTTGGTGACCTGATTAATGAAAAAAAGATTGAAGGAATCTCTAATGCTAACGACGAGAGCGACCGCAACGGAATGCGAATAGTATTCGATCTTAAAAGGGATGCAATTTCGAATGTTGTTCTAACGAAACTTTATAAATTTACCGGACTGCAAAGTACATTTTCGGTAAATAGTATCGCATTGGTCGATGGCAGGCCAAAAACACTTACACTGAAAGATTTAATTTCTCTTTTTGTTGATCACAGACATGATGTTGTTATCAGGCGCACGCAATATGAACTTGAACAGGCCGAGAAAAAAGCCCATATTCTTGAGGGATTATTAATTGCGCTTGACCATCTTGATGAAGTCATTGCATTGATCAGATCTTCAAAAACTGTTGAAGATGCAAGGAATGGCCTTATCAACACTTTTGAATTGACAGAAATACAGGCAAGGGCAATCCTCGATTTGCGACTACAAAAGTTAACCGGGCTCGAACGCGAAAAAATCAAAGAAGAGTACGACGAATTACTCAAGCTTATCGCTAATCTGAAAGAAATTCTTGATAATCGCGAAATGCAAATGCAGATTATTAAGGATGAATTAATTGAGATAAAAGAGAAATATGGTGATGAGCGAAGGACAGATATTATCTATGCTTCGGAAGATATTAATCCTGAAGATTTTTATGCTGATGAAGATATGGCTATCACAATCTCGCACCTGGGCTATATTAAGCGAACACCAATAACCGAATACCGTACTCAAAACCGTGGTGGGGTAGGAGCCAAAGGCACCACAACGCGCGATGAAGACTTTGTTGAGCATCTTTTGATTGCAAGTATGCACAATACAATTCTGCTTTTTACAGAAAAAGGCAAGGTATTCTGGCTTAAAGTTTACGAAATTCCCGAAGGCAACAAAACCTCGAAAGGGAGGGCCATACAGAATCTTATTAATATTGAACAGGACGATAAAGTCAAGGCGTACATCAATATTACCAACCTAAAAGACGAAGAATATATTAACAACAATTATATCCTGCTTTGTACCAAAAAAGGAATTATAAAGAAAACTACATTAGAAGCCTATTCACGTCCGCGCTTGTCTGGTATTATTGCAATTAATGTAAGGGAAGGGGACCAGTTGCTGGAAGCAAAAATGACCAATGGCTCACAGGAAGTATTGCTGGCAATTCGCTCAGGAAGGGCTATCCGTTTTAATGAGGATACCGTGCGCCCGATGGGAAGAAATGCCTCAGGTGTTAAGGGAATAAGCTTGTCAAGTGATCCAAACGATGAAGTAGTTGGAATGGTAATAGCCGATGTTGGTGGGAGGGAAGATATCCTTGTTGTATCGGACAAAGGGTATGGAAAGCGCTCGAACCGTGAAGATTACCGTATCACTAACAGGGGAGGTAAAGGCGTAAAAACAATAAATATCACAGAACGAACAGGATCTTTGATAGCCATTAAATCGGTTATCGATGAAGACGATGTTATGATAATCAACAAATCCGGCATTACCATCCGCCTTAATGCCGGCACATTGCGAGTAATGGGAAGAGCAACACAGGGGGTCCGCCTGATTCAGCTCCGTGAAAACGATTCAATTGCCGCCGTTGCTTCAATCGAATACAATGAAGAGGCTATGGAAAGCGTTTCAGAAGAATTTGAAAGTGGCAAAGTTGTTGATAATGATGTGGATGAATTTACGAATAATTCAGAAGACAATAATGAAAATGAAATAGGGAATGAAGAAAATTATTAAAAATCAGAAAATTATCATCATGAGAAAATTAGTTTTTGTATTGATTGCTTGTTTTATTGGATTAGCAGGCAATGCCCAGAAAAATAAAGTCGTTTCAGCAATTAACTACCTGAAATACAACGAACTTGAAAAAGCAAAAGATGCCATTGACAAAGCATGTACGCATGAAAAAACGATTAATTGGGAAAAAACATGGTGGGTAAAAGGAAAAGTATATCAGGCAATTAACGACCAGTGTATGTACAACGAGGATCAAAAATTTTGTGATTTATCTCCGGATGCACCACATGTAACTCTTGAGTCATTTATGAAAGCTATCAACCTGAATTTTAAAGATCCTAAATGGCATAATCTCGATATTTTAAACAAAGAGTCGGATCAGAAAGTATTCGGGCGATTAATGCAAGACCCTAAAAACCTGAATAACTGGGAAATAGCTCAAGACATCTTTTTTACTCGTTTCCCGGGATTAGCCAACATATTTGTTAATGTAGGAGTGAAGCAGTTCGAATCAGAATCAGAGGAGGAAAACAAAAAAGCGATTGAATCATTTGAAACCTCTTTGTTCTTTTCGGCAATGACCGGTAAAATCGATACGCCCTTGTTTTACTACTCAGCATTGGCTGCCCAAAAAGCAAAACAACACGACAAAGCTATTGAGTATTTCGATAACTGTATTAAGTACAATTATGGCAACGACATGGAAACAAAAACGTATACCTATCTTGCCCTTGCCAGGAATTATATGACCACAGGTGATACGGTAAAATTTGTTGAATCGCTTAAAAAAGGTATCGACATGTATCCGGAAGCAAGTACAAATCTTGTTACAGAACTTATCAATTATTATTTACGTAAAGAAATGAACCAGGAGGCTCTTGATTATCTTGAAGTAGCTATTCAACGTGTTCCTGATAACCATACATACCATTTTGCACAAGGTAGTCTGTTAGATAAAATGGAGAATTTTGAAGAGGCAAAAAAATCATATCTCAAAGCATTAGAAATAAACAACGATTACTTTGATGCAAATTATAACCTGGGAGCTATTTATTTTAATCAAGGTGTAGAATATTTTAAAGAAGCCGATCAGTTGCCACTTGAAAAGAAAAAAGAGTACGATGCCTTAATGGAAAAAGTTAAAGATCAATTCCAGCAGGCTCTTCCTTATTTTGAAAAAGCACATGAGGGTAATGCTGAAGATTTAAGTACACTCGATAGTATGAATAAGATATATCGTCAGTTAGGTAATTACGATAAATCAAAAGAAGTGAAAGCTAAAATCGACGCTATCCAAAGCAAGGAATAAAATTTAGGATTTCCGTAGGAGAGTATATTTATACGACTCTCCTATATTTTGAAATCTAATACTTAACATAATATTAATTATAGGACAATATGTTTAGACAATCTACCTGTGTACTTTCTTCGACATTGGTTTCCGCAAGGATTTACTTACCGAATGATAATTTTTCTACTAAATGAATCCTTGTTGTTAGAAGCTCTCAGAACATATACACCTTTAGGTAATTTCTTAAGATTAAGTGAACTAGTCCCTGGGTTATCAAATGAAAGTTGAAGGACCATCAGCCTTTGTCCAGACAAACTAAAGACTTCCAGCAGAGCTATTGATGAATTGGGTGTGGTCACATGAAACAATCCGGTACTTGGATTTGGATAAACAAGCATTTGATTTTCTGAGTATTCTGGCAAATAGTAAACGGACGCCTCGACACCTATCTTAGTAATGAATGCATCACGGAATCCACTGGCAATCTGTGTCGTAAAATGAAATTGAGCTGTTTCCTGAAAGCCACCACAGGCATAAACGGACCGATGCATAGGCCAGACAGATGCTCCTTTGTCATACTGAGTACCCCCTGCGTGGATGACCCAGTGGTAATTTCCATTAACGTCTAGTTCCGCAACAAATATATCCC
>CAYLZH010000104.1:10090-15220 GCA_964388245.1 uncultured Bacteroidales bacterium
CTGTTGATGAGAGTGAGCTATCCCCGAAATTCGATTCATACATAAATCCTCCTGTAGCATAGATATTTCCGGAATAATCATCAAAAGTCACATCATTGAACTGGAAATCGTAATTGCTTCCGCCTCCGGCTGTTTCCACCCAAACCAATTCCCCTGTACCCGAATACTTCGCTATGAAATTATCATATATGTGCTCCGCCGATAAAGGAACCGTATCAGCAAATAATACCGAATCTTTGAATATCCCGGTAATATATACGAAGTTGTGGTTGTCACAGTCCAATGAATGTCCGGTATCATAACCATTACCGCCTGCTTTTCTTGCCCATATAAAATTACCATTAGTGTCGTATTTGGCAAGAAATATGTCATAAAATCCGTTATACTGGCCATAGGCATATAATGTGGTGTCACCGAATAAAGCGGTTTTGTCAAATGTTCCTGTAATGTATATTCCTGGATCGGTCTGATTGTCTGCGATGATACCACATCCTTTGTCATACGCCATATCTCCTGCCTGCAAAACCCACATAAGGCCTCCGGCCTGATTATGTTTTGTTATGAAGATATCCTGGCTACCATACGAGGTAAGAATTGTATCTCCGAAATCTGTCAGGTTCTCGAACCAACCAGTTACGTAAACATTATTGTTGATGTCGGTTGTGACTCCATATGATACTGAGCCGCTACCGTTGTAATGATTAACCCAATGGAAATTTCCAGCCGTATCATACTTTGCTACAAACCCAACTCTGAGATAAGAAGAAGTAACCGTCGTATCTCCAAATAAGGCTGTACCTTCCATCCCACCGGCAATATAAATATTACCTCCGTCGAGCGTAATTGAGCGGGCATAATCCGATTCAACACCACCTGCCTGAATTACCCACTCGTAGTCACCGAAGGTGTCTGTTTTTGCAATAAAGATGTCACGTTCGCCAAGTGATATCAGGCTGGTGTCACCAAAATGAGCAGTGTCCTGAAAATGACCGGTTATATATAAATAGTGTCCATCACCGGTTATAGAATAAGCCCAATCTCCAAAGTAATCAGGGGATATGTTTCCACCGATCTGTTCTACCCAAATGAAATCCTGGGCAAAAGTTATCATGCTTCCGATCAGGAACAAGGACATTATTAGACAAGGCTTCATAAGCACAAGATATGAAATATTTGGAAGATAGTCTAATATTTTCATACCCAAGTTTTTTCCTGATAGAGTAGCTTTTTACAAAGCAAAAAAAAAGCTGCCAGAAACTGACAGCTTTTTATATTGAATTGATCAGAGGGTTTGTTAGGGCTTAAAAACTACATCAAGGTTATGTAATTCCCAGGGATTGTATGGTGTCAGGTTTTGAATAGTGTTTTGTAAGATGGCATATTGTGGTCCGGGAGCTATCCCACCCTGTACAAATCCCCACTGGTTAAAGAATCCGGGAGCCTCAGTATTATGAAGGAATCCTTGTACGCTCGCGCTGTCAATAGCTGGCCATACATCATAAATCTGATTGGTGAAAACATTTTCGATTGAATTCTCGACAAGCAGGGTGTACCTGTCTGAAGCATTAAGCGTGTGAGAAGGAAGTCCCACTTCTGCTACGGCAATGTTACTTGATTCGTAGCTGGAGGCAGCAAATGCCCAGTCGAATCCAACATCACCATTGAGAAATAAGGCATTAGGATGTTCCGAATTTCCATATACACTTACTTCATCGCCTGATTTTCCTACAAACATTTTAAGTGTACTTATAGCATAAGGGTTTACCAACGGATCGACTAATGGAAGATTATCAATAGTAACAATCATGTGCTTGTCGTATCCCAGGCTTCCGGATTCATTGTATTCAATCCTGTACATGGCATCAATCATTTCGGGATCGATAGTTCGGTCGCAGTTGTATGGATTCAGGATGGCGATTCCTTCTACAGGGTTTAGGTTCCAGAAAACCTGCATGGCCCTGGTTTCTGCTCCGGGCAGGTTTCCGGGGCCATCGTCAGTTATTGTCATCTGATACTCCCATACTGTACCTTCAAAGGCGGAGTTTTCGATAATTTCAACCAGCTTGGTCCTGCCGTCTTCGTTTCCGATGAAGGTGAAAGTCAAAGGCTGACTAAGATTGAACAGGGCTATTGAAAACATTATTTGGTTGGCAACAATAGAGGCATGTACGCCAACTAAAATAAATGAGGTTAGATGCGCATAGATAGCATTTCCCTGCAAAGTATCGGTAGCATTCGTGCTCTTTAAATTCGCATTATTAGCTAACGATGATGGAATTTCAACCATAAACTTTTCAGGAACAATATTGGTGTCTTCCGGAACAGGATCAACAATTGGCTCACAAGATTGGAAGAAGGTTGCAAGTGAAAATACAACCAGGATCAGGATTACTTTTACTTTTTTCATAACTGTAAGTTTTAATTAACATTCGTTTAATTTCAACTTTAATACACAGCTCTTCGAAAATACCCCTATGCCTTTTTTATTTTTTTTTTTGATAAGTTTTGATTCCACCCTTATTTGCCCCGCCATAGGTGATGGGTGCTACTGTTCAATCAATCTGCCTCACTTTAATATCCTTCGACTGGGCGATTAACGATTCTCAGGTTGGTCGAGAATTTTTTTAAATTTATCTGGATCTTGCCTACAATCCCAGATAGTAAGGATTTCGATTGTGTGCTTAGTTTCGCGATAAGTAAAGAAGTAGTTGCGGATAATTTTAATTCGAATATCTTCAAAATCAGTTGGTTTTCCTAATTTTGGTTGATGGCTGATCTGTATAGCTGCATTGACGAACAGTTCATTCAATTTCTTACTGTACCGTTTCGATTTATTATGTTTTGCCCAAAAAGAAAGAATTGACTTTCGATCAGCCTGTGCCTTTTGCGACCAGATTATTTCTTTAGCCATTCTTCTACTTCTCTATTGGCTTCTTGTTCGGTAAGATAGTTGCCTTGCTTTATGTCTGCAATTCCCTCCTCGATTGCGGCTTTGTGATTATTGCTTAGAACTATTCTCTCAGTGAGAAAATATGAATCAATCACCTCATTGAGTTCCGAAATAACATTGCTGTCATTTATTTTATCAATTTTATCAAGCAACTTGTTTTTTAATTGAATTGTCGTCATAACAAAATCTTTTTACAAATATAAGGATGTCGGCGAATAAAACCATAATCCTACTAACCAGACAAATATGCTATTGCACAACAATGGTATCGGAAATCACAGAACATGCACTAAAAAAACCAAGTCCGCCATTCGAAATGTTTGTTGGAAGATTGGCACGGGCATCTTCGAACAGACTGCCCTGCCATTCGGTGCTGGCAATGAGTGCCCGCAGGTACGAGGCATATTCCTCTGTCAGGGAATATTTTGTTCCGATTATTATGCTGCCCGGAGGGAAATAAATATCTTCCTTATTCTGAGGAAATAAGGTATGACCTACATCAATACTATTAAAGGTATATTGGTAGATTATTGCTCTTGTAATCGTGTCAATAAGTGAACTATCGACAAGATGAGTCCAGTCAATATCAATTTTAAACATGGCCTGTTCGGTTTGAGAATAAGTGGGAACTGTCCAGTTTATTTGATAGTTGCCCGGATATGATGCAGCTGGTTCGTAATGAATAGCTCCCGAATATGATACAGGTACAGTATAGCTCTCGGCAGAGTATATCTCTGAATTATAGTTTATTTCGAGGTAATAGTTTGTTTGAATGGCACAGGCAAATGGTAGTTGGGATAAATATGTACCCGGATTATCAATGTCCTCGAGGAATGGCATTGTAACCGTTCCGTTACTAACCCTAACCTGAGCACCTGTTACGGGCATAGGAATGCCATTCTGATCGGCAAAAGGAAGCGAAAGGTTAATCTCCTGTATTTTATTTTCATTTGTGAGGATAGCCTCTACAACAATTGTCTCAGGTACATCGTAGTTTGAATCCCAGTCGATGGGCTTTTCGCAAGCTGATACGATTAGAAAAGTAAATAATAGTATGTGAAATCTATATTTCATATTAGCACTTTTTGGTGAAATCTCATTTTGAAGTGCAAAAGACTTTTCTGAGTGTTGTACCATTAAACTTATTCGGTTTTAATTAGTAAACAGTTGTAATTTCTTTTTCTCTGTGCAACTCTGTGCTTCTTTGTGCTTCTCTGTGAAATAGCTGTTTTATTTATATCAAGCTATACCACAGAGTTTCACAGAGATCTCACAAAGTTACACAGAGTTTATATATATACTCTTCGTCGTTTTGTTTATAAAGAACAATTTCTAACTCGTTTACATTTAATGAGGTCTTAGCCATAATATCATAATTAAAATCAACCTCTAATTTACCGAAAATTTGTATGTAATCGAAGGCATAAAGCTCATCAATGACTTCTGTGTTGTTACCAGTTCCGGAGTGTTAAAGACATTCGACGGTACTGTATATTTCCCATCCGATGTTTCCATCTTATTAAAATTGACCGAAACCGGGTTCAACCTGTTATAGAAATTAAAAATGCTAAAGGACAGGCTGTGATTGAACGTTCGCTTCACCTTGTTCAATCTCCACTCCAGGGCAAGGTCGAGCCTGTGATAATCAGGAAGTCGGTCGTTATTCTTCGAATCATAGATGGGTACGGTATAACCATTGTAATCGTAATAACCAACCGGTGTGGTTATGGCCGAACCGGTATAATATATCCAGTTGGCAGATATACTTGTGCGTTCCGATAGTGCATAGCTTACATAAATTGTGAAATCGTGTGGCCGATCGTAAAATGCCGGATATTCCTCACCATTGTTAATGTCTTTCGTTGTTTTCAATGCTTTCGATAAGGTATATGACATCCACCCATTCAACCTGCCAGAATTCTTTTTAAACAACATTTCCAGCCCGTACGATCTTGCTGTTCCGAATCGCAGTTCACCCTCAATCAACGAATTGAGCAATAAATCGGCATGGGGCTTATAGTCGATCTGGTTAGCCATCTTCTTGTAATATATTTCTGCTGTAAACTCAATTCCAACCTTGTCGAAATACTTAGTAAGTCCAGCTGAAACCTGATCGGCAACCTGAGGCTTTATATTCATGCCGGCAGGTAACCAAAGCTCGAAAGATGAAAATGGGCTAA
>CAYLZH010000105.1:0-15135 GCA_964388245.1 uncultured Bacteroidales bacterium
ATGGAACCAACTTCACTTAATGGCGACGAAAACGCTTTAAACGAAAATGGTGATCCACGGGATTCATGGCAGGTTCCAAAATATTCGCTTTTCGATCTTCATGCTGGATATACCATTAAGATCGATCAGGCTCATCGCATATCATTAAAGTTTAGCATGTTGAATATATTTGATGCAATATACATTACCGATGCTAACAATAACGACCAGTACATTTATAATGAAGCCCCAAATAACTTCGATGCAAATTCGGCATCAGTTTATTTTGGCATGGGCAGGAGATTTTCAGCATCAGTAAAAATTTCATTTTAAAGAATAAAAAAACATGAAGAAATCAGTATTATTTTTCGGGATAATTTTAATCACTATCCTGACATCCAAAGCACAGCCTTTCGATTATTATAGCAGCACTCCTGGGTTAGAAGGTACAACACTGAAAGATTCGCTGCATGAAATAATTAAAAGCCATGTTGAATACCACTATAGCTCGGTTAAGCAAATAATCAGAATTGCTGATGAAGATCCGGTAAATCCAGACAACCTGATATTATTTTACACCGGCTGGTCGATCCCGAAAACCAATTTTGCTTCGGTGCTCGATTCGTTAAACTACTGGAACAGGGAACACGTTTGGGCAAAATCGCACGGTGATTTTGGTACCGATCCCGGAACGGGAACCGATGCACATGCCATCAGGCCGGTTGATAATACCGTGAATTCGGCCCGAAGTTATCTGGACTTCGATAATGGTGGAACGGAATATCTCGATGCCGGTATCCCAACCGGTTGCTATAAAGATGGCGATTCGTGGGAACCCCGCGATGATGTTAAGGGCGATGTTGCACGGATAATTTTTTACATGGCAACCCGTTACGAAGGTACCAATGGGGAAATAGACCTTGAAGTTGTTGATGCCGTAAATACCTATCCCGATCCGGAACATGGCAAGCTTTCAACTTTGTTGCAATGGAATTTACAGGATCCGCCCGATGAATTTGAAAAAAACCGGAACGAGGTTGTTTTTAACTGGCAACATAACAGGAATCCGTTTATCGATTATCCCGAGTTTGCAGAGTATATCTGGAATAGCGTTTCGGCAAGCCCGGTTTATATCCAAAATGTGACGAGTAATCCGGCTCAGCCCGAGGAAAATGACATTGTTACAATTTCGGCCGATATTACTGAAAATGCTGGTGGTACAATCACTTCGGCCATTCTTGAATGGGGTCTTTCATGGGGGAATCTTTCCAACCAGGTGGCCTTGTCGGCATCAGGAAATAATTATTCGGGTCAGATTCCAGGACAGGCAGCCGCCACAAAAGTCTATTTCAGAATAACTGCCACCACAGCTACTGAGTCTAAACATTTCTTTGGATCGTACCAGGTAGCTAACGTACCATTTACCGGAACTCTTACAAGCATATATGATATTCAGGGCCAGACAACATCGACACCATATAACGGACAGGTTATTTCTACGGCAGGAGTTGTTACTGCTGTCTTTGGAAATAACTTTTTTATGCAAAATGGACAGGGTGCATGGAATGGCATTTATGTCTATAATTCAGGATATTTTCCGGTAATTGGCGATAGCATTATTGTTACTGCCGAAGTATCGGAGTACTACGATTTAACTGAACTAAAAAACGTATCGGCTTTTTATCCGATCTCATCGAATAATCCTTTGCCCGAGCCGGTAATATTACCAACTGGCAGTATACAGGACGAGCAGTACGAATGTGTTCTTGTTCGTGTGGAAGATGCACAATGTGTACGCGATACGGCATATGGCATGTGGATCGTAAACGATGGCTCGGGCGATGCTCTTATTCATAATTCATCTATCTATTCGCACAATTATGGAATAGGAAATTATTATAACATAACCGGGCCTTTAAATTTTGATTTCGGAGAATTTAAGATCGAATTGCGTGGACCCGATGATGTGGAAACAGGTATAGATTCCAATCCTCCCTTTGCCATGGAAGTATTAACCTTAAGCAACATTTATCTTCATGTAAATTTTAACGAGGATTTAGAGCAGTCGACAGCCGAAACGGTTTCGAATTATTCAATCAACAATGGCATAACAGTTACCAACGCATTGCTGCACGCAACCGACAGGCGAAAGGTAATCCTTACTGTATCTGCCTTGACTCATCCTGAATATATCTTAACAATTAATCAGGTTGAAGATTTGGCCGGAAATGCAATCAACAATCAGGAAATTGCTTTTTCTACGCCATATACAATCGACAATGAAATCATTGCAAACTGGCAGATCTTCCCAAATCCGGTTATAGATAATATCTATTTAAACCTTGAAGACAATCCGGTAAAAGAAATCAGGATTACTATTTTTGATTTTTGTGGCAGACCCGCAATAAATTCTCATCATGATAATCCTGAATTAATCAGGCTCGATGTTTCCAATCTACAAGCCGGGATGTATTTTATCGAAATCGAGTCGGATAACCGGTACCACACATCAAAATTTGTTAAGATCAGATAATTATGCTTAAGATTTCTACCATTTCAAATTGGCAGGACTCCGGATTTCTCGGATTTCTTGCCTATCAGGATAGTAATCTTGATAATCATTTTTCAAAGGCCGAATTAGCTTTTATTCAAAAGGGTATCGAAAACAAACAGAAACAAATTGTGCTCGAAACCTTTCCAAAGTTTAAGGTTGTTCAGTTGTTGGAAAAAAAGGATGATCAGGATAAGGCCCTGGAAAACAGCCGGAAGGAAGCCTGTAAGCTGTTTTCGCTTATAAATCCATATAAGCCGGAAAACCTGTGCCTGGTTAATCTTGCCATCGATAAAGATGTGCTGATCGCTTATTCTGAAGGATTAGCCTTAAGCAGTTATCAATTCCTGAAATATTTTAAGGATGTTGATGAAAAACGGAATTCTTTAAAGGAGATCACTGTTTATGATGAGAAAATTTCAAATGATGACCTCCTGGAATTAATTCATGTGGTTGATGCAGTGTTCCGTACAAAAGATCTGGTTAATGAGCCACTTTCTTTTTTAACTGCAACACAGCTTGCGAGCGAAATAAAAGTACTTGGTCAGGAAGCCGGATTTTCGGTAGAAGTGTTCGATAAGGGTAAAATCAAGGCCCTGAAGATGGGTGGACTTTTGGCCGTAAACAAAGGAAGTGTTGACCCTCCCACATTTTCAATCCTTGAATGGAAACCTGAAAATCCTGTCAATGATAAACCTTTTGTTCTTGTTGGTAAAGGCATTGTGTACGATACAGGTGGCTTAAGCCTGAAACCTACACCCAACAGCATGGACCATATGAAATGCGACATGGCCGGTGCAGCCGCAGTTGTTGGGGCATTTTATGCTATTGCTAAAAATAAATTGCCGGTATATGTTGTAGGATTAGTTCCTGCAAGTGACAACCGCCCCGATGGAAATGCATATGCCCCTGGCGATGTAATAACCATGCATGATGGCCAGACTGTTGAAGTGCTAAACACCGATGCCGAGGGTCGTATGATCCTGGCCGACGCACTGAGTTATGCCAAAAAATATGATCCTGAATTTGTTGCTGATGTGGCAACACTAACGGGGTCTGCTATGGTAGCCATTGGATTCGAGGCGCTTGTCGGAATGTGTAATGATAAAGGAAAAGAATACTTTGATCTATTTGTTAAATCAGGATTTCATGTTCACGAACGGATTGTTGAATTTCCTCTTTGGGACGAATACGATGAGATGTTAAAATCGGACATTGCCGATATGAAAAATATAGGTGGCCGCGAAGCTGGTGCAATAACAGCTGGAAAATTCCTTCAGCGTTTTGTCGACTATCCCTGGGCGCATTTCGATATTGCCGGACCATCCTATAATCTCAAAGCCGACAGCTATCGAGGGAAAGGTGCATCAGCATATACAGTAAGATTATTTTACGATTTCTTTAGACGGATTGGTATGGAGCAATAGAAGGGAGCAGGTATCGGCAATACCTACTTATCTAATTATTCGAATCCTTTTTTTGTTACCTCAACAATCCCAGTGCTTGCCAGAATTTGTACCTTAAAACCGTGTTAGCCGTGGGTGACATTTTATGAAATAAAAGTTCACTAATATAACCACAACCGACAGGTACTGATTTTAAAACAGACAAAGTATCTGAATTAAAATAATTAACCCAACTTGAGCGGTATATTTTATAATTCTCCTGTGGTTTCTTAATGGTTCCTTTGGATACCATGTGGCATAGCTGAACTGAGGCTTTTAATTTTACCACCAAGGTACATGCAGTGCTTCACAAAATCTCAAAAAAATAACAGGAATTACTGATAACAATCAAAAGACTGAATAGTGAAATATTGATTAATAGGCCAGATGACAGAGTTAGAGTTTCAATCAACTTACAGCAGAAACCTTAACTTTGACAGTAGAAAAGTACTTGTCATTATATTTTACAATTAAATGAGAAAAGATTTTTTATTGCTTGTGATTGGCGTTCTCTTAGGATTAAATATGAATGCACAAATCAATTTAATCCCTACCCCCCAGCAGATTGAATACAAAAACTCGCATTTTACAATTAGTACGAAAACAAAAATTGTAAATCGCAACGTGGGTTCATTTTATGTTAATGAGCTTATGGGTTGTATTGAGCAAGAATTAGGACTTACACTAAAACCTGCAAAAAGGGGAAAGAAAAATTCCATCGAACTTATCAGGGTCAAAAAAGAATGGCGTGTTAGCTTAAAAGAGAACAATTTATATGAATCTTTCGATCCAGGTGCAGAAGGCTATGTGCTTGATATCTCATCAAAATCGGTAAAAATTCTTGCACAAAGCGATGCCGGGATCTTTTACGGAATCCAAACTCTAAAACAAATAATTGCTGCCAACCGGATCCGGAATACCATCCCTGGATTGGTTATTTACGATTATCCGGATATTCCCGTGCGTGCATGGCAGGATGATATAAGCAGGGGGCCAATCCCGACAATGGAACTGCTAAAGGAGCAAGTACGAAATATGGCATCCTTTAAACTAAACTATTTCCACCTGTACATTGAACATATTTTCAGATTGGACAAACACCCGGGAATTGCTCCGGAAGATGGAATTACGAAGGCACAAATCGAAGAGTTGAGCAAGTATGCAAAAAAGTACCACGTAAAACTGATTGGTAGCTACCAGTCGTTCGGCCACATGGCCAAAACTTTATCGCATCCCAACTACCGGCACCTGGCCGAAAATAATCATATTATTTCACCTGCCCTGTCTGAATCATATCATTTTTTAGATGATGTGTACCAGGAGATTGTTCCGGTTTTTGATAGCGAATATTTCAACATTAATTGCGACGAGACTTTTGGACTGGGAGAAGGAAAATCGAAAGCGATGGTCGATAGCTTGGGGATTGATGGAGTATACACCTACCATATCAACAAACTGAATGATATGCTCAAAAGGTACGACAAGAAAATTCTAATGTGGGGCGATATTGTGAGCAACTATCCCAGTTCGGTCGAGCAACTGCCAAAGGATATTACCGTTATGGCATGGGGATATCATGCTGCCGAAAGTTTCGAATATGCCATCACACCCATATCTACAAAAGGGCTAAATTTTTGGGTGGCACCGGGAATCAGTTGCTGGTCGAATATATTTCCGAATTTCCATCAAACAGAAATCAATGTTTACAACTTTATCCGCGATGGGCACAAAAACAATACTACGGGAGTACTAATCACCAGCTGGGACGACGATGGTTTGAACTTCTTTCACAACAACTGGCATGGACTGGTGTGGGGAGGGGAAAACAGTTGGAAGGCTCCATCCAGTCCAGATTCTCCGGAGCAATCAGAAAAAGGAAGAAAGGCTCTTTATCGATCGTTCAACAAATCGTTCAACAAAATTTTCTATGGATTGGAGGATGGATCCTTGACCAATTTGATAGTTGAGTTTTCAGCCTTGCACAAATCCGGTATCAGGGATATTCTAAGAAACAGTCGGTTTTTTGAACCCATTTTTCCTATCCATTTGGAGTACATCACCGATACTAAAAAGGAAGCGAATCAACAATTGTTAAACCAATTGGACTCTTTGACCTGCGCAATCCGGACCATCGCTCCCAGGGTTGAAAAGAACAACATCGCAATCGATTATCTCGAATTTGCCATCCGCCAAGTTCAATTTACGCTGAAAAAAAACTTGCTCAGGATTAATTTATACCGGTACATAAATAGCAACGGTGAATATTCTGTTGCCAATCTTAAAACCAGAATTAGCGAACTAATCGAAGAACTTGAAAAGTTAAAATCGGATTACGGGATTTTGTGGAACAAAGAGAACCGGCCTCATTGGTTGGATATCAATCTAAATAGATATGATGATCTAAAAATAGAACTCGCCAACCTGGAGGGCTATTGCATCATCACCCCTTCTGAAAAACTTACAGCGCATGGTAGGGAAATCCAAATGCGCTCGCTTTTTGGCGATCTGCCTGTTCATTACACGATAAATGAGGACACAGTTAATGCATCTTCAAAAAGGTATGATGGCTCATTGTTTATTAAGGATGATGCCAGCATTAAAGCCCGTGTGGTTTCGGATCAAAAATTCTATAATATTTCCGAATGCAATCTGATCCATCATAAAGGAATTGGAAAATTACACAAGCTGCATTCAACGTTCAGTACCTATAATCCCGGTTACGATGGTGGCGGGATAAATGCTTTGCTTGATGGAAGACATGGCGATCCTGAAAATTTAAGAAGTGGTAGATGGCAGGGATTTTCAGGTCAGAATATCGATGTGGAAATTGATTTGGGGACAAAACAGTCGATTAGTACATTTTCTATGGGATTTTATCAAAACACTCATTCATGGGTGATTTTTCCTCAAAAGATTGAAATATTCGTTAAGGATATAATAGCTGATGAATATAAACTATTGAAAACCATTACAAATACAATTGCTCCGGAAACTAAAGGTAGCTTAAAGCACGAATATGGGGCAGAATTTCAGGATATTGAAACAAGGTATATTCGAGTAATCGCACATTATTATGGAAAACTTCCGGATTGGCACCACGCTGGCTCCAATTACGAATCGATGATTTTTGCAGATGAGATTATCATAAAATAATTACTTAAAAGAATTTATGAAAATATGAGAGGTAATAAGAATTCTCCAATATCAACTACCCCCTCAACTCAAATGTCCGCTCCTCCATTTCCCTTCCATTGATGATAAGACTAAGCACATGTTCGCCCGGGTATAATTTTCTTGAAGACATAGGCTTGAACAAGTGCCGACGGGAAATTTTGGCGCGTGATTTTGCAGGATATTCCTTCTCGCTAATTTTGAATATCTTTTTCGAATGTGAACCATTTTGCCTCAAGTAATAAATGGCGTATTCCAATCTTATCTTTTCGTTTTTTGAAGAATGATTTATCAACTCGAAACCAAATTCCAGATGGTTTCCTACAAGGATGAAATTTTTTGTAAGATTGAGGTTGTTTATTTCCATATCCACCGGTGTAGCAAAACCGAAAAGTCGCATCACCTCTTGGTCGCCAGCTTTAAGGAGGGTACGACAAGCATGTTTTATAATCCAGTTGGTTTCTTGCGAGTTGCCTTTCCACTGCTTTGCAATGTCTATTACGGTTTGTGGATGATCCTTCGAGATGTCGTTCAGGTTGTTGGCCACACTACGACGCACATATTCCGATGGATCTGATTTCAGATTTTCGAGCACAGGAAAAATGGGGCTTGGATCAATTTTTAAATGAGGCAATGCCATGGCCCAGGGCAGACGAGGTCGGCATCCTTCCGAGGCCAGACGGCGAACATGTTCGTTCTTGTGCTTTGTCCACTCCAGCAATTTTTCGAACATCCTATCCTGATATTTGATGATGAAGGGGCGTACAGCAAACTCACAACTGGTAAAGGGAGTGATAGCTTTGAAGGCATCAACAGATAGCTCGAATTCATCTAATCCGTTGTGTTCGATATAATCAGGGATTAGCATAAAAAGCAAATCGGGGTACTTTACCTTATCTGCTATACAATTAGCCTTCAAATCAAAAATAATCTTTGTCAATTGCTCAAGGCTTTCTTTGTAATTGTCCGACAAAAGATATTTAAGCACATTGGCCACATGGTGCATCCGGTTTTTGAATTCCATGAACTGCCATTCATTTATATGGACTTCAGCCAAAAATGCTTTACGGTTGAAATCCGGAATCACCTTTTCAAGCGTACCAGCAAAAGCATCGAAGAAGTTCTCGTTGTAGAGGTCTTTAAATAAATCAGCCATAGTTCTAAT
Organism: uncultured Bacteroidales bacterium; assembly: GCA_964388245.1. Lineage (GTDB taxonomy): Bacteria > Bacteroidota > Bacteroidia > Bacteroidales > M50B96 > JAIOYV01. The sequence continues at coordinate 8,312 of CAYLZH010000105.1, forward strand.
TTTGAACACAACAAAAATGTGAACAATATTTTTGGTGCTACGGTTCGATTACACACTTGTAGAAAATTTCGTGCAGCTTTGTAGCGTTTTATTATATTTGATGATGAAAATTTTAAAAAATAAAATCGCTACATACACTAGCTTCCAATAAAATAGGTTGGTTTACAAACTGAAAAAGGAAAGTTCTACATCTTACAGTTCAGGAAGCACTATTAAGAATGCGCAAGATCATCCACATTGATATGGACTCGTTTTTTGCTTCGGTGGAGCAACGTGATTTCCCGGAGTACCGGGGCATACCCTTGGTGGTTGGCGGACGTAGTCCACGATCTGTGGTGGCAGCGGCCAGTTACGAGGCGCGGAAATTTGGTGTCAGGTCGGCCATGCCCATGGTGGTCGCATTGCGCAAATGCCCGAACCTGATTGTAACACCACACCGTTTTGATGTATATCGTGAAGTATCCCACCAGATTAACAACATCTTTCACGAATATACCGATCTTGTAGAACCGTTGTCGATAGACGAGGCATTTCTGGATGTAACTGAACCGAAGAAAGGACCTGCCTCTGCTTCTTTAATAGCAAAAGCAATTAAAAAGGAAATTATGGAACGCACAGACTTAACTGCATCCGCGGGCGTTTCATACAATAAATTCCTGGCAAAGATCGCTTCCGACATGGATAAACCCGATGGATTTTATCTGATAAAACCCGAAGAAGCTGAAGCCTTTCTCGAAGACCTGGATGTGGGTGTGTTTCACGGGGTAGGCAAACGCACCAAAGAAAAAATGCACCGAATGCAGATTTACAAAGGGCGGGACTTAAAGTTATTGTCGCAACATGAAATGATACGATATTTTGGAAAAGCAGGAGGCTATTTTTACAATGTGGTTAGGGGAATTGATGACCGTCCGGTTGTTCCTCTCCGTGAACGAAAATCAATAGGAGCCGAGCGAACCTACGAAACAGATATCAGTGATATAGAGGAAGTAAAGGCCAAACTATTATCAATAATAAATATTATGTGGAAGCGGTATGTGGGCAAACAGAAAGAAGGTAAAACTGTTACCTTGAAACTCAGATATGCAGATTTTAGCACTATTACAAGGAGCAGTACACAAAATAAAGCTTATTCAAAAGATGAAATTATTGATGTATTGATGAAATTACTTCCTGCAAAAGAAATTAAAAAACAAGGAATAAGGCTCTTAGGTGTAACCATTTCTAATTTTCAGGACGAAAAGCAACAACATGACGATCAATTGAAAATTGATTTCAAGCATGAATAACTGAAAAGCTGTTTTCTATTAAATTTAATTAACAAAACAATTTGTAGGTGCTAACAAGAATGCTACTTTCAGTATTATATTACCTAAAATTAATTACAAGTAAAGGATTTTCCATGCATCTTTTCATAAGGCAAAATTCAGAAGTCCGGCTAAAGGATTAAGCTTGAACAAGGTTTTTTCCACCACATACGCATCTAATAGCAAGGTTCAATTTCACACAAACATTTTTTAAGGTTTGGAAACACCATAAATTTTCTGATGATCATCATTTTGAATTGTTATAGATCTATGCAGTAACTAACTCAATCAATGAGGCATTCTGAATACAACTTAGGTGAAAAAGAATAACTCAATATTGTTACAAGGAAACTAAGCCAGCAGTCCAGCTCCGACAATACCGGCCTGGTTTAATAGCTTGGCTGGCTCCACAGGAGCTTTTGTTTTGAGCTCCATAGCGAATTTCTCGAATTTTTTACTTGCCCCACCTCCAATAATAATTAGTTCAGGATTAAAAAGGAATTCCAGATAGTTTAATACATCATTAAGTCGTGCTCCCCATTCGGGCCATTTCAGGCCTTCTTTTTTCCGTACAGCATCGGATGCGTGATGTTCGCATTTTAAACCATTTTCCATGAATACATGACCCAGTTCGGTATTTGGAACAAGGGTGCCTTTATAAAATAATGCAGACCCAATCCCTGATCCTATTGTTATGAATAAGGCCAATTTTTTGAAATTCTTGTATTTGCCAAACTTTAATTCGGCATATCCTGCAACATCAGCATCGTTGAGTACTTTTACTTTACAGCCTGTAACCTTGCTAAACAATTTGTTTGCATTAACATCTATGCATGACTTATCGATATTCGATGCTGTTTTTATTACTCCGCTTTGCATCACTGCCGGAAAACCACAGCCAATTTTACCACTATAGCTAAAATGATCGGCAATTTGCTTAATTGTCCCGGCAATTGCCTCTGGAGTTGCCGGTTGAGGTGTTTCAATCCGGTGTCGTTCCGAAATAAACACACCTTTCTTTGTGTCAACGATTGCTCCTTTAATGCCCGATCCGCCAATGTCGATTCCTAATACTTCCATGTTTATTATTTTTTGAGTGAATAAAAATAGAAAATAATTTTGCTCACACGCAATTCGAGTCATAGGTTTCATTCCAGACAGAAATTAAGGGTATTTTTATCAGGCATGTTCTGGTCTGTCCAAGTTCTGGATCCATTATATGCTGAATATTGCTATTTCGAAAATTTATCGGTATTCTTTTACTTTTCAGGTAGAACTTATTTAGCTTTGCATGGCAGCTCAAAAATCTGTATCAATGTAATGATCAAAAAAGAACAAATAATTTTTACGGGCAGGATAGCAGCAGTTTCAGGTGCATTTATGGTAATTGTTGCAATCCTTTTGATTCTTAATTACTGGCAGATATCACAATCCGATCCGCTTGAAAGTCAGGCAATGCAATCATTAATGGAGCAATTCTCAAATAATCCTGATAATGAAAGGCTTCAGGAGGATATTCGTTCGCTCGATCTTCTGGCCCGGAAAGCATTTTTTTCAAGCCTCTGGCAAATCAAGACAGGAAGTATAATTCTGATATTATGTTCGATTATTTTTGTTATAACTTTACGTTTGTATTTTTCTTCAAAATCAGAAATAGAGCTACCAAATTCCAGTAAAAATGATGGAGTAGCACAACGGATACTATCGCAAAAATGGTTATTGGGTGTGGCAGTATTCCTTTTGCTGCTTGCATTTATTGCAACATATCGATCGTTTGATTTTTTTATGATGCACGAAAAACAAAAGTCGATTGCCAATAATTTAAAAGTCGAGGAAAATGCCATAGAGATAATTGAAATTAAAAACGATACCGGAGCCCGGATTTCTGCACCCTTAGCCAGTAATAAGGATGTAGAAGATACCTTCAGGCAGGAATATCAGCTTATTGATACCGGAATTATTCAACCGGAAAAACCTGAAGAGACAATTGAAAAGAAATCTGATGAATCAACCAATACTAAAACCGCTGTTATTGCTGAGGATCAGGATTTGAAAGCATTTCCAACGTTAGATGAAATCAAAAAGCAACACAATTGTTTCAGGGGACCCCTTTCGCATGGAATATCATATGCCAAGAATATCCCAACTGAGTGGAACGTTTCGACAGGTAAAAATATATTGTGGAAGGTTGATGTTCCGGTTCATGGATACAATTCACCCATTGTTTGGGATGATAAGGTAATACTGGCAGGAGGTAATCCGAAAAATCGAGTTGTTTTTTGCTATAGCAAAACAGACGGAAAACTTTTATGGAAACATCATGTTACCGATGTTCCGGGAAGTCCTGCAAAGCCACCAAAGACCACAGACGATACCGGATTGTCGGCATCTGGTTTTACAACTGATGGACAACGCATTTATGGCATCTTTGGCACAGGCGATATACTTTGTATCGATATGAACGGTAATCGGATTTGGGCCAAAAATATAGGCAAACCGGATAATCATTATGGTCATTCTTCATCGCTCATATCATGGGAAGAAAAGTTGTTTGTTCAATTTGATACCAATAAAGGAAGCAAACTATATACATTGAACATATATACAGGTGAGGTGATTTGGGAGGTTGTTCGTGATTCGAAAATTTCATGGGCATCGCCAATTCTGGCAAAGATTAATGATAGTTATCAGATAATACTTTCATCAAATCCATTTGTTGACGGGTATGCCATTGCTGACGGAAAAAAAATATGGTCGGTAAAGTGCATGATGGGCGAGGTAGGGCCTTCACCTGCCGTTGCCGATGGCTTAATTTACGCAGCAAATGAATATGCGAAACTGGTAGCCATTAATGCCAACGATAATTATTCCATGCTTTGGGAGAATAATGAATATTTGCCCGAAGTTTCAAGTCCTGTAGCAATTAACGGATTGTTGTTTATTGCAACATCGTATGGGGTATTTGCCTGCTACAATGCAAAAACCGGAGACATATTCTGGGAACATGAATCAGCGAACGGTTTTTACAGCTCACCAATGATAGTCGACGGTAAGGTGTACATAATTGATTTAGGGGGCATCATGTATATAATGGAAGCTTCGAAAGAATTAAAGATTATTAGTGAGGTTGAAATGGGTGAAGATGCCTTTGCAACTCCTGCGTTTACTGACAAAAGGATTTATATTCGTACCAGTAACAGCCTTTATTGTATCGGAGAAAATTAATGACCGGGAAATTTGATATAGCAGATATACTATCAGAAAAAGGAACAAATAGGGAGGCATTGATTCCTATCCTGCAAGCCATTCAGGAAAAGTATAATTATTTGCCCCAACCGGCATTACTTAAGTTATGTGAGCAGACAGCTATTACACCTTCCGAGTTGTACGCGGTTGCAGGCTTTTATTCCCAGTTCAGACTTACACCAGTTGGCGAGCACCGGATAAAAGTATGCGTTGGCACTGCATGTCATGTTAAGGGAGCCGGCCTGGTATATGATGCACTTCGGCGCGAGATGAAGCTGCCTGAAGGTGCTGATACCGATGCGTCAGGAAAATACACACTTGAAAAAGTAAGCTGCTTAGGTTGTTGCACACTTGCTCCGGTAGTCCAGATTAATCACATCACTTACGGACATGTGAGTACAGAGCAGATCAAGGAAATTTTTGAAGACTATGATGTCCAAAAAGATAAAACAGATACACCTCATTTTCGCAAATCGAACGGACAGGGAATAAAGGGAGAGATACGAATTGGTCTCGGCTCATGTTGCGTGGCAAGCGGCAGTGAAAATATTAAAAACGAACTGGAAGTTAGTCTTGAGAAAAACAATCTGGACGTAAACCTGAAACATGTCGGATGTGTTGGAATGTGTCATCAGGTACCACTGGTTGAAATTGAGGTGGAAAACAAAGAACCGGTTATCTATGCTAAGGTGAAACCAGAAGAAATTTCGGACATAGTAGAGAAGCATTTTCAGGCTAATACAACAATCGGAAAAATCAAGCGAAGATTAAAAAAAGGTATTCAGAAAGCACAATTTAATACCAATGAAGATGGCATTGAACGCTATCAACTAAATGTACGAGAAAAGCATGTTTCATCTTTCTTAAATAACCAGGTTCCCATAGCCACTGAATTCAGGGGATTGTTAAATCCTACCGATATTGAAGAATACCGTTGGCGAAACGGATTAAAAGCAATACGGCGAGCACTGAAATTATCGTCCCGTGAAATTATCGATGAGATCAGAAAATCGGGACTTCGCGGAAGGGGAGGTGCAGGTTTTACTACTGCTGAAAAGTGGGAATTGGTAGCTGGTATTCAATCATCTGAAAAGTATATCATTTGTAATGGCGACGAGGGTGATCCGGGAGCATTTATGGACCGTATGCTTTTAGAGTCGTACCCTTACAGGATTATCGAAGGAATGCTAATTGCCGCAAAGGCAGTTGGGGCTACAAAAGCTTTTTTTTATATCCGAGCCGAATATCCACTGGCAGTAAAACGCATTCAAACTGCGTTATTGAATTGCTATAAAAAAAGATACCTGGGGGAAAATATTCTGCGTTCAGGATTTAATTTTGATATCGAGATTGTTCAGGGTGCTGGTGCTTTTGTTTGTGGCGAAGAAACTGCCTTAATTGCATCAATGGAGGGACGAAGGGGATTTCCCCGAATCAGACCGCCATATCCTGCCGAACAAGGCCTTTGGGGTAAACCAACCCTGGTTAATAATACCGAAACCTTTGCCCAGATTTCCTATATCATGAGCAACGGAGCCGATACTTTTAATGCAATAGGCTCGGAAAACAGTAAGGGTACTAAGGTTTTTTCTCTTGCCGGAAAGGTAAAGCGAGGAGGTTTAATTGAAGTTCCCATGGGTGTTTCAATTAATGAAATTGTGCATGTGATAGGAGGTGGTGTTGCAAATGGAAAAAAGTTTAAAGCCGTGCAGATTGGAGGCCCATCGGGCGGGTGCATCCCTCACTGGCTAAGCGATATGAAGATCGATTATCAATCATTGCAAAAGGCCGGAGCAATGATGGGATCGGGGGGGCTTGTGGTATTAGACGAAACGGATTGTATGGTAGATATAGCACGATACTTCTTGTCGTTTACCCAATCGGAAAGTTGTGGCAAATGTACCTTTTGTCGTGTAGGCACAAAGCGGATGCTGGAATTGATTGAAAAAATCTGCGAAGGAAAAGGTAATAAATCAGACCTGGATGAACTTGAAGAACTATGCGGATGGGTACAAAAAGGGAGTTTATGCGGATTGGGAAAAACTGCTCCTAATCCGGTGTTGTCGACGTTGAAATATTTCAGGAACGAATACGAAGCTCATATTCAGGGACGATGCCCTACAGGTACGTGCCAGGCATTAATAACTTATACGATTAAAGATAATTGCATAGGATGTACTATATGCGCACAGAAATGCCCTGTTGAAGCCATTGAGTTTAATCCACATGTGAAGCATATCATTGACTCTGAAAAGTGCATTAAGTGTGACT
>CAYLZH010000106.1:0-14974 GCA_964388245.1 uncultured Bacteroidales bacterium
ATCTATAAATCCTCTTATTTTTTCATCATCCCATTCAACAGCGAAAATGTGGTAATCGTCGGCTAAAATACCCGACGCCAAAGTGTTGCCCAAACCATAATCAGCATGCGCACCATCATGCTCCCAATGCAAGGTGCAGTAACATGTGTTGTCTGCATTGGTTCCACCTACCATTTCCATAATGTCAATTTCGCCACAAGCAGGCCAACCAACTGTGCTGATGTTACTACCCAACATCCAGAATGCCGGCCATAATCCTTGCCCATAAGGAAGTTTTATCCTTGCTTCAATTTTACCGTATTTGAAATCGAATTTGTTTTTAGTAGTTATTCGTGCCGAAGTATAATCCCGTCCGCCCATTTGTTCTTCACGTGCAGTAATGGTAAGAACACCATTACTGACCTGTGCGTTGTTCTCGGTGTCGGTATAATACTGTAGCTCGTTATTCCCCCAGCCATTGCCTCCAGTTTCCATATTCCAGATTGTGGTTTCGGGTAAGCCGGTGTAGTTAAACTCTTCGGACCAAACAAGCTCCATGCCTGGGACATAGTTGGGGTCGTCTTGTTGGATATCTACAGTTTTGCTTGCTGAGTAATCGGTTCCTTCTTTGGTAACCACCAATTCAATATTATATGATCCGGCAAAAGGGAAATAGGCTAATTCTTGCATTTCATCCTCTACAACCTTATTATCATAGAGCCATTTAAAGGAATCATATTCCCCAAGAGTAGTATTTATCAGGGTCACGTAATTCGGATTCGAGGCATTAATTTCAGTGGTAAAATCAACTGCAAATACTGAGTTTGTAATACTAACCGTTTGGGTTGCAGTTTTAACTGCCCCGCTAAAGTTAAGTGCACTCAGAGTTACTTCATAATCGCCTGCTGTTGGATAAAGGATTATGAAAGTTTGGGTTTTATCGGTAGTTGTTTCTTCATGTCCATTTCCAAAATCCCAGGTAAGTGAATAATACTCACCATTTGATTCGTTGGTAAACTCGACATAATTATCACTTACAAAGGAGAAGCTAAAATCGGCTGTAAATCCAGGCTCATCGTCCTTGTTGCAACCTGAGAATCCCAGAGAGATCAGGATGAGGAAGATGGGAATTAAGAATGTGATTCCTGTTATTGTACTGGCTTTTTTATTAAGGTTCATAGCATTTGGGTTTTAATTTTTCTTTCGATGAAACTGGGTGAGTTAGTATGATCCCATTAGACACCGCAATAAGAAATTTCTTATTGCAGCATCTAAAAGTTTAATCTAACCAATTTTAAAATCTATTGTATGTATGGATTTTCATTCAAGAATTACTGGACTGGTTTCTCACTTGTAAAAATGTGATACCACGATTGTGTTTCGTCTTCTTTAATCCGAACCCTTAAGATATTATCCGTAATTTCGATAATGTCGTACTCGCTGGTTCCAACCCACCAACACATAAACCCGTCATCTGTAATTTTCATTGTCGTACCTCTATACTCACCAACAATTGAAGCGTTTGAAGTAGAGGCAGAAAACAGGACATTTTTTACGCCATATAATGCAGGTGCTACATCTTCGCCATGACATTGATCGCCGGCAACACCAATATCGCCTGCCCAGGTGCCAGGAATAAATGCAGGACCTGTTGTTTGTTCATAAGTTACACCATTGTCTGTTTTAGTGAATACAAATTCGGCATCGTACATACAAGCTTTCTCACTGTCCCAGGGGCCAATGCTCCACCAGTTTGGCCAGGTGAAATCGGCATTGCCATAGTCATCCGAAGTTGGTCCCATGCCGGCATGGCCTGGAAGATCGGATGCCCAATACCATGTTTTTGAACTTCCTCCTGTAAGGAATTCTACAGCTTCTTCATCTTTGAAATTGCTGAATACTTCAACCTGTACAGTTTTTGAAGAAGAAGCGCCACCGGATCCTACTGCAAATACTGTAACGTTGTAGGTATTTACACCATCTATGGAAAACGGATGGGATACCATACCGCTGGGTGCAATTTCAGTACTATTTCCATCGCCGTATTCGTAATAAAAACTGATTGCATTTTCGGCAGTGGCTGTAAAGTTAACTATACCTGACCCATCGCCATATGGAAACTCTGCATCAACACCCACAATTTCGAATGTTACTTCTAAATTAGTAGGTGAAATAATATTACCCAATTCAAATTCGTCCTGCTGGCAACCATTGAACATGAATGTTATCCCAAGCAGTATAATTGCTATATAATTTATATTTTTCATCGTTTAGGTTTTTAATTTTTTACCATCTTAAATCTCCACCATCCGGCTCCAATGTTGATATCCACCGTCATTACAGTATTGTTTTCCGATAAGGCCACATCATACGTAATGGAAGCCGGTGCATTTGCCGGATCGGAGAGTTCACCTCCATTATATGCTTTTGGGATACCCAGATAAGCACCGGTTCCATTTAGGGTAATGGTACCTGCACCTTCATCGTAAGTAAAGGTTGCAGCTACAGTTCCATCGTGTGGAGCAACGGGTGTTCCACAGCCATCGGCACTAACTCCTTGCCATGCTTCAACCCAGGTTTCGGCTCCCAGCACATTGCTAAATGTTCCATCACCATTAAACACATAAGTATCGTCGAAGAAACAAGCTCTTGTTGTTACATCATCTACACTATTCGACCACCAGGAAATATCTCCCAGGCCAGGTCCAACACCAAGAGCATCGGCTTCGGGTGCCATTTGCCAGGTTCCGTCAATGGGAGTTGTAACTGTCCCACCACCTTCTTTAACAAGCTTGAACCTCCACCATCCGGCACCAATATTTATATCAAGGGTCATGACAGTCTCATTATCCGTGAAGGTAATATCATAAGTAATGGAAGCTGGTGCATTGGCTGGATCGGAAAGTTCACCACCATTATATGCTTTTGGAATTCCCAGATAGGCTCCTATTCCATTTAGGGTAACTGTTCCTGCAACATCATCATAAGTGTATGTGGCTGGATTTGAACCATCATGCGGAGCAACCGGAGAACCACAAGCATCGCTACCACCTTGCCATCCTTCGATCCATGTTTCCGCACCTAATACATTGCTAAACGAACCATCGTTGCCAAATACGTAAGTATCGTCAAAGAAACAAGCCCTTGTGGTTACATCGGCTAAACTATTGGACCACCACGAGATATCGCCCAGGTTTGGTCCCACACCAAGTGCTTCGGCTTCGGGTGCCATTTTCCATATTCCAACAATTCCAGGTCCTGCCCCTGCACCGGTTAATTTCACATCATCGAAATAATAGGTAGCATCGTCGCCCACATTTCCAAAATCGAAGAAGAATACTACTTTTTGGTACTCATTTCCTAAGTCGATGGCTGAGAAATCAAATTCCAATTCTTCCCATTGATTCGAAACCGTGGTAGTAGCATCAACTTCATGATTAATATTTCCGTCATTCAGGTTTTCTACTTTTAGTTTTATAATAGCCCCGGTCTTGGGCGACCAAACCTTCATTTTGAAAGTTTTGTTGGTCGTAAAATCGATAGGATTTCCTAAAGTTAACAGCGATCCGGCCCAGGTTTCGGCACCAGCCGCTTTTACTGTTTGACCTACCGTAGAACTCACATTAATGCCCGAAGCATCGGGATTAACAACTACTGTGCTTGCTGCACCACCAAAATCTTCGAAGGCATAATTTACCGAGAACGATTCGAAATTGATGGGCAGATATACCGGATCGGATGCGGCAGCAATTGTTATTGTATCACTAAATTCGGTTGTTGCGGTACCACCACTTTTAGCTACTACCCGAAGAATGAAATCTCCTGCCTCGGTATAAATATGTGTAGCTATTGAATCGGGCAAAATCGGTACAGGAACCTCATTTACCACATCGCCAAAATAAACATCGAACACCATTGCATAGTCGGCAGTAGCCGAAACTGAATATAACCTTGGGTTAACGGCATCCTGATCGATAGTAACAACAAGGTTTTCAGGTGCTACAAATGTAACCGTTATGTCTTGTTCGATTTTTGAAGTTAGGCCTGTTGGCCCAATAGCCGTAATTCCTACTGTGTATACACCTTCTGAATAGTTGTGTGTTATCGCTTCGTTTAAAGCAAACTCAGTTGGAAGTTCAGGTATCGTATCGCCAAAAGTTACTTTATATTTTACCGCACCTTCGGCATTGGGGATAATGGTTACCAAACCTGTATTATCTTGTGTAATATCGAAGGTTGCAGAGACATTAGCAGGTGCACTGACTCCATTCACCACATCCAGATTATTGATCTCTTTTTCGCACGAAACGGCAAACAAGAGAACAATAATATTTTCATCTCCTTTATTTTTAGCTTAGTAATTAGGGTTTTGTGTCCAATTGCCTGCTGAGAATTGAATCTCTTCCAAAGGAATTGGGAACACTTCGTGTTTACCTGCAACAAATCCATCTATTTCATCAGCGGCTTTGCCTGTCCGTACAAGGTCGAAGAAGCGATGTCCCTCGCCCATCAGTTCAACCCTGCGCTCGTGGTAAATAGCATCGGTTAGGGCATCGCCAGAGTAGCTCACATTGTGGTTTGTATTACCAAATCCTCTTGCACGGACCTCGTTCAGGTATTGTAGTGCTTTAGCATCGTCGATACCTCCACGGTTGTAAGCTTCGGCAGCCATCAGCAGTACATCGGCATAACGGATTGCGCGGTAGTTGTTTGGGTTGGTAAGGTTTTGATCGGGTTGTGCGTTCTCACCTCTTTTGCGAGGAATATATTTTCGGTTGAAATAACCGGTATGCTCGTTTCCTGTAGTAAAAACAGCCCCTGTACTGTCGGCCCAGGCATCAATATCCAGAATAGCCACCTCTTTCCGGGGATCACCTGCTTCGAAGGCATCCACTGCTTCCTGTACTGGAACATTAAAACTAAAACCTGAAGTGAACAATGGCCCATCGTAGCCACGTACCCCACTAAAACCAACTGCAATATTCCCTTCGACACATTGCATACAATTAAAGCTGGCACCTTCGGCTTCGGTATATTGAACTTCGAAAACCGAACCTACGCCATTTTCGCCTTCATGTTCGAAAATCGAATTGTAATCGGTTGCTAACGAATAAAGGCCACTTACGATTAACTGCTCCAATACGGTAGCCGATTCGGCAAATTTATCCTGGTACAAATAAGCTTTTCCAAGCAATGCCTGGGCAGATCCTTTGGTAGCACGTCCTATTTCGGTCTGTGTTTCAGGTAACACCTCTATTGCTTCGAGCAAGTCGGTTTCGATCTGTGCATACACATCTTCAACAGGAGAACGTGGGATTGTAGTTTCCTCGCCCAACTTAAATCGTTCGTCTACTTTCATCGGAATAGGACCGAACCACTTCACTAATTCAAAATAATAATATGCCCTGAGAAAACGGACTTCACCAATCAAAACATCTTTTCCTTCAAAGTCAGTTTTGTCTTTGAATTCCATAAAATAATTGGTTCGCTGCACACCGGCATACATCCATTTCCAAAGGTCGTGGAGGTTGCTATTAGTATGCGTGTGGATCATGTCGTCGATCTGCTGCCAGCCAATAACATCGGTAGGGCTTTCGCCACCACACAATGTATTATCCGAAGCTATCTCGCCAAGGATGGCATTGAGGTAGGTAGTTTGCAGTAAGTCGTACGATGCAATCAGTCCCATGCGGTAATCCTCCTCGGCATTAAAATAATTTTCGGAGTCGATGGAATATTCGGGCATTATGGTCACGAAGTCGTCGGTGCAGGAAAATAAGACAAACGAAAAGGTCAGTAATCCTGCCAATAAAGTTCTATTTAAAATTTGTGTTTTCATTTTTCAGTAGGATTAGAAGTTAAGATTTAAACCAAAAGTATATGTTCGTGCAGCAGGATAAAATCCAAAGTCGATCCCACTTCCAATGGGTGCACCGGTTGATGCTGTTGGATCGTAGCCCATGTATTTAGTAAGTGTAACAAGATTGTTTACAGCGACAAAGAACCTTAGTTCCTCGATACCTGCCTTGCTTACAAGAGTTTTAGGAATTTTGTAGCCCAGTGCCACACGTTGCAATCGGACAAAAGAGCCATCTTCAATATAATAATCTGAAAAAATAGTGTTTGATGTAGCGTCATTGATTATCCTTGGTACTTCGTTGCTGGTTCCTTCACCTGTCCAACGTTCCATAATGTAGCTCATCTTGTTTACATCCGATTGGGTACGCTCGTAGTTGCGGACTATATCGTTTCCGATGCTGGAGTAAATGTAAGCCAGGAAGTCGAAGTTTTTATACTGAAACGTGAAGTTAAGTCCCATAGTAAAATCAGGGATCGGATCTCCAATATTTGTACGGTCGTCGGTATTCAACACCCCGTCGCCATTTGTATCCTTAAAGCGAATATCTCCAGGTGCAGCTTCCGCACCCAAATCTACCTGTGAAGGATGGGCATCAACCTCGGCCTGATTCTGGAATATTCCATCGGTTTCATAGCCAAGAAAATATCCCATCGGGAAACCTTCCTGCATACGGGATGGATATGACTGACCAACACTAAAGCTACCGCCTTCGATATATCCAACTCCGTTATTTACTTCCAGCACTTCGTTTTCTAATGCTGTAACATTATAATTGATGCGATACCTAAAATCTTCTCCTACTATACCACGGTAGGCAATAGAAAATTCAACCCCACTGTTGCTTACTGTTCCTGCATTCATGGTAGGGCTTCCGGCACCAGGTGCATAAGTCCCGAAAATTCCCGAAACCGGTATATAGTCAATCAGCAGATCGTTTGTTACACGATTAAAATAATCGAAAGCAATATCAATTTTGTCATCAAGGAATTTCAGGTCTACACCAATATCAAACTGCTCCGATTCTTCCCACTTAATATTTGGGTTGGCCAACGGGCCAATAGCTCTTCCACTTGTAAGTATATTATCAAACACATACATAGCTTCACCGTTGAGTTGTGAGATATATCGGTAGCTGCCAATTTTATCGGAACCCATAATTCCATAACTCATCCTGAACTTAAGTAAATCCAATTTCTCGAAGTCCGACATGAAACCTTCGTCAGAAATAATCCAACCCATTGTTGCCGATGGGAAAATACCCACCTGGTTTCCGGGTCCAAATTTGGTAGAAGCATCGCGCCTTAACATACCAGATAATAGATATTTACCGCGAAAATCGTACTGCAACCTCGAAAAATAAGACAAACGTCGCTGATCCCAGGTTCCTGAACCTGCAAGTTTTTCATCTGAAGTTCCATCTGCAAGATTTATATCTGCAAAATCCCATGAGTTATTGGGTACATCGTAACCTGTTGCTCCAAGGTAGGTGCCCCAGGTTCGATAAACTGTCGTTCCAACTGTTCCTGTCACGTGATGGTCATCGGCAAATGTATTGTCGTAGGTAACAAAGGCATCGAAAGTATAGTCGTTGCTTGCGTTCCTGCTTTGATAAACACTACTTCTTTGCACATTAAACACTTTGCTGGGGCCATAATCAACAACTTTAGTAAACGACTTAAACGCATCGTTTACAGTATTAAAACCTATTCGTGCTGTGGCTGTTAAGTTTTCAGTAAGTGATCCTTCCAGGCCAAAGTTACCACTGAACCTATTCTGAGCATATTCATTATATGTGTTTGCCAATTGCTGAAGTGGGTTAGCCACCTCGATTCCAACATTGCCAGGAGCAGGGTCATAATTCCCATCAATATCGTAAATGGGTTCTGTAGCCGGCATATTCAAGGCATTAAAAAGCACCGATCCCAAACCAAAATCATTGAACGACTTTCTCTCGAGATGGGTATAAGTGATTGATGAGTTCATCTTTAACCAATCGGTAATATCGGCACCAAACGCTAAGCGTGCAGTACTACGGCTATAGCCTGCTTTTTCACCACCTATAATACCTTCCTGGCGCAAGTCGGATGCACTAAGCGAATAATTGGTATTTTCCGATCCACCCCTGACACTAAAGTTGTTATCCATAATAGGAGCGGTTTGGAAAAGTTCATTTTGCCAATCAGTACCTTCACCCAATCCGGATATTGTTGTAAAAGGAAGGGGTTTACCTGCTGCTGCATAGCTTTCGTTCATTATCACAGCGTATTCTGTGGCGTTCAACACAGATAACTGACGGGTAGTTTCCTGAATACCGTAAGAGCTGTTAAAGTTAACTTTTAATGGTTGATTTCTACGTCCTTGCTTTGTAGTAACAAGAATTACTCCGTTTGCCCCAATGGTTCCGTAAATAGCTGCCTGCGCATCTTTCAAAACCGTAATCGACTTAATATCGTTTGGATTGAGTGATTCAAGCGATCCTTCATATCCATCGATAATCACCACGGGCGATGGGTCGATATTGGTTGAAATACCACGGATACGAATATTAAGCCCGGCACCCGGTGCACCTGATTGTGGTGTTACATTAACACCTGAAACCGTACCTTGTAAAGCCTCCTCGGCCTTTACCGGTTTTAGTTTCTCGATGGTTTTTTCACCAACTACTGTTACAGCACCGGTAACATCTTTTTTCCTCACTGTACCGTAACCAATAACCACAACTTCTTCGAGTCCGGTTGCTTCGGTTTCCAACACCACATTAATTACAAGCTGGTCACCGACAGTTATTTCCTGTGATTTCATTCCGATGAAAGAAAACATCAGAACATCGTCTTTCATAACATCAATGGTGTATTTACCATCAATGTCAGTTACAGTTCCAGTTGTTGTTCCTTTAATAAGAATACTTACTCCCGGAATCGACAAATTGTCCTCACCCGAAATAATAGTCCCTGTTATTGTTCTTTGCTGGCCAAAAGCCAGTGAACTAATAGAGAGGACTGCAATTAGGATTAGTAAAAATTTTCTCATAGATCATTCATTTGACATTATCACTTTGATAAAATTAATTTCACTGCAAATTTGTATTGAATACATTATTGAAAGAAAGAAAACAACTATTCTCTACCTCAACATGGTGTTTTTTTCACTACATCATGATTACATCAAAAATTATGTAAATTATAATATATCAGATTGTTAAATTAAAAATATTAATTCTACAACATCGCATATATGATCAAAAAAATGTAGATTTACAAACGTTTGTATGAAACTTTGTTTTACATTGATCTGAGAGGCATTTCGTAAAGCATATCCATACAATCAAATTAATCTTTGACTTTGGATCAATATATATTATAATGACAGTCCGGAAAATATCAGCAATATTATTTCTAGTTGGCATAGCTCTTTTCTGCTATTCGCAAAACAAAAATCAGCAGTTCTTACGGGCTGAGGGTAAACATATTCTTAACCAAAACAACGATTCTGTTCTGTTGCGTGGAATGGGTCTGGGAGGTTGGATGATTCAGGAGGGTTATATGCTGCAGACTGCTGGTTTTGCAAATGCACAATATCAGATACGCCAAAAAATCGAAGATCTGATAGGTGCTGCCAATACCGATACATTTTATAATGCATGGCTTGCTAATCATGTCCGGAAACCGGATATCGATTCATTAAAATCATGGGGATTTAACTCTGTACGATTACCAATGCACTATAACCTTTTTACTTTGCCAATTGAAGAGGAACCGGTGGCCGGTGAAAACACCTGGCTATCAAAGGGGTTTGAATTAACCGATAGTCTGATTTTATGGTGTGCCCAAAACGAAATGTATGTGATCCTTGACCTGCATGCAGCTCCGGGCGGGCAGGGATATGACCAGGGAATATGCGATTACGATCCTTCAAAGCCATCGCTTTGGGAAAGCTCCCTGAACAAAAATAAAACAATTGCCCTATGGAAAAAACTGGCTGAACGATATGCAACCGAACCCTGGGTCGCTGGCTATGACCTGCTTAACGAGCCAAATTGGGAATTGTCGGGAAACTCAGCCCTTCGGCAGCTCTATCAGCAAATTACTGATAGTATTCGATCAGTCGATTCAAACCATATCCTGTTTATTGAAGGAAATTGGTTTGCCAACGACTTTACCGGATTAACACCTCCGTGGGACAATAACATGGTTTATTCGCCACATAAATACTGGTCGAATAACGATGAAGCAACTATACAATGGGTTTTGGATATCCGTAATAATTACAATGTACCTTTATATTTCGGCGAGTGTGGTGAAAATTCCAACGTCTGGTTTCGTGATGCCATCCGTTTATTTGAGGACTACGGCATAGGTTGGGCCTGGTGGCCTATGAAGAAAGTAGAATCGATATCCTGTCCGCTTGCCATAACCAAAACGACACAATACCAAATCCTGCTTGATTATTGGAACGGTAGCGGGACTGCACCATCAGCCGCATTTGCAAAGGAAGCCTTAATGGAACTAACCGATTTACTTAAAACAGGGAATTGCCACTATCAGCAAGATGTAGTTGACGCCATGTTCAGGCAGGTTTATTCTGAAACGGTAAAGCCATTCAAAAGCAATGAAATTCCGGGAGTTATTTACTCATCAGATTTTGATATGGGAGTTATCGGAAAGGCTTATTTCGATACCGAATCAGCAAACTATCAGGTATCAACCGGCTCGTTTACACCCTGGAATACTGGTTGGATGTACAGGAACGATGGAGTTGATATTCAAGTGTGCTCTGATAATATAAACAACAATGGGTTTAACATAGCCTGGATTGAAACCGGTGAATGGTTGAATTACAGTGTTAAGGTACAAAACAGTGCCGCATATAATATACAAGTTAGACTGGCTTCTGGTACAACGGGTGGAAAATTTCATTTTGAAATGGGCAATGCGACCATTGCATTACCAAGTATTGTTTTAAATACTGGTGGATGGCAAAACTGGAGTACTGTGTTTATTTACAATGCAATAATTTACGATGGCGACAATGAACTAAAGTTTTGTGTCGATAATGAAGGCTTTAATATTAGTAGTTTTGAGTTTATCGAGGCAGGGGATATTTTATCTGTCGCCACCGAATTTATGTACGCCGAAACTCACGATCATAGAACAATCAGGATGAATACCAATAAATTCCTGACCGGGCCATTGCCTGTTTCACCGGCTGGATTCGAAATATACCTTGGCAGCAACGTGCTTTCGGTCGGAAATCTTGAACTTGATGCTGTAAATCCACGGATCGTATATCTTGCTGTAGATACAGTAATAATGGAAGGTCAAACAATTTGGATATCTTATAACGGGAACGCGATAAATGCAACGGATGGTACTCCATTAGAAAACTTTCTTTTTAAGGAAGTGAAAAATACACTGCAATTTGGTCATCCGGTTCCCGGAAAAATAGAGGCTGAGGATTTCATGAGCATGGAAGGGGTTGAACTAGAAACTACCACGGATGTTGGTGGTGGCCAAAATGTAGGTTACCTGGATCCGGGCGATTATCTGGAGTATGAAATAATAGTTACCCAATCAGGAAACTACAGAGTGGATTACCGTACGGCTGCACAATATGGCATCGGAGCTCTGCAGCTTCAACTGATCGACAATTCTGGAAATACAACCGCATTGCACAGCACAAGTTTTAATGCCACCGGTGGCTGGCAAACCTGGGCTACCTCAAGCGATTATGCGAATCTTACAACCGGCAGGCATACTATCCGCTTGTTAATTACACAGGCACCATTTAATTTAAACTGGATTGAGTTTGTCCCAACCTTTTCAATTGAAAATCCGCAACAGATTTTTTCAATTGATATAGAGGTTTATCCGAATCCCGGATCAGGTAATTTCTTATTAAAAGCAAATTGGCAAAAGGTTCAGGATGTTACTATTGAACTTAGAAATATATTCGGAAATATTATTTATTCCAATGTATTGAAAAAAAGATGTGAAATATTAGAGCAGTTAGATGTTTCTACTTTCCCCGATGGGATTTATGAGCTTGTGATAAAATTCGATAATGACCTGTTTGTTTCTAAAAAGCTGGTTAAGATATCTGAATAAATGAAGTATTACTTGCAGTAAATTTTTGTTTGTAGATGACGGAAATGTAAACAGGTTCAATCACAAAAAATCATAGCTTTTGTCCTGAATTATGGTATCATTCCCCGGCAAGTTTTTCTATTATTTTTTGGCACCCTCCTGATATTAAAAATTCGGTATGTTCCCTGACTGTGTTGAATTGTCGGCCACATATAAGTTTACACTCTAATTCATAATTACTAGCTTCTAAGAATCTTTGCAGTACTACTTCAGAATCGGGATCGGAAATTTTCGATTTCCAATTGTCGTTTTTAACAAGATTGAGAATTGTTTTCCAGATTGCAGCACTTAAGGCTCCGCATCCATTTCCACTCAAGCCCAATCCTCCTGCATAACCGGCTACCATTGCCATTTCTTCTTCTGATCCTCCCATCTTTTTCACTACTTCTGATGCACAACTTTTTGAGCTTTCCGGTAGAACTTTATCACTATCTGACAATTCCTGATGTGCTACATCGACTGCTTCAGGTGCCCATTTCGCAGCCAGTTTATAGCATGAGTAGAATTTGCCGGAAAACATGTATCTAGCAAAGCTCCATTTATTGCCAAAATCACAATTCGTAATTTCATGACATTCAATTGTGCCGGTTCTTTTTGTAAAGGATTCCAGGATTTTTTTTGTAGCAGGAATTGCGACCGCACATGCCTTTTCAATGTCGTTGAATCTTCGGTATGCTTCTGCACCAACTGCCATCGAAGCGCCCCATAGCATTCCACACTGATATCCTTGTTGAAGAATCCCTCCTGCAAGTGGATCAATTGCAAGTTCTTCATGTTCATGAGTAGTTCCAAATTCACGATTCAAAATATAGAAATATGCGTGCGAACAGGTTCCTTTTTTCAGAAATACTCTTTTAACTTTATGTTTTGTTTGTTTTGTTTTTAAAAGGTTCATGATTTTTTTCAGATGTTAATATTGTTTAAATCTGTTTGACGGGGAGCCTGTAAGCCGCCATCTCATTTGAGTTCCTGACAATCAACATATCTTTCGCAATTACCGGATGATTCCAGGTTTTTCCTTCGATTGCCTGAAAGCTGTCTATCTCCTTGAAGCGTTCAGGATTGGCTTCTGCGATAATAATTTCACCCTGCTCCGAAATAACCAGAAGTAAATCCTGCTCTGCCAGAAGAAGTAATTGACCACCATAGCGACTATCCCTCCATTTTCGTTTGCCATCAGAAAGATCTATACACGTTAAACTTAGTCCGTCGAAACCATAGAGATAGCCTTTATGGATTGTGAAATCATTAAAATCGGGCCGGATTTTCTTCGACGTCCATATTTTGTTTACATCCCATTTGCCTGCAATATGCGACAGTTTAATACGATGGACCCCTTTTTTATATCCTTCACTTATCAGGATATCATTATCTGAAATGATTGCCGGTTGAACTATTGCCCCGGTCTTCCATTGATATTCCCATAATAGATTCCCGTCTGCAGGATTGAAACTGCCGGTACCATTTCCACTCATCATTAAAATCTGATCGATACCATCTAATCTTGCTAATTGTGGTGAACTATAATTTTCACCACCGTTGGGTCCAATCCAGCGGAGAGCACCTTGTTTAATATCGTAAGCTACAAGTGTGCCTGATATGGCAATAATAACAGTTTGATCAACTACTATTGGAGAGCTGCAATATCCCCACCCAGGTAATTTTGCATCAATGTCGCCGGCTGCATTTTTCGACCATATCAGTTTGCCATCATCGGCTTTAAGAACATTAAGGATTCCTGTAGCGCCAAGAGCAATTACAAGTGTGTCATGCAAATAAGGCGTTGATCGTGGCCCTGCACCTGCATGTGAATCGTAGAAACGGGCACTGCCGGCATGTTGCCAAACGGGTTCGCCGGTACTCAGCATATAACATGAAACAAGCTCATTCTTTCCACGTTGCTCCTGTGTGTAAAGCAGCGGTCCTCGTACGGCAAAAGAGGAGCATCCCGGACCAACCGGACTGCGCCATACCTCAACCGGAGGATTGGTTGACCAATCGATGTTTATCATTGCATTTCTGACTATTCCATTGCGTTGTGGTCCGCGGAAGCCTGGCCAGGTAATGTCGGATGATTCCGGAATTGCTAAACCAGTAGATACGAGATCAATTCTATGAGGTAACTTGTCTTCACTGGTATCCGACCAGCGCCATTCAAACTGGGCACTGGCATTCCCGGTAATCCCGTCAGACCTGAATAATGCCCATATCCCACAGGAGGCAAATATTGTAAGAGCCATTGTGATAATTTGTAATGGGAACGATAAGCGCCGGCTAAGTAAAACCCATACGACAAACGTCATGCACAGTACCGGTATGGCATAAAAGTAATACATCATTCCGGACAATCCTGTCTTTATTGATTCGTGCATTAAAAGAGGTAGTAGTACGAGGGAGGCGATCATTATAGCAAAGGAAATTACCCTTTCGTACCAATGGACCCGGCTGAAAAATAACCACCACACAATAATTGCAAGGCTACATCCTAAACCACCAAAAAAGCTTATTGCTGTGGCAGTTCCACCTGGTGAAAATTCAGGGACTATTATCCAAAGAATAAATAGCAAAACGATTATTACAATACCTGGAATTAGTCGTGGAGGTTTTTGTTTCGTTGAACCATTTTCTGGAACTTCATTTCTTTTAGTCATCGTAATTCGATTTGTTATTTCATGTTTTTGATCAATTTGTGTAAGATGGTTTTCTGCCTGAAAAAGTTACATGTGGGGAAAGTTTTAACAAATTCAATCTAAAATAATACCTAATCGGAATTGGATGTATGAATGGATAATTCAGATCTCTTGACCAGTTAATATCGTTTTTTCTTGACCACTTCGAATAAGAGTGATACTTTGATATATTTATCTGAATATTAGCCTCATTGCTATTTGTAGATGTAAGGAACCTACATATATCAAGAATCGGATTTATGTGGTCAAGGGCTCCGATTTTTGCAGTTCTACTACATAAGCGGAAATAGTAGTCTTGAATT
>CAYLZH010000107.1:0-14932 GCA_964388245.1 uncultured Bacteroidales bacterium
TACATTGCAAAAGGAAAGATGACTATGCATGGAGTAACAAAAGATGTTTCAATCCCTTTTACAATCAAGCAGACCGGTAACAAAATAACATTTACTGGTGAAATTGAAATTAATCGTTTTGATTATGGATTAGGTGCTGAAAAGTACGATGGAACTTTTATGGTAGGAAAAATGGTGAACATCAAAATTACATGCGTGGTGAGTAATTAAGTCAAGAATATTAAAATAGATTCAATATGACAAGTAAAACATGTATAATCACTGGCAGTAATTCCGGAATTGGCAAAGCGACTGCAATTGAACTGGCAAAAAAAGGTTTCGAGATTATTATGCTTGTTCGTGATAGTAATAAATCGAAAGAAGCACTTCAAGAGATTAAGCAACATTCAGGTTCAGACAAAATTGTACTTAAGCACGTTGATCTTACCTCGTTGAAATCAATTCAAAAAGTTGCTAAAGAAATTAGTTCTGAGTATGAAAAAATTGATGTTCTTATAAATAATGCAGGTGTTTATAAAAAGAAAGAAGAGAAGTCAGAAGATGGTTTTGAACTTTCTGTAGCGGTAAATTATATTGCTCCATATAACTTTATACTACTTACAGAATACTCGGGCTAAAATGCAATTATTCTTACAGAATACTCGGATTAATGTCCATTTTTAGGGCGATTGATAGTTGGAAGCTTCAGCTTTCATCAGGAGAAAAATGGCAAAGCATATCGAACGATCTGTAATTTGTGTTAGTGTTTCTGTAAAATGTATTCATCGGAACAAAACATGAACAGTATTTTTGTGTTGTAAAAATTGAATATGAAACATCGAAAAAAAAATAGAGGCATCAAAGTCCTTGGATTAGTTTTACTAACAGGAATTATTATGGCATCGACTTACCCATACATTTGCATGAATGACAAAAAGGAATACAGCTCATCGAAAAACTTTAAGGATGGCAAATTCATAAACCAGAGTCCCGTATCGTTGAATATGAGTTTTAAGGATATGGTAGATTCTGCGAAGAAATATTTTAGCCCTGATGATGAGGCTTCGCCGAAAGAAGTACTTCCGGTTTCGAAGGTTGATTTATCGATCCTTGCAAACTCCGACATCAAGGAACCACAGATCGTATGGTATGGTCACTCAACATTTTTTATCAGGATGAACGGTAAAAACCTCTTGATCGACCCCATGTTGGGAGAAGTTCCGGCTCCGAAATCCTGGTTAGGGAAACCTCGGTTTAGCAAGGATTTACCTCTTAATGCAGATGAGTTGCCCTACCTCGATGCCGTGATTATCTCCCACGATCATTACGATCACCTTGATAAGGAAACTATAAAACAAATAAAGGACAAGGTTGATGTTTTTTACACACCACTTGGCGTATCGAAATATTTGGAAGAATGGGGTGTGGCCTCTGAACTAATTAATGAATTGGATTGGTGGGATCAAATCCAATTCGAAGACTTAACTTTTACTTGTGCACCGGCACAACATTTCTCTGGTAGAGGAATTTCCGATAGGCAATCTACATTGTGGTGTTCGTGGATCATTGCCTCTTCGGAATACAAGATATTCTTTAGTGGTGATAGCGGATATAATACCCATTTCACTGAAATTGGAGAAAAGTTTGGCCCCTTCGATATTGCATTAATGGAATGTGGGCAGTACAACGAAAAATGGGCAGATATTCACATGTTTCCTGAGCAAACTATTCAGGCAGCTATCGATATAAAAGCCAAGGTTGTAATGCCAATCCATTGGGGAGGATTCAACCTTGCCGAGCATACCTGGAAAGATCCAATCGAAAGGGCTGTGCTAAAAGCTCACGAAACTAAAATACCATTGGTAACTCCTGGTATCGGGGAAATCCTTACACTAAACGAGGAAGGATTTTATAAGACCAAAACATGGTGGAGGAACTACTAACCGTTCAACAACATATGATTACAAACAACAACAAAACGGCTCCAAATCTGTTGAACAGATAAATTTTACTTATGGATCAAAATGAAGCTATATCGAGACTGATTGAAGGAAATAATCGATTTGTTAAGGATCAGATGAATCATGTTCCCATAAATCAAGCAAAACGATCTGAACTTGCTTCAGGCCAAAGCCCATATGCAATTATCCTGAGTTGTGCCGATAGCCGGGTTGTTCCTGAAATAGCTTTTAATACCGGTTTGGGCGAATTGTTTGTTGTTCGGGTTGCTGGCAATGTAGCTAATAAATCATCGTTGGCAAGTATGGAGTATGCAGTGGCTAATTTGGGGACTCAGCTTATTGTTGTTCTTGGGCATCAAAGCTGTGGAGCTGTAACTGCTGCAGTACAAGGTGGCGATAATGGTCCGAATTTGAATCATTTATTGGCTCACATATCACCAGCATTTAAAGCGGCTTCCGATCCTTCTTTGGTTGATGAGGTGATAAGAAAAAATGCGGAGATAACCGCGAAATCCATTTATAGCAATTCAGCAATTATATCGAAAGCCGTAGAAAGTGGAAAGGTGAAAATTGTTCCTGCTTATTATCATCTGGATACAGGTAGGGTTGAGTTCTTAATATGACACTAATTTATCAACTATCATTTGTCTGTATTTGAAGTGATTATCAGAAACTACATAGAAATTTATTCCTTAATCATTTTGTGATAGTACATTTTATCTTCAATCTGATAGCTAATGAAATATAATCCGCTACTGAGGATATCCAATCCTTTTAAAGTGATGTGCTGATTTATTACAGATTTGTTAATTCGTTTTATAAGCTGTCCGTTACTATGGTAAATATTTACAGAAATGATATTCTTTACAGTAGATCCAATTTTAATATTTACGAAGTCTCGAACAGGATTTGGATATATTCCAAAATCTTCATCATTAACCGGTTGAACCGAAGTCACCGGACTTTGCTGGAAGATTCTTACATAATCCACTTCCAGGTTACTGCTGGTGAAGTTGGGTGAAATGCTTGGTAGGATGGCCACATTCATGATCAAATACTGGTCGTTATCAAATGGCCATGTGCTGGCATCCTGAACAGCAGGCTGGTAGGTATAATGCACAACACTATCCACACTAAACACCATTTTGTCTTCTGTCCAAATAAGGGTATAGGTATGAAATGCAGTCGATGCTGTCGGAATCATTTGGCCACCATGGTTTATAGTACCTCCGTAACTCGATGGTGTATGCATTGCACTTTGCACAAAATTCTGATTACTGCCCCAATGTTCCATAATATCAATTTCGCCACAGGCAGGCCAGCCGGTGGTACCGAAACCCTGTGTTTGCCAGTAGGCTCCTGGTTCACTAATGTTTTTACCCAGCATCCAGATGGCCGGCCAGGTGCCCACTCCGGTTGGGAGCTTTGCTCTTACCTCTACTTTTCCATAGGTAAATGCAAATTTTGCATTCAGGCGTGCAGAGGTGTGGTTTTTTGTAACTCCCTGATCGGTGTACGTTTCTTCCTGCGCAATTATCTTAAGGGTTCCATTGCTTACAATAGAATTATCCGTACGATCAGTGTAGTGTTGAATTTCCCCGTTATACCAACTATTGCCGTTTGGAAGTTGAGTTTGGTGAAACCATTTTGATGTGTCAATCATACCGGTACCGTCAAATTCGTCCGACCACACCAAAAAGTCGTAAACCGGATCGACGGGCGATGTGCCGTCATAATACACATCATCGATATAGGCCAACACATGATCGTAATTGTTCTCACCGTTTACCTGGATCACTACCCGGTTAAAGTCGGTTCGTTGGGTGGGAGGTAGCGAAGTTGGATCGAGGTTGATGTAAGGATCGTTCAGAAAATTGAACGAAACCTCCTGCCACTGATTAAGGGAAATAGGTTTTATAATCTCACTCTGTGTAGACCAGGGTGCGCCTAATGTACCATCCTGTAGTTTTAATGATACCTGATTTGGTTGGCTTCCGGTTAAGCCAGAGGAGGGCACATAAATTTTCATAGTAAAGGTATAGTTTACCGATAGATTAAAATTGTTACTCACATCGAACCTAACATTCGCATATTGTCCACCTGTATCGTCGTATTCAAGTACTTTAGAAGAGGTGTTAATTCCTTGCGGATAAGGATTAGACAGATTGGTATTGATACCACAATTATCGCCAAACCAACTAGTAATGGTTCCGTTTCCTTCAAAATCATCAAAGATTGTAGTATTTTGACTTTGCAGGCCTTCAGCTATAATAACTAGAACAACAGTAAGTAAAATATGAAAAAGTAAATTTCGCATTGGTTCTTTTATTTAATTCTTAATGATGGTACAAACCTATACAAATTAATAATGTTCAGGTTAAGATGTAATACACAAGATAATTACAATGGGAAAAACTGTCCCTGTCGCAAAATATCCCGGCTTCAATATAAATATTTTTTCAGATCATATGTATTTTCCCGATGCAAAAAATGTCAGGAAATAAAGATTCGCTAAATAGTTTTATGATAAATATGATTGGAGAATTGCATTTAAAATGCCAATAGAGATGAACAATTTCTCCATTTTCCGATTCCGTTATGTAATGCAAGCTTTAAAGCTACGAAGAATAGTTGTTCATAATTGAAATAGGTTTTTAAACATTATCAAAAAGGAAAGGCATATTGGAAACACGATATGTTAATTCAATCAGGAGGGAAATATGAAAAAATATGATGTGTCAATATTCTTAGATATTCTGGTTGGAATAATAACAGCCATAATTACCTATTTTATTTTGGAAACCTTCAAGTTGAGCATAGCCTTACTTGTATTTTCTCCTTTGCCATTGATTGCTGGATTTATTCGTGGAAAAAGCTCTCTTAAAAGTAAGTTTATTCAAACCATTCTGATGAATCTTCTTTTTTTCGTTTTATTGCTTGCTATTCTTAATGGGGTATTGCATTTGATCATTCTATTTGCAATTGCACTTATCGGTACGCGATTTGGTATTTACCTAAGAATACACTACCAGGAGAAAAGAATCAAGACTCTTGTTTTTCTTTTTATTTATGTCATTTCCTTTATCGGTGTCAGCCTTTTTTTGTTGCCCAACTGGTTCGATTCTACAATGTGGCGTGAGGTAAACCACGAAGCTCCCTCTTTTACAGTGTCCACTATTGATGGCGATACAATTCAATCAACAATATATGCCGATAAAGTAATTGTTATTGATTTTTGGGCAACCTGGTGCAAACCCTGTAAGAAACAATTTCATGTACTCGAAAAACTGTATATAGAAAATAAGGCAAATACCAGTGTTAAATTCCTTGTTATCAATTCTCTTGTCGGAAGAGATACTAATGAAAAGGCTTTAGAATATATAAATCAATGTGGATTTGATCTACCTTTTGTGCACGATGTAGAAGGCATAAGTTATGATCGTTTTGAAGTAAAATCGCTACCCCGTTTATTTATTATCGACAAAGCCGGTTCTGTCAGATATATTCATACCGGATACAGGGAATCGGAAAATTTTTATGCGGAATTTAATAAGAGAATAAATCTGCTATTAAAAGAATCATAAATACAGCTACCCCAAATCATCTATATTAAAAAGCATATTTATACTCAAGCGTAGCGATAAAGCTACGTGTAAGTCCATCGGGACGAGCATCACGAACCACTAATGGAAAACCGGTATTGAACTGGATGGAATTCCTGACGTTCAATTGATAATCAAAATAAGCATTAAGATTCAGGGTTAAACCTTTGGATCCTACAATGTCGAACTCAGAACCTAATGTTGAATACTTGTCATTCGAAACATGGTAGATGGGTAGGATGCTTGGTGAAATTTGCATTTTTTTTCCTAACTTGATTGGATACGAAAGTCGCATTAACACATCACTGGTTCTTGTATAATCTTCCAATGGAGCATCACCTACACTAACACCAATTAAATCTGGTTCAATGTATCGGATATATTCATTCCCACTTTGTTTAAGGGGTGATTGTATAGCCACAACAACCTGGAATTTCATAAAATTCAATCCAATTCCTGCAATTAGATCAATCGTCCCTAAAGTAGATTGATAATCCATTGACATGGGCTCGCCTTTGTACATGTTTATAGTATTAACTAAAGGAAACTTTCCACCTATTGTAAAGGTTAGTCCTTTCCAGGGTGAATAATTTCCAGCTAAAAGAAGATCAGATAAACCAGAAACGGATATCCCATTCCCACTCTGCGATAGAGTGGTGATTTTCAGATCCAACGAAAACTGTTTGTTTATTTCCCGATGATATTCAATGTAACCAGCGATAGCTGTAATATCATGGTCAGCCAGGCCATATGAGATTCCAGCCTTTATTTGATTGTGGAAAGCTGAAACTGAATCAGCCTGGTTAGGCTTTAAGCTATTCATTGTGCAAAATCCTGCATCGCTACATCCCTGTGCCTTCGCAAAGCCTGAAACCGAAATCAATAGAGCTATAATTAGTACCGTATTTATTATTCTCATTTCTGCTTATATTTTATTATAGAATATAGGACAATCTTTATTTATAATTTGTTGTCAGATTATTTTGTATTTAAATTATAGTTCGAATATTGTATTATCACCCGCCCTTTACTATTGCCTTTCTTACTGGCTTTTCCTATTGCTTCGAAATCTCCGGTAAAGGAAGCCGGAAGTTTGCTGTTTTTTACTTCAAATTCAACTAATATTTTATCGGGCAAATCGAAAGGATGATCGGCATAGAAAAAATTGATGGTATAGCTACCTGAATTCTTTGTGTATGTTCGCATTTTGTGCATGATTGAAGTTGTAGAATCTATCCACATTTCAGCTAAAATCACATCGGCTTCCGGATTGTTTGGGATTACTTTGATGAGTGATGTATTAATACCCTGAACAGTATCAATTTTTATAAAAATGGAAGAATATCCTTCGTTCATTATCTCGAGGTACTCCATTTCCATTCCTTTTTTGGGGAGCAGTGCCAGGCCTTCAGCTTTAAAATCAAATTGATTCGGTTTGGTAAAAGTGACCTTTGCTTTTCGATCCTTTATATTAATAAAATCGACTTCTACCTTAATGAGAGCATCTACGGTATAATTTTCAACCTTCTCCATTTTTTCCTTGAAGGATTCAAGGATCTGGCGGGATACATCTTGTGCATTTAATGTGTTTTGAAGTAAAACTGTAATCAATAGAAGCACAATGGTGCGCAAGAGAAATCCTAAATAATTCATCATCTAACTTAAAATGTCTTTCCGTTTAAAATACAAAAATGTGAAACCCAAAAAGGCAAATAAATATACAAGTTGAACAGCAACAGCCCGAATGAGTTTTGCGCTGTTGATGTCGAACTCGAAAAACCGGTGCCAACCCGGAAGATGTGAGGTAAAAAGATATGGATTGATAGGTTTCATGAAATTAAGCCCCAGGGTACTAATAATGGCGATCCCAATGATGATAGCAATTGCACCGATAATTGGACCGATGGAATTATCGGAAAAGGCCGATAACATAAAAGCCAGAGCAGCAACCATTGTCATACTTAACATGCCATAAGCAAATGCTGCAAAGAAGCGCCATGGGAGTTCGCGTGCCTGAAAAAAGTTAATTTCAGAACTAATAACTACCAGATCGCCATCTCCAAACAGTAATAAGCCAACACCCAGTCCGATAACAGCCATAAAGAGTACCAATAAAATAGTATATACCCATCCGGCAATAAATTTAGCGATGAGAAATTTCACGCGACTTACTGGCCGGGTAAGGATAATGCGAAAGGTACCACTGTTTGCCTCACCTGCAATTAAATCGCCGGTTACCAATGCGATAAGGATTGGGACATGGATCCAAAGGGTGTTAAGCACAAGGTAGGCGATAAGATAGCCATTGATCAGGTTTCCCTCGAAATGAAAATTTTGATCAAGTTGCTGTAGAAAAAAATCGAAGAAACTCTGACCCTCAAGGTATATGCCTGCCTGAATTGCCACAATTATCAGGAATATGGCACCAAAGCCAATGTAAGTTCTCCCTTTTCGGAAGATCTTGAACAACTCTATCCATATAAGGGTATTCAACGATCTCATGCCTGTGTGATGTTTAAGAAATATTCTTCGAGCGAACGCAAAGGTTTTATGGCAAAAACCTCTATCTCTTGCTGAACCAGAAATTGGGTTACTTCAGGAATCTGATCCTGATTCAATTGCAGTGTAATTTTTTCAACAGACGATTCAACAAAATACTTGTCGAATACTGACTGGTTAATCATTTGATTGGCTCTATAAAGGTCATATACATAAAACGACACCTTCATTTCTTCCTGGTTTAAAAGTTCGTGTACATCACCTTCTACCACTGATTTGCCATTATTGATGATGACCATCCGGTTTGAAATCTGTTCGATCTCATTCAAAATATGGCTTGAAATTAAAACCGTTATGCCTTTCTCTTTATTGATATCCCGGATAAGCTGGCGCATCTCCTTTTGACCCTGCGGATCGAGGCCATTGGCAGGTTCGTCCAGGACAATCATGTCGGGTTCGTGAAGCAGCGATTGGGCTATTCCCAGACGTTGGCGCATTCCCTGCGAATAGGATTTTATCTTGCTATCTGCACGGTCTAAAAGACCGACTAAATCGAGGGTTTCATCAATACGGCGGGCAAGATTTTCAACCTTCGATATCCTGCCTAAGATCTCAAGGTTTTTCCTTGCAGTAAGGTAATTGTAAAAATCGGGCTTCTCGATTAATGCTCCAATCCGGCTAAGGGTTTGGTACCTGTTATGTGTCAGGTCTTTCCCGAACAGTTTTATTTCACCCCCGGTAGGTTTAATTAACGAAAGGATCATCCGTATTGTGGTACTTTTTCCAGCACCATTAGGCCCAAGGAAACCATAGATATCTCCCTTAAAAACTTTCAGTGAAAGCTCATCGACAGCCTTCAGTTTTTTGTAATGTTTACTGACATTATTTAATTCGATGTAGGTATGAACCTCAGATTTGTTCATGATTGCTTTCAAAGGTATGAATTTCGGCAATAAGATAAAAGATCAAATATTGCCGGCATTTACAACTCACATTATAGTTTTTATGATTCTATCTGAGAATCCTTATCCTGCAAAGAAATAGATCCATACCAATCAATTCTGCGGGATAAGAACATCGTAATAGCCACCACAAGAAAAAGGCCGATACTTCCCATCATTAAAGCATAATCCTGCAATTGTAAAATGGTAAATAAGAAAGTATAAAGTACGATTAAGGCAAGGCTTACATAAATGGTGAATTTTTTACTTTTTACAATACTGGCAGTATATAATCCTATAAGTAAAACTGTTGAAAGACTGGCAATAAGATAGGCATAATTAAAACCAATTTGCTCGGCCAACGAAATAAGTAAGGTATAGAACACACAAAGCGCAATGCCAATTAACAGGTACTGTATTGGATGAATTCTCTGCTTATTAATTATCTCTGAAAGGATGAAAATCAGGAATGTTAGTGCCAGAAACATTATTGCATATTTTGCCGATCGTTCGGATTTTTGATACAAGTCGACAGCAAACAGAAGATTAAGTCCAAATTTCGACTCCCTGACCTTGTATGAATCACCTATCCATTGCTGCGGATAGTTTCGATTCAATTCCAGAATATGCCATTCGGCTTCAAAACCCTTATCGCTTATGCTACGATCGTCGGGTAGGAAGGAACCATCGAAGCTCGGATTTGGCCAGTCTGACGTTAATCCTACATCAGTAGTTTTACCAATGGGGATAAAATTCAACTCCTGGCTGCCATTCAAATCGAGTGTTAGAGAAAATACAACCTTGTCTTTTTCAATTTTCCCTATTGTGGAAGACACTCCTGATATGCTCACATCTCTGGTAGGTAGTCCCGGATTTGCCTCAAACTCTTTTCCATCCAATTCAAAAACGATTGCCTTATTGATACCACGCATATCGGTAATCCCAAAGCAAATAGTTGCTTCATCAAATAAAATCTGTTCATCCTGAATTTTCCACTTCGAGAAATCGGGTCGGTCGAACTTTCCTGAAATAGATAATTCTGATGAATAAACAATTACCTTGTAAAGGCTACGGTACCGTATCGTCGGATCAAGCCTTCCGTTGATATTCAGTTCAGAAGGAAGGAAATGAGCATACTTTTTTACGTTAAGAACTCGACCATCTTTTTCATAAGGTTCCAGATACGGAATGGTAATAAAAGGACCGGTTAAGGTTTGTGCATTTGCCCATTTGGCACTGACTTCGGATACAACCTGATTTCGTGTATATTCACGTTCAATGATTAATGACCGGATCATAGAGGCTGGAATAAGCAGTAAAAGGACAAGAATAGTGATGACAACAAATTTAAAGCTAATGGATTGATTTACCCAGGTTCTGAAATTAGTAAGCATAGTTTTGGTTTTTAGGTTTCATAGTTGAACTATAAGCCTTATCCAAATATTGCACCGCCAATTTTATTTAATATGTTTTAACCTGAGAAAATTATTTCCTAAAGTTACAATCCTACTCCCCTGCCAATTTTATAAGCCTTGCACTTAAATCCGGATATTCCATGTCTTTGTCCAATGGGAACATGGGGCGTTTGATGCGTTTGTAAGGGAGGCGATGGAGATCCTGGTCAACACCACCGGGTGTGAGGGCCATGACCCAGTCGCCACGCATGTTGTAGAGTTCAGGCACGAGATAGCCAATTTTAACAACAACAATTTCCGACTCGCGAGGAGTAAGACCCAGGCGTGTAAAGTCTGCCTCATAATGGTAGGGCTTGCGCTTTTTTGTTACAATGATGCTGACACTGCCCATTTTTACTACCACTTCGGTTTCGGCATGTTTGTCGCCGTGTTCGATAGCAGTAACCGTGCCCATGATAGGTATAGGTGGAGCATAACGTGAATCCACTGCGGCTCCGACTACACCTTCAACCATTTTGCCAATGCCGGCTTCTATGGCTTTTGAAACCAACCCGGGGCCAGGTATAGAGGCATAGATAAGAGATGTCCCCTCCTCGGCCTGGAATTCAGGGCGGGAAAGAATTTCTGTCAGTGTCCAGGTAACATCACCGGCTCCGCCAGCCGTTGGATTATCGCCCATATCACTAATGATAAAAGGCCTTTTGTCACTGGCAATGGCCATATCGAGGCTTTCTTCGAGAGATGCAACCGGAGCAACAAACTCGAACTCATTACGCACATCCCAGAAATGGGAAGCTAAACCTTCAGCAGCATTAGCTACTTCCTCCTTATCGTCACCATAAGCCATAACTACGGCATGGTTTCGTGGCTCGTCAGCCCAGGCATATCCGACCCAAATTCCGGCATCGATAACTCCGGGATGTTGAGTGACCGGATTAACTTTGGCATACAGACTTTTTGCAGGCTCGATACGCGTACTTGTCTTCTCACCAGGCAAGAGGATAGGAACAGGAATCCATACCTTGTAAGCAGGTTTTCCTAATCCAGATTCCAGGCGATCAAGTAAATTGGTAACCGCCCGCTTTTTCGATTCAATGGCGTCTTCGTGAGGAGCTAAACGGTAGCAGGTAATCAGATCGGTATTTTCAGCCAATCGCTCAGACACATTTCCATGCAAATCCATATTTGTGGAAATCAGGGTCTCATAGCCTATCACTTTGCGAATACGAATAATGAAATCACCCTCCGGATCGACCAATCCAACAACACTCATGGCTCCATGAACGTCGAAGAACAATCCATCGTAGGGAGCATTTTGTTTCAATCCATCAATGATCTCAGTGACTAACTCTTCGTAAGCCTCACGGGTAACAGTTCCTCCGGGAAGCGCATGTCCACGCATGATGGGCACCCAGTCGGCTCGTTTGCGGGTAGCCGAATCAGAAGCAAGGAATGGGTAGTAATCAAACACCTCATCACCTCGACGGGCATGGAAAGCTTCTTTGTGGGTTAGGGCCGGGGAGAAGGTACTCGATTCAATGGCCAGCCCAGCAATGGCTATTTTTGGAAGCTTATTATTTCTTTGAGGGTTGTTGTCGCTTGGTGAATTGCAGGAAATTGCAATTAAAATCGACAGAATGCCATATAGTATCTTATTCATTTCCGGAAGATTATTTTGCCCAAAAGTAGCAAAAATCGAAAGCGCATCGGATCATCTTCAACAAGATATCCTATATATTGTAATGTTGCTTATTCAATCAACTCCCCTTGTGTCGATTCAGCATTTCTAACCAATATGGTAGATTTAAACCCAACTACAAATTTATCCAAGCTTTCAGCAAATTTGACGTCATTTCTTCTTTCAGGCAAGGCTAAACCGAGGAATACTATATCGGCATCCTTACTCGATTTATGCATTATTTCCGTAACATTCTCATTATCCTTGTTCACAATAACGTCACTCTCAGCATTCATTCTGGATTCAACAAGCAAGGCCTTCAACTTTTCATTCATTGGCTTTTGCTCCTCATCCTTGGAAACAATAGTCCTCAGACGTAATTTTGCCTGTCGCCATTCGGTATTTAGATTTAGTAAATGTGCGAGAATTAGCATCAAATCTCCATTCTTTTGCATCCCTCGCCACCACACATCTATGCGGCTGTGATTTGAAAGACTATCAGTTTCCGGGACATTGGCAAAAATACTATTCCTCTTCATTTTTGAATTAATCCGAACGATCCTTAGTAAGCGTAAGATTCGGTCAATGTCATTAGTCCAACCAAACATCACTGTGTTCGAATGTAGTCCGGCAAAACCATTTGACTGAATTATACTAATAATTCCCGCCTCGAAGTCAGGAACAATATTAACCTCAGGGAAAGCTGTAATTTTTTGGTCGGACAATTCCTTCTCCATCTCCAATTGCATTGCCCTCGTGTCAATATCAGTGTCCCTCACATCTCCAACGATAGTCCGGCAAACAGTAACTACACCTTTATTCTGATTAAACCAATTTGCAGTTCGGGTTAACTTCATCAACCTTTTGGGATTCGATGAAAATAAAATAATATTAGGGCGCCAGTTTCTTGCATGTGTTTGCTTTTCCTTCAGCTTTACTAAGGCAACTCTTGCAATGGAACTCCACAATCCTGCCCTGACATCACCCCAACTGCTTTTCAACGCTTTTCGTTTTAGATACCAATAGATAAGAATCTCAAGAGAAATAGCAACTACACACGCTATCGGATTGATAAGAAACATTACAACACCTGCTCCTATTGATCCAAACAAAGAAATTATCCAGTGCACCTTGATAGTTGGCCGGTAAGATACATCGCCAACCAATCGTTCAATTACTGCCGCTAAGTTTATGGCGACATACAAGGTTAAGAAAAAAATAGTTACCCATCGCCCAACAGCGTTCAGATCACCAAGGGCAACTGCCAATAGGGCAATGCATCCTGTTACCCATGTGGCGATAGTAGGTTGTCCTGTTTTACTTGTACGCCCTAAAAGTTTTGGTGCAATTTTATCGAGTGAGAGAGCTTGTAAAACCCGTGGCCCACCAAGAATACTTCCAAAGGCTGAAGATAATATGGCACCCCAAAGTCCTGGATAGACCAGCACCATACCCAAAAGCGCAATCTTTGACCAGATAGGAGGAGCAGAGGGATCAATTTGAGCCAGCATATCACCGTTTACCTTTGAAGTAACCGACAATGCTGTCAGAATAAGCAGGTAGATTAATGTTCCGGTAATAACTGCCAGAATGGTTCCTCTGGGTATCGATTTTTTAGAATCTTTCAGGTCTCCACTCATTCCAATCCCAGCAGTGAAGCCTGTCACAGCCGGGAAAAATACCGCGAAAACAAACCAAAATCCTTCGGGTGCCGAGCGCTGGTAATTAGGAACCATCTCGGGTGTGTGAAAGCCCCCCGATAAAACACCTGAAAATAAAGCCACGACACTTACTCCTACTGCAACCATAATGGGTATTTGCATTTTCAGGCTTAGATTGGCACTTTTACCTGCTACAGCAGTAGCAAAAAGAATTATTATTGCGGCCAGAAGCTGAACAGGTGGTGCGCCCCATTCGTCGGGCCAGAAAGGGGCAATCGATTCGGCCAACCCAAAGGCATATAAGGTAAGGCTTAAAGTCCTGCAAAGAAACAAAGGAATTCCAATGGCGCCACCCAATTGAATACCGAGGCTTCGGGAAATCATGTAGTATTCGCCACCAATACCTACCTTCATGTTTGTGGCTATGGCCGATGCACTTAATCCGGTAATGAAAGTAATGCTGCTGGCAAGAACTACGGTAAGTAAGGTAAGAGGTAGCCCCAGGTTTCCCAAAACCCATCCAAACCTCAGGTACATCATTACACCCAGAATGGTTAAAACACTTGGTGTAAATACTCCGAGAAAGGTCCCGAATTTTACGGGTTGTACCGTTTGCTGCGACATACTTGTTGACATTTAATTTTTTGGTGTACAGCAAATGTAGAAAAAATACCGGGTTACGATTCCTTATGTTTAAATCATTCTGAAAAGAAATTAAACTATACATAGTTATTTGGAAAAATATGACCTGGTTTTGCATTATATCTAAAATTTCTCATTCCAACACTTATTTGCAAACCTGTTTCAAAAAGACGCTGGTAATTGTATAGTAGAATTTGAATCGAACGCCAGATCCAAAACCATTTATGCATTCTTTCGTACTCAAAATCAGGAATTATTAACTAAAACTTCAAAAAATGCGCTTTGCTATTGTTATCATATTTCTTGTATTCCTGATTGGTGTTTCATGCCAAAAGGAAACTCAACCAGCCATTGAAAATCCTGGAACACTGGATAATATAGTTCTGCCTTCAGACTTTAACTGGAAAAGTACCAGGCAAATATCCATTACCTTACAAGCAACAACAAGCCGTGTAATTGAAATTTTATCAGAAGATGGTGCTCAAATACTACACAAGGGCTATTATCAAGCTGCCGAAAATTCACTCTACAATACGCAAATCACCATTCCTTCC
>CAYLZH010000108.1:0-5568 GCA_964388245.1 uncultured Bacteroidales bacterium
GTAATAGGCGCTGACCAGATCGGGTTCCAGGGCGATCGCCCCGTGCAAAGCGGCTACCAATCACATAAAAATCAGCATTCAAAAGAAATTTATCCTGCATATTGTAGGTTGTTGCAAGTGTAAGGTCAAAATTTGGTTTATGCCAGGCTTGTTGTTGGGTTTTCAATGTGAAGTAGCTATAATAATTTCCCTTCAGGCGGCACGAAAATTTCTCATTCAATGTAAAAGCAAGTTCAGTAAACAGATTTAGCATATCCATGTCTTCATATAAAGCAATAAACCGGTAGCCTTCGAACCCAATGGAATCTACAAACAGCAGGTTATCTTTTATTTCCCGATATGTAGCTTTAATATCGAACGACAACCGTGAACTAAGATTTGCCTTGAAACCGGCTAAAATAATTGTTCTGTGTTGGGTATGTTTGGTTTTGAATCCTGCCCAAACAAATGGATTGACCTGGGCTACATCTTTGAAATAGTTGTTTTCAAGCTTGCCGGTAAATCCAAGATATGTAAGTAAAAACTTATCGGCCAGGGCAAACTGAAAACGAATATTCGGATAGAAATAAGTCTGGGCGTTTTCATCAGGATCGACAAGGGCGAAGGTATTTACACCGAGTGTTGCCTGCCATTCGTCTGCCTTTCTGTGCACAAAGGGATTAATCATCACAACAATATTTTTCAGGCTGTCGCCAACACTATTTCTGTTGAAATAACTGAACCGGGTATCGAATCCGACCAAATTCTCCTTAACATAATCCCGAAAATTAGCATTGAGGCTAAAGGCACTTTCATTACTTTTTTCAGTATCGGCAAAATAATAGAAACCTAAACCAAGATCGTAATGAATTTTTGCTTTACTTATTCTTTCTGATTTAAGGCGAACCAATGCCTCAAGGTCATTAAACATCTGACCGTGTAGATCCTCCCTGGCTATTTCGGCGGTATCAGGATTAAATCCATAGTATTTAAATTTATTTCCTGAGTAATTAATTTTTCCTGATATGCTTTTATTTTTCAAAAATTTCGTGCCATAAACACCAAGATGATTGTCGTTGAAGTTAGGATAATACTTATGATCATCGAGTTTAAAACTTCCATACGACGAATGGTGCCTGGCTATAATCCCATAATTGAATTTTCTTGACCGGAGGCTGTTGATCCTGATCTCGGCCAAAGGTGATATATCACTTCCAAAACCAAGCCTGACATAATTGCCATAGAGCCTTGTAAGCGGTACATCGCCAATCCTGGCAGGTTTAATGGGATCAATCTCAAATCCCGTTCGATAGATTGAGGGTACAATCTGGTACGAAAAATCAGGTTTAAGATTTAATGTATCCTTAATTTTTGGCATTACGTTTAGCTTCTCGGCATCCCGGATTGTAGGAGTGTAAGCTTTAATTACAACCACATCCTTTTCCAATTGAGCCAGACTCAACAAAGGAATAATAAGTATCAGGCTAAGGGCGATAAGTTTATTTCGATTTCTCATTACTTTACGTTTTTCAATTCTGACCATTCGATTCATTACTCGGTTTTAGTTTTAACAGAATCCTGCGCTTGTTCTTCCGTTTCAAAAAGGTCTTTGTATTCGTCTTTTTCCTGATCGTTGAAATTGAGTTCAAGGTCCTGCATTTCTTTAAACAGTGTTTCAGCTTCTTCACGTTCGAGTATCTCATCAAGCTTTTCGCGTGCCAGTTTTACAATCCCATCGTCAGGTATATCATAATATTGAATAATACTTTCGAGTGTGTGCCGGGCCTGGAAGTCATCATCTTTGGCAACATAAATATCCGACAACAGGATAATTGATTTTGCAAGCCAAAACTGATGGGGTGTATTTACTTTGTTGTACTCAAGTATTTCGTTTTCGGACTCTCCCAGTTTTTGCTGATTAAACAAAATTTCGGCTACCCTGAATTTTGCTTCGGCCCCTTCGCGTGTTTTTGTATTCTCCGACAGATACTTGAATTCATTGATGGCTGCAACCAAATCATCTTTGCCCATGTAGGATTTGGCCAGGATAAAATGGGCCTCTTCCAAAACCTCCTCAGGTACTTTTTCAGAAATTACAACTTTGTTGGCCGACTCGATGGAAGCATCAATGTTTTTCAGTTTATAATTACATCGCATCATACCAATCCTGGCAGCAAGCATATTTTTCGATTTATCGGCTACTGCCTCCAGTTCTTTGTAATTTTTCAAAGCATCATCAGTTCGTCCTTTTTCAAAATACATCCGGGCCGACCGGTATACTGCATCTTCGGTGTATTCATTACGAGGCAGATTAACCAGGTATTCGAACGAGGTCAGGGCAGCACCATCATCTTTCATCCGCAGGTTACAATCGGCTTTGTAATAATGTACCTGTTTCAGATAGTTACCTTCAGGAAAATTTATAATATACTTATTAAAATGGCCGGTTGCTTTTTCGCAATCGCCTTGCATGTACAACCTTTCGGCCGAAAGAAATGTTAGGGAATCCTTTTCACTTACACTTATTTTCGCATGACCATCAACAGTTTCGGCATAAGTAAAAAATTCATCCTCGCGCTGGGCTGAGATGTAAATATTCCGGATTCCCAACATGGCATTTTTCGCCTGTGGTGATGCCGGGAAAGAATCGACCACCTGTTTATAAGCAAAAAGGGCGTCATCATTTTTATCAAGGTTATAGTAGATAAGGCCTAATTGCAGATACGCTTTGGGAACATAATTACTATTGGGGAAACTATCGATGAGCATTTTGTACGATCCCACCGCCTCACCGGTTTTATTTAACCTGACATAGCTTTTGCCAAGTTCGAACATGGCATCAACA
Source organism: uncultured Bacteroidales bacterium (assembly GCA_964388245.1). Lineage (GTDB taxonomy): Bacteria > Bacteroidota > Bacteroidia > Bacteroidales > M50B96 > JAIOYV01. Next base: position 2,825 of record CAYLZH010000108.1, read on the forward strand.
ATAAAGTTTGAATTCGGAAAATCTTTAACCATCTGCCGAAGCACCCAGTTTTTCTTTCCATGCTCCTGCAACAAACCATAGGAAAATGCCTTTTGAAATGTAGCGTAGTCGGTATCAATTGTATTGATCGAAATAGCCAGATCATAATATTTTACTGATTCGGCATATTGTCGCTGAACGAAATAACAATCTCCAAGTCTTACGTATGAATCGCCAACAGTGGGCGATGCATTCTCGTTTTTTGCTACGTATTTACGAAACCAGATCGCGGCTTCGGCATAACTTTCGGTTTTAAAATTAGCGTAGGCAAGGTTATAATGGGCAATGGTATATTCATCGATAGAAATAGCCCCGGGCGATAAAATAAAAGTATTATACAATTCGATTGCTTCTATGTACCGCTTTAACCTGTACATCGATTCGGCTTTCCAGTACAAGGCCTGCGCCCTGAACGACGGATTGATACTTCCGTATTTCAACGATTTATCATAATATTCAATAGCACTTTTAAAACGCAGGTCGCTAAATAATTCGGTTGCCCTGAAATATGCAACACGCTGGTAGGCTTTTTTTATTTTCTCGGTTTTGTTTTCAATCTTATCAAGTGAAGCCAGGGCATCGCCATAGTTTTTGGTGGCCATATAAACCTTTGTCAGGTAATCGTAGGCTTCATCGAGGTAAACTGAATTCGGAAACCTCCTGATGAAATCATTAAAAATTTTAATGGTTTGATTAAATGGAGAATACGATAGCTCGAAACTTAATTTCGCTGCATTGAGCAAACTTTCCTCTTCGATATCCTTTTTATATTCCATGTTCGATGCAGCAGTAAAAGCCATATGGGCTTTCGATTTATTATCGGTTTTCAGATAACAATCGGCCAGGTGGAAATAGGCATTTTGTGCAAGCTCGCTCTTGCCCCTCGCAACTTTTTCGAAATTCTCAATAGCCTCATCGTATTTTTTCACCTTGTAGTAAGCATAGGCCAATTGGTAGATGTCTTCTTTCTCGTACCGTTCACCGGTTTCTTTGTATTTTTTCAGATAGGGAATGGAAGCTTCATAATCGCCGGTTTTGTAGTATGCCTCACCAATTATTCGTGCTATTTCGGGTGCCCGTTTGGGTGTTGATTTTTCAAGCAGTGCAGGAGCCGTTTCTTTGATCATTGCATAATCGTCCTGTTTGAAATAGATGTGTGTGAGGTAATAAGGCACAATGCTTTCGAACATTTCATCGTCCTTGATCTGATTAAAAGAATTAAGGGCAGTTTGATAATTTCCATCGGAATAATGTATATGCCCGTAAAAATAATTCGATGGTGCCCAAAACTCCGAATCAATATCCTTGATCTCAAAAAAGCACAATTTAGATTTTTCAAACTGTTCCTTTACAAAATAAGAATATCCAAGTTGAAAATAATACTCGGTCCGGTCATCGGAGCTTAATTCCTGTTTATCTACCTTTTCAAGAAACTTGATAGTTTTAGCATATTTCTTTTTCCTGTACTGTACCTTTCCCATTTGATAATTCAGGTTGTTTATCCGCAGGTCGCCAGGATGGCTTTCGATAAAATCATTAATGAGATAGTCGGCATCGCGATGAAAAAGTTCGATGGCACACAATGCACGGTAATATTCCGCATCTATGCGTTGCAACGAATGTGGATTATCATCATTATCGATAAGCTCCTGGAATTGGTTCCGGGCTGCCCCGAATTTTTCTTTTTCGAATAGTTCTATACCTTTTTTCAGGACTTTATCGCCATCGGTATGGATCAGGGATTTTTGGGCGGGAAGGTCCTGGAATAACAATAAAAGGGCTATAAGAAAGCAGCTTACAATTAATCTTGTCGAATTCATACATCATATTATTGAATTGCGTAAAGATAAAAAATCTATATATGCCCTCCTCCGGTTTTTTGTATATGTTGTTAACAATAAACTGTTGATTACTTTGGATTATTGCGATATAGAAAGACTTTAGGATGCTATCCGGGATAAGTGCGAAATTACCCATCATGGAATGCCAGAACCACAAGGTTTATGTTCATGCGCCAATGCCATGCAATTGAAAATGACATAATGGATTTACAGAATAGCCAGCTACTTTTCTTTGCCAGTAAGTAACAAGCCTGGCCCATACAGATGATTTCCTGAAATGCTTAATATTTAGGGTTTGCTGACTCTCTAAGATAAATCTTTTAAATATCTGAAAATCTAAAATTTAATTCTAAAAACTATAATTTATTACAGATAAAAATGCACGGTTTTACAGATAAACAGTAAAAATTCCATGCATTAGTAAGTCTCATCATGGGACATGTCACGCAGTGGCTCAATTTCAATAACCGTGTACGAAGCTCACAGATAGAAACAAACCAACAAACCCAGCCCCGATAGGATTTGAAGTAATAATTTGTGGTTCTGCCCCTTCAGGGCAGTATTAAACACATATTATGCTCCACCAGGTTCATCCCGACAAAATGTACGGGACAGGCTCGGTGGTTATTGAAATTTGACTCTTTCAGAGCCTATCACAGAAAATCAGCAAACCCTAAGTTGAAGACGCATCATGTTGAGGGTGGAAGACGTAGCATGTTTTTTCTATTAATGCCACAACTGTTCAATATCTCTAACTACTAACCTGCCCCTACAGGGCGTAAATGCGATATATATCTTTCTCCCGGGCGATGCCCGGGGCTTAGATAAACCGGCTTTTCAGGCCGCATTGCCTGGTTGATAAAC
>CAYLZH010000108.1:5606-13121 GCA_964388245.1 uncultured Bacteroidales bacterium
GACCTCAATAGAGAAAAACAGCAGACCTCAATTTGGTAAGGGTACAGGAATATTTTCTCCCTGATGAAATATTTTTTTCCCCTATATGAAAATAATTTTTCTTCTATATGGAATTCTCAGAGCAGTAGCAGGTAAGAAGTTGCAAGTAGCAGGAATCCAACTTCAGGTAAGCTGTATTAATGTGACTCCGACTGCAATATGGCGCGGGCTCCAGGCTGCTTACCTGCTTCGCGGCTTCGTTCCACTTCGCCTCCTCAGCAGTTTTGCAGCCTTCCGCCTTTAGCTCACGGGATGCTTAACCCGAAGAGAAACCAAAACCAAACGGAAACCGATGAGGTCGTCGCGGTACGCCGGGGGGGAGTAGTCCCGGTACGGAACACGGCAGCCCTGCGCGCTGCCGATCCAACCACCGCCGCGCTGCACGCGCTTGCCACCCTCTTTGCTTAACCAGGCTGAACCATCGTTGGGCGCACCTTGGTAATCAGAATGCCACTTGTCTTCGCACCACTCCCACACATTGCCGCTCATGTCGTAAATACCCTGTTCGTTGGGCAACTTTAATCCTACCGGTTTAGTTTCACGATGGCTGTTATCTCCGTACCAACCCACATCAGTTAGTTTACTGCCACCTGCATATTTATAATTACCACTATGATTACCTCCCCTTGCTGCAAATTCCCATTCGGCTTCGGAAGGTAAGCGGTAACCCTGCATATTCGGATTCAGGTAAACTTCACCTTCGTTTGTCAATCTATATTCATCCCCGATTTTACCAAAAGGTTTTTTATATTCCCGGTCGCTGAAACAGGCCGGCGGATATCCGCTCAATTCGTTCAGGCGGTTAATGAATACCACAGCATCGTACCAACTGACCTGCTCGACAGGCCGGTTATCTCCAACAAAGTATGACGGATTTTGACCGTCCATTACGGCTTTATATAATTCCTGTGTAACCGGAAACTTTCCCATGTAAAAGGGATAAGCAATTTTAACTTCATGAACAGGCTGTTCGTCATCATAAGCCTCCTTATCCTCACTGCCCATCAGGAATGAGCCGGGTTCGACCAGGACCATATCAAATGAAATGCCTGACGGCAGGGTTTGGGTGAATACTTTTGAAAACCTTGTGGACATGATTTGCTAACTAATTTCTTTCGTATTCCATTTTTTGACGGAGTTCATATGTATCATTCCCTAAATTCCTGAGAATTTTCATTGCTACAAAGAAATTTATGGAACGGAATAATTGTTCATCCGTGATGCTTTCATTATACAATAGACGGTATTGATCGGCTACAACACTTCCTGAGAAACTATCCAAATTAATATTGAAAATAGAAAGCAACAATTTCGAATCTTGTTTATTGAATGAATAGGCGAGTTTTGGCATAAACTCATGAATAAGGTTTAGTAATGAAAAAACGATCTTCACTTTTTCATCTTCTGTAAATAGGATTGTTGTTTCCTTCAACAAGAACCCTCTTAAATCCTGGAATGAAACCTTCAAAAGATTGTACAGGCTAATTGATTTTGCACTGATTTCACCATCAGTGTCTTCAATTACCGTAACTTTGCGGGTTTCGCCTTCTTCAGGCGGTATTCCTTTTTCCAAACTTACAACTTTATATATTGCCGAAATTGATTGAGCATTTGGCTTTATGCCTTGCACTTCAAACCTTTCGGTTATGAACTTCCTTAAAATTTTATTCTGAGTTTCCATTATTTCATATTTTTAAAGTTCCTTAGATGAACACTTTAAGCTTTTTATCAAAATCCGGATCTTTAGTTAAAGCCTGTACTAAGCCATATTTCATTGATTCTTCAACATTTACGGTAGAGGCATATTTATAGTAAAAACCTGATGAAAACAGCCTTGCAGGAATTGAATTGACTTCATTGTTAAAGCCTATAGCATAAATCCCACAGCAACTGATCTTTTCTGCAGGTACTTTTGATTCACATGCATTTAAAAACACTAATTTCAATTGTGAATGACTCTCCTTTATCAAATTAAAAATTTTGCCCAAACTTTCTGCAGAAACTTCAACCCTGCTCTGCATGTCGTCACTATGAAAATACAAACCTTTCTCTATATCGCCATGTCCAACAAAATGAATGATTGTAGGTCGACCTGAATCAATCTTTTTATTGAGGATTTGAATATTACCACCAAATATAGGTTCTAATAATTCAATCTTATCCTTTACAGAATACGTATTTTCAATTATTTGAGAATGCTCTGTCCGTGAATGAATATAATCTTCGGTTGGATTAGCAGCAATAAATAAAAGCACTTCCCTGTCTAATACTTGTTCGCGCTCAGGTATTTTATCCAGGCCCTCTACGTTAGAAACTTCCTGTTCGACATCCATTGACATCGGCAATCCTGATTTTCTTTCAATTTGTTTCCTTTTCTCCTCTTGCCAAGAGATGAAATCGAAAGGTATCATATTACCATTCTTATCCTCTATCTGCCATTTTCCTCCTGCTTTATCCAATTTCAATTCTTCGAAAATCGGTTTTAGCCACTTATCTATAGCCTTTTCCTGGATAGATAGAACAAGAGCACATTTGGAGTAATCTATTTCAACCATAAACAAGCCATCATCAGTAGATACAGAAATACCATTTCGCCAAATGTTTTCAGTCTGTGTTTTCCGGCCTAAAGCAACAATGAATGATTGTATTACAAAATAATTCAACCAGGGAAGGTAATACCAGAATTTCCGCACTTCTTTTATTTCCGACCATGTATTGGTAATATCACCTGGTTTAGATTCAGGCAGGAACCGTGGAAACACATAGATATCGTTTTCGCTATTACTTTTCCAAATTGGATTGTTGTTAAACTGAAAACAAAGCCTGCAACTTTTCATAAAATCAAGGAACAACCATTTATCTTCCTCCGAATAATTTTCACCAAAAGATTTAAATAATATTGAAACCCTGATTTTACCTTTAAGGTCTTTAAACAGGGAATAATCTTCCTGCTCTCTGTCAAGAGGCTTATAAATTGCTTTTAAAGCCCATCGTTGGTCAATAATTATGTTATCTTTAAGATGTTCATGTGCATAAAGGTATCCTGAATGATGAAGGTATTTAAATAACAATGGAACTGATTTCTTCGAAACTTTATAACTTTCACAAAGGCTATCAAAATCTTTTCTGGTAATAACCCGTTGTGGTTTTTCTATCTTTAAATTATCAATTAAATATTGCCGTACATCTAGCCAGGATTTGGGCATGGGCATATCATAATCAGGTAATTCTTTTGCATATTTCTTTAAATAATGTTTCAATGTATCTACCTCTGTACCCTGAATAGCACTAACAAGGACAAATTTAATTTCTTTATCATCTGTATAACTCCTGATTGCCTTGTCAGGTAGGCCATTCTTATCCTATTTGTTCTGAACAAAAATGTAGCGGCTTTCAGGACTTAGTTCTCTGGCTGTCTCATACCAATATTGAATTGGTTGGTTATGTACTTGTTCATCTCCTATGCGGTCTTGTACCGGCTCATGGTTTCTTGCTTTATTCTCATTTTCATGATCGAAAACAATTACCTGAAGTGATTTGGCAGACATGAATAGTCTGTGTGTTCCGTGATAGATTTCCTGGCCCCCAAAATCCCAAATATTAAATTCAACCTCATCATCCTCTATCCTTTCAATATTAATTCCATGCGTTGAATCATGATTTGTTGGACATTTACATTTGTTATCTGGATTTTTCAATGCACATATCAAGGTGCTTTTACCGGTATCGCTGTTACCAGTAATCATAAGTTTAACAACCCTGTTTTTTTCCGAAGGATTATTTTGTATTTCATCAAACCACATTTTTGCGTCCTTGAGACAATTGTATGGAGAATATCTTTCAGCGTCACCAAGAAATACTGCTGGTATATTCTTAGGTGTGCTCCCTGAAAGGCAAAGTGTTTCGAGTGGAGAAGTAAAGATAATTCTGTCAGGAAAATCAACTAATTTATTATTCTTTAAATGCAAAGTACTCAAGCTAAGTAGTTCTGTCTTAAAAGTAATCCCTTCGATTTTGTTATCCGGCAGGTACAGGTAGGCCAGTTTTTTAAAACCTTCGGGCAGGGAAAATTCCGTAAGCTGGTTATTAGCTGCATCAAGTAATACTAATTCCGGGCAATCGGCTTCGAAATCCAGTTTTTCGAGTTGGTTTTTTTGCAAATACAGGTGCCCGAGGGAATCGAAACCAGGCGGAAAACTTATCTGCCCGAGTGCACAATTGCTGACATCCAGGTACTGAAGAAGAGGCAGTGGCCCTTCAAACGAAACATCCTTTAATGAAGTATTGCCCGATAAGTTCAGGTATTCCAGCATACCCGATTCCTTATCAAGCCTTAAGGATTCAGTTTTACTTTCAGTAAGGCTTAATGCTGTTAGCACGCCATTTTCGTTTACTGAATAACAATTTTGATTCCGGTGTACCTCATCAACCGATCCTAACTTCTCAAGATCCATCATGAGGGTATTTAAAGTAGTTGCCATAGTATGATGATTTGTGCTTCCTTTCAATATTATCCAAAATAAATAAAAATAAATTTGGGATGGTAAAACTTTCGCCTCCTTTGCTACTAATATTACCATCCCTGTCGGATACTGCCCAGGTTCCGGTAAGATATCCGCTTTTTGTCCCTGCTTTTATTTATCAGGGAACAGGAAATTTGTCTGTTCAGTGGAGCTATCCAGCATCCCGTGAACCCGAAGAGAAACCAAAACCAAACGGAAACCGATGCCGTTGCCGCGGAGCGCCGGGTGGTTGTAGTTCCGGTACGGAACACGGCAGAGCCGCGCGTCGCGGATCCAACTACCGCCGCGCCGCACGCGCAGGTCACCGGATTCAGGTCCATTGGGATTTCTTACTTTCTCCCGGTTCTTGCATTCCTTGTAATATTCCCGTCCATACCAATCGCTGCACCACTCCCATACATTGCCGCTCATGTCGTAAATGCCCGGTTCATTAGGCAGCTTCAATCCTACCGGTTTTGTTTCACGATGACTGTTATCCCGGTACCAGCCTACATCATCAAGTTTGTTTCCACCTGCATATTCATATCCCTTGCTATTTTTTCCACCCCTTGCGGCATACTCCCACTGGGCTTCGGTAGGCAGGCAGTAAATTGTGCCTTTCGGCCGATTTGCTTTAGTCAATTCGTTTAATGCAGGTAAAAACTCACTATCAAGTTGCTCCCACGAAACTGATTCTACAGGCCGCTTCTTTCCTGTAAATTGAGAAGGATTACTACCCTGACCTAATATAGCCTCCCATACTTCCTGCGTTACCAAATGCTGCCCTATCCAAAAATCGTTAAGTTCGACAGTATGTATGGGAAGGGAACTATCAGTCCAACTTTTGCCACCCATTTCGAAAGTCCCGCCTTCTACCTTTACCATGTTGAAGCTGATGCCTGTGTTGCCGAGTTTTTGTTGGAAAATCTCCATGCTGCGCCTTGTTATATGTATTGCAAATATACCGAATCAAGTAAAAAGTCTTAAGTATCCGGCCTGTTTTTTTACATCAGAATACTGTTTGTTTTTTTTGGTGGTGTGCGATTGAATAAACAGGTTCAACTTTTATATCTCCATAACCCGAATAATTCAAGAATTATTCCTGTCTCCGACAGCGACTAAGATTCCCTAAGTTTTTCTTCAAAAAACTAAGTTCATCTAAGTCGGGGTTAACCAGCATTTTATTCATAATCTCCAAAAATTTATGAATAATGCAAGTTAAGAAGTATAATTTTCCAAAGGTTAGAATTGATGCTTTTAACAAATATCCAAAGGTTATAACTGACAGATTCGTAAGTTATCCAGGGATTAGAATTAACTTTTGTGAAAAAGACAAGGGTTAATGAAAGATATCGGAAAGTTGAAAGTGAAAAGTATCAAGCATGAGCCCACTCCGAAAAGTCTGTGATTTTGAAAATAGTCCTGGAAGGACTAAATATGAATAACCATGGGTGAAACCCATGGCAAAATGAAGTAAAAAGGCACAACCCTGAAAGGGTTGAATATGAGCACACTAAAAACACAACCCTTCCAGGGTTGTGAATAGTATCCTGTTTTCTTCCCACCGTTTTCACCGGTGGTTATTCAAATTTTATCCCTTCGGGATAATTAACCCACTTTTCGGAGCGGACTCAAGAATCAAGATTCAGATAATTATAACCGATTCGAATTTTAACTATTTTTACCAGCAAACATTGGCAATGCTTAACCTCTTTTTTTCAATACTTAGTTCGGCGGCAATTTTTGGCCTGTTCAAGACAGCCGAATTGAAAAAGGTTGACAATGTACGGATTATCATTATCAATTACCTGACCGCATCGGTACTTGGTTTTTCCCTTAACCGGGTCGAAGCAAATATTGCAAACACACTCCATTCCAACTGGTTTTTCCTGGCCATGATAATCGGTGTGATGTTTATTGGCATGTTTTTCCTGATCGGTTATTCGGCACAAAAGGCCGGTATTTCGGTAACAACCGTTTCGACAAAAATGTCGGTGGTCGTGCCTATGCTTTTCTCCATATTGTACGATCCTTCTGATAATATTAGTTTTATAAAATCGATGGGAATACTTCTGGCCCTTCTTGCACTTTTTTTGGCGGTATATAAAAAATCGGGCGAACATGTTGATAAGAAATTCGTATTCCTTCCCCTAATCCTTTTTGCCGGAATGGGAATGGTCGACAGCTTTGTAAAGTTTGCCCAACAAGATTATATCGATGAGGCCAACCTGCCCATGTTTACGGCATTCACCTTTGCCGGATCATTTATATCAGGATTAATTGTTCTTGTTGCCCTGCGTTATCCGGTCAGGGATTTTTTATCGGTAAAAGCCTGGATTATTGGTATCCTCCTGGGATCGGCAAATTTCGGATCGATGTATTTTCTTGTGCTGGCACTTGAAAAAGCCCCCTTATCAGGATCAGCAATTTTTGGTATTAATAACATAGGTATTGTTGGATTTTCTGTACTCATCGCGATTTTATTTTTTAAGGAACGATTAAAGCCAATTAACTGGATTGGAATTTTCATTTCGCTGATCGCTATTTGGGTTTTGGCGGTTGCATGATTTTTTTCGAATAATCCAACAGTCTCCTTATCTTTACAAGCAAATAAAAGTTATGATAATTAAAATAAATATAAATAAGGAATTACTCTGGATTACTGCAAAGTATTTTGGCTACGAGAATCATGAAGATTATTCCAAATTAATTGAACAATCTTTAAAATCACATTTAAAACCCCATTTAGGTGCAAATCAAACTTCGGTATTTGAGGAATATTTGTCTTTAACAGATCTACAACAAGAACCTGAAATAGACATCAATGCAATTGAAAAAAACTATAATTTCAATATCCATTCAGTAGAAGGAAAATGGCCTGGTAAAGAATCAATTGAACAATTGATGTCCATGTTATCAAAATAGGACAATGCGATACATTATTGACACTAATATTGTTTTGCACATGGTACGC
>CAYLZH010000108.1:13131-14931 GCA_964388245.1 uncultured Bacteroidales bacterium
AGAGAATAAAAAGAGAATTCTTCTATCATCCAAATGAATACAGTGTTTTTGTATCAATTGTTTCCATAGCAGAAATTAAATCTTTGGCCAAACAACTTAATTGGGGATATGAAAAAGTTGCAATATTGAACAATATCCTTAATAATATTCCAACACTTTATATCAATAAAAATATTGTTGATTCACACATTGAAATTGATGTTTATAGCCAGGTAAAGGATAGGAATAATCCATTGCCTTTTAAAATGACACCAAGAAATATGGGAAAAAATGACCTATGGATTGCTGCGACCACAAAATACATTAACGCCGAATTAATAACAACCGATAATGATTTTGATTTTCTCAATAAGAAATTCTTCAATGTGCATAATATTTCCCAATCATCATAGATGCCATTCTTTCCAATAGAATACGACGAACCCCTTTTCCGGCCACCCAGCGAAGCCCGGTCATTGATCATCCAGGTTACGCTTGGTTGTTCATGGAACCGGTGTGCTTTCTGTGAAATGTATACAGGGAAGCAATTCAAAATAAGAAAAGAAGAAGAAATATTTAACGATATTGATTCTTTTATTCCCTATGCCGGTCAGGTACGAAAAATTTTCCTTGCAGATGGTGATCCCATGGTCTTGTCAACCGGGAGGTTACTAAAGATTTTATCTAAACTTAAGCAAACATTCCCCAGGCTTTCGCGTGTATCCACTTATGCATCACCAGGCAATTTAGTGCGAAAATCATTAGCTGAACTCAGCGAGTTAAAGGGGGCCGGATTATCATTGCTTTATGTGGGTATTGAATCGGGCGACAACCAGGTGTTGGAAAACATCAGTAAGGGTGAAACATTTGCATCTACTGTTGATGGATTGAACAAATCAAAACAAGCCGGAATAAACAGCTCTGTGATGATAATCAATGGCATTGGAGGTAAAGAACTTACAAAACAGCATGCTATAAATTCAGCACTTGTATTAAATGAAACCCAGCCCAAATATGCCTCTACACTTGTATTGTCGCATTATCATGGTCCCGATCATTTTGTTTCAAGGTATAATGGTAATTTTACCATGCTGCCAATTTCAGGATTAATTGAAGAATTGCATCTGTTGATCTCCACAACCCAACTGAATGAAACTATTTTCCGTTCCGACCATGCCTCTAATTATCTCGTTTTAAAAGGAGTACTTGGTCGTGATAAAGAAAAGTTTTTGGAACAAATCCGGTTTGTCCTGCAACATCCCAGCCTGGCCAATCTCAGGCATGAAAGTTCGAGAGGGTTTTGACATATCAGAATTATAGAAATATATCAAAAAAATTATCATATTCGAAAGTCCAAAAAACAAACAAAAATGGCAGGAATAAGTAGAATAACTTTTATCTTTTTATTGGTGGCAATCTGCCTGAATTCATGTAAAGAAATGATAAGAAATTTTAAATCGTATGATGATTATCCGGTTAACAAGGAAGCAAACTTATGGTTGAACTATACGCCGGAATTCACAGAATTTAAACTGTGGTCGCCGGTAGCCAACGAGGTTCGGGTAAATTTGTATGAAAACGGTACCGATGGCAAGCCCTACAAACAAATTTCAATGGATGAAGATGACAGGGTTTGGCTAATAAAAGAAAAGGGAAACCTTAAAGGGAAATATTATACTTACCAGGTAAGGATTGGAAAAAAATGGCTTGACGAAACACCCGGAATTTATGCCACGGCGGTAGGTGTAAACGGAAAGCGCGCCATGGTAGTCGACTTAAATAAAACCAATCCGGATAACTGGCAAAACGACAAAGGGCCGG
>CAYLZH010000109.1:0-14904 GCA_964388245.1 uncultured Bacteroidales bacterium
GAATGTCGATTTCAATGATATCAAAACGGTTATGAGCAATAGTAAGGTTGCTCTAATGGGATCGGGTACTGCTAATGGTGAAAACCGGGCAATAGAAGCAGTAACACGAGCTATGAATTCGCCCCTCATAAGCAATAACAATATTGCTAATGCTACAAATATCCTGATAAACATTATTTCCGGTGAAGAAGAAATATTAATGAGTGAGCATCAACTGATTTGCAACCAAATTCAACAAATTTCAGGTCATATGGCCGATCACTTTATTATTGGATCGGCCAGGGACAATACCCTTGGCAACAGTATAAAAGTTACTCTGATTGCTACCGGATTTTCCACACAATCGATCCCGACTTTTCAGGAAACCTCAAAAGTAGTTCCGCCAAAACCGGATCAAGACAATTCCAATAATAACCTGGTAAACAAAAGAACAAAAACCGGTAAAACCGGCAAATCTTCTGACAAAACAAAAAAGCCTGATAAGCAGGATAAAAAACCCGACAATGGACGAGGATTCGGGTTTCAACGTTTAATTAATTTTTTCGACGATGATGTAGAATAGACGAAACACATATGAATACACTAAAATAATCAATGGACAAAATAAAATAATCAAAACTTATGGCTGATCTAAATCCAAATCCTGAATCAATTGAAAAGTCTCCTCCAATTATCAAAGTTTTTGGTATTGGAGGTGGTGGTAGCAATGCAGTTAATTACATGAAAACCCATGGCATCATCGATGTCGAATTTTTTATTTGCAACACCGATGCCCAGGCTCTTGAATCGAGTCCTGTTAACAACAAGGTTCCCATTGGGCAATCGTTAACCGAAGGGCGTGGGGCAGGAAACAATCCTGAAATAGGCAAAAAAGCTGCTATCGAGAGTGAAGAGGAAATTACCCAAATACTGGGTGAGAACACAAAAATGTTGTTCGTAACAGCCGGCATGGGAGGTGGAACCGGAACCGGAGCAGCTCCAATTATTGCATCAATAGCAAGAAAACTGGGGATATTAACCATTGGCATTGTTACCATTCCTTTTAAATTTGAAGGACAAACCAGGTTAAAACAAGCGATTAAAGGCATTGAGGAAATTGAAAAACATGTCGATTCGCTTTTGGTTATCAATAATGAAAAGTTAAGAAAAATACATGGCGACCTGAAAATATCTGAAGCATTTGCAAAGGCCGACGATGTATTATTGGTAGCAGCCAAAGGTATAGCCGAGATCATTACTGTTCACGGACATGTAAATGTCGACTTTGCCGATGTCCGTACAGTGATGAAAGACAGTGGTGTGGCAATTCTCGGATCGGCCTGTGCTTCGGGTGAAAGCAGGGGCATTCATGCCATTAAAAAGGCCTTAAACTCTCCGCTACTCAACAGCAACGACATACGGGGGGCTAAGAATGTATTATTGAATGTTACATCCGGAACTGATGAATTCAGGCTCGATGAGCTGGGACAAATTACTGATTTTGTTCAATCGGCAGTAAAGGCTGACGTTCAAATTATCTGGGGGAACGGCACAAACGAATCTCTCGGTGAGAAAATCCAGGTGGTAATAATTGCCACAGGTTTTCATAAACACGATGTCCATGAGGTATTTGCTGATCAGAAAAAAGCTGAAGACACAAAAGTTTTAAGACTTAGTGATAATAAGCCTGAACAAAAAATTACAGGCCCGAAAAGAACACATGACTTAACAAATTCGGCGCAGTCGCATTCATCAATTATCAAAGTAGAACAGAAAGAGTTATTCGATCTGGTTGATACAGGAGTTGAGGAGAAAGCTATCAGGAAGAAATCTTCACCAAAAGCAAAATCAACAGCAAAACAACGTTCTGAGACCTATCAGAAAAAATCGAAAGCTAAATCAAAAGAAAAGAAAACGAAAACAGCCAAAGTTGGCGAATGGTTTCAAACCACGCTCGATAATTTATTTAACGAAGAAGTCGAATAGTAAAACAATGTATCATGATGAACGAGAATAAAGTTTCGAACAGCATAATAAAAGTAATAGGTGTTGGAGGAGGAGGCAGCAATGCTGTAAACCATATGCACCGTTTAGGCATTAAGGATGTTGAATTTGTTATTTGCAATACCGACGCCCAGGCCTTAAAGGAAAGTACGGTAGAAAATAAAATCCAGCTTGGCCTTAACCTGACCGAAGGAAGAGGTGCCGGCAATAAACCCGAACAGGGTAAACAGTCGGCTATCGAAAACCAGGCTGATATTGAAGAAATGCTTGCAAGAAATACCAGGATGGCCTTTATTACTGCCGGAATGGGCGGTGGAACCGGTACAGGGGCAGCGCCTATTATTGCTAAAACTGCAAGCGACATGGGTATCCTAACGGTTGGGATTGTAACTATCCCTTTCAGGTTCGAAGGACAAAGGCGCATTAATCAGGCAAAAGAAGGAATTATTGAAATCAGCAAATATGTCGATTCGCTTCTGGTTATCAGTAATGAAAAGCTCCGTGAAATTCATGGTGACCTTACTATATCCGATGCTTTCTCAAAAGCAGATAATGTGCTGACAATTGCCGCAAAAGGAATAGCGGAAATTATTACAGTTCATGGTTATGTAAATGTTGACTTTGCCGATGTTGAAACAGTAATGCGCGAAAGTGGAGTTGCCATTATGGGATCGGCAACTGCAATGGGTGAAAACCGGGCAATCGATGCAATCCGTGAAGCCCTTACATCGCCCCTGTTAAACAATAACAATATAAATGGAGCCACAAACATTTTACTGAATATCACATCGGGGAAAGAAGAAGCCACCATGAGCGAAATTGGCCGGATCAACGATTTTGTGCAGGAATGTGCCGGATCAAATGCCAATATTATCTGGGGTAATGGAACTGACAATAACCTCGATCAGGAAATAACTGTAACGGTAATTGCTACTGGATTTAAAGCCGACGTTATCCCGGAGCTATATTCATATAAAAAGCCTGAAGTTTTCGAGTTGACCGGACAAAATAACCCGGACGGCAGAAAGAAAAATCCTCCTGTTCAGAAAGAAATTGACTTTACTTATAATCAGCAGGAAAGTTCAAACGATAAACCATACTCGCGGGAAAGCTTTCAAAGGGTGTCGTCCGGCAACTCAACGACTCAGAATAAACCTGTTGTACCAAATTCTGAACGTTGGAAAAAACAAGATGAAATTGATGAAATGGAATCGGTACCGGCATACAAACGCAAAGGCCTCCACTTCAATTTGCATGATGAAAATGAAGGCCCGAATATTTCGCGATATTCGTTGTCGGAGGAAAATGGTGAAACAGTGATAAAGCGTAATAAATTTTTACACGACAAGGTGGATTAAGGAAAATATGTGGCTGGATAAAAACTGATATAAACAATTGATTGCCACGAAGACACCAATACTCCAGGAAACACAAAATTTATGACCCCGGTATTTTAATCCTTAATATGCCTTTGTGGTATTGTGCCATTTGTAGCTAAATTTTGTGTTCCATATCTTTCGACAATTATACGGATTATAGTCTGCCTTGGCAGATTGAGAAAAGATAAATATTGTCAGTACACAAATTCCGAATTCTAATTATATTCCAATTTTCAAAAAACACAACAACCGAAACAGTTTGATTATTTGACATTTGTGACTTGTGATTCATTCGCACGTTGTGATTTGGAGAGCGTGATTTGTAAAAACTGAGTTTGCAAAGTGCCAGAATAATAATACAGCCTTCAAAGTTTTCTCATATTTCTCAAAAAAAAGTCAGAAATTTGATGCAACCTTTTCGATCAGCCTGCTCTAATATACAGAACGAGGAATGAATGACTGATCTGAGTGAAATAATTGAGGCCTGTAAACGTAAAGAAGAGCTTGCCCGAAAGTTATTGTACGAGCACTATTCGGCACGGATGAGGGCGGTTTGTTTCCGTTACCTTGGCAATGAATCTGATACTGAAGATGTTCTTCACGAATGCTTTCTGATTGTATTTACAAAAATCAGCCAATTCACAGGCAAAGGATCGTTCGATGGCTGGATGAAACGAATATTCATAAATGCAGCACTCAGGTTTATTAAAAACAAAAACACAACAATTATATCGCATGGCGAAGACAAATTAATCCAATGGGAAAATGAAAAAGCCCGTCAACCAATATCAACAAACAATAGCGAAAGCAAGGAGAACCTGATTAGACGGATGAATTTTACACAGGAGGAATTAATGGAAGTGCTGCAATTGCTACCCGAAGGATACCGGATTATTTTCAACCTCTTTGTTTTCGAAAAACAAAGCCATAAGGAGATAGCCAAAATGTTGTCGATATCGGAAAGTACAAGCAAATCGCAACTTAGCAGGGCACGAAAATTCATACAACATAAGCTATATGAAATCAGCATACTAAGAATTGACAGACAAGAAAAAGAACAATATAAAAACCTTTTAAGAATTGTAAGTTGATAATCAAAAAAAACAACCATCAAACCAACCAGATTGAAATTGATAAAAGAAATTGAATACCGATAAGGAGGAAGAGATGAAAGAGGAAATGAATTTTATCGATGAGCTTTTTGAAAAAGAGCTCGGGGCCTATGAGATGGGCACGGCAAGCCAGGGCTGGGCTGCTGTGTCGGCAGGGCTATCAAAAAAAGGCTTTCTTGGTTTTATAAAATCGAGCCTGTGGCTTAAGTTGGCTGCAGGCATTAGTACAGCCGGATTAATTACCACAATTGGGATTATAACGCTTAACCCTGAACTATTAACTGACAAGCAGGAAAATAATGGCCTAAGAGAAAATCTACAGCCCACCATTGTTTCTGATTCCGAAATCACCAATCAGTCATCCGCAGAAGACGAACTGCATGCAACGACAAATAATTCAGGTTCAGAAATACCACAACCATTATCTGAAAAATCTGATAACAGCTCACTAAAAAATTACTTGCAAAAAAATGATGACATTAAACCATCAAAAGAATCATCCTCCTATTTGTCATCATCATTTGAAAACAAGAATTCGAACAACATTCTTATTGCTGAGACATCTGTCATTCCTGATGAGGTTGATAACAGAAATCTTCAAATGCCTGATCCAAAGAGAACTGAAAGTCTGTCTGGCAATCAGGCAACAGAAACTTTTAATCCAGACAATAATAAAAGGAGCGACAATATCGAAGAGTCAACTAACAATCAAATATTAAATCAGTTAATAGAAGACAGCTACATTGCTGATGCGATTACTGAAAAAAGTAATGTTTTAAACACGAAGTCTGAGACAGAATACATTAAAGATCAAAATGATAAAAGAATTTTAGAAGCGGAATTAATTAGCCTTGCCCAAAATAATAATTCCAGTAGATATACTTTTTCCGCAGGCGAAAATGAAGCCTTGCCTATTTTCAATGCATTGCCCTATAGAGGATTTGTACCATTACGGCAACAGGGAAACCAAACTATTGCCCTGAATCAGGAATACCTTTCCCCTCCTGTGCCGAATTCAGGATACAATCCTCTTAGTTGGGCCGTGTCTGCCCACAATGCATTCCATTCCCCTAACCTTTTCTTAAGTACTAATAATCCTGAATCGAACAGCCAAATTTCCCAGGTAGAATCAGGATTGCAGAATCCTGTCGTATCTAATATTGGAATAAGAGTGGAAGCCAGGGGCAAAAATCTCCTGGTAGAATCAGGATTGGATTACATGGAGCTTTCTCAAAAGGCAAATTATCAAACACTGGATTTGACTTTTCACGAAAATATTACCTGGGATTACGGGGATTCCTCCTATCATAAAATTGATACTATTGATGTATATTGGCAGGCAATAGGCACCGATACGTTTTATTATTACCAGACAACCGACAGTATCATCTATCTTTTCGACTCAACTTTTACAACAAAATTTGATACAACCCGGGAAGATATTACACATCGATTTTCGAACCGGTATAAATATCTTGAAATCCCACTTGTTGTGGGATATGGTTTTAACAGGGGGCGTTGGACAACTTCGGCAAAGGCCGGTATAATCGGATCATTCCTATGGAAAGCAAAGGCACAAAGCATTGCCGGATATTCTAAAAACGATGTCTATTCATTTACACATGATGATTTTCCAACCGTCCGGATCGATCTGTATTCTGCCCTCGAAGTCAGGTACTTTATCGGGTCACGTTATTTTGTATATGGTGAAGCATTTTATCGCCGATCATATAATCCATTCATCAAGCGAAATAATATCCAATACCATTTCAAGAGCTATGGTTTAAAGTTGGGTGCAGGTGTATATTTTTAAATTGTAAATATCGAGAATAAGTCAATAGGGTAAGCTCAAACCATCAATTATCAACACCACTATGAGAAACACAGCCTTACAGAAACTATACCTAAGCCTTGCCCTTATTTTGGTATGTCTTGTGGCAATGGGACAGTTTAATGCATCTGTAAGTCAGCTTAATGTAACTTGTCATGATTTCAGCGACGGATCAGCCTGGATCGACAGCCTATCGGGATCTCCTCCCTATTCAATTACCTGGTCTGCAGGATTTACAGGTGACTCAATTACCGGATTACCGGCAGGAAATTATTCAGTTATTATATCAGATTCAAACCAGGATTCTGTTCTTCTAAGCTTTGAGATCCAGCAGCCCGATTCAATCATTCTATCTTCTATAATAACAAACGAAACTTCAAATCCTGGAGGAGATGGAGTAATCGATATTACTGTTTCAGGAGGAGTCTTGCCATACAACTACTTTTGGTCGAATGGCCAAACCTCCGAAGATATTAGTTCACTAGTGCAAGGCACATATCTGCTTACTGTTACAGATGCTAACTCCTGCACATTATTCGAAATCCTTGAAGTAGGCCTCGATTCTGTTGCTCCGCTCAATGTTTCAGATTCCGTTACTAATGTGATCTGCTTTGGCAACTGTACAGGAGCCATCGACTTAACAGTAACCGGAGGCAACACACCCTACAGTTTCTTCTGGTCGAACGGAGAAATCACTGAAGACCTGACCGGACTTTGCGCCGGAACTTATATGGTAAATGTTTTTGAACCGGGTAATCTACAACAGGGCAATCCCTGGCCATGGTCATATACCAATACCGGATCGAATCATACCATTTATATACCTTCCGGGTCGGTGAATATAAATGGTACGCCTGCACCCACCGGATCGATAATTGGGGTTTTTTACAACGACAACGGGCTTTTAAAATGTGGCGGGTACTCAGAATGGATGGGCACGGCCACTGCAGTAACTGCCTGGGCCGATGACTCATCCACACCTGACAAAGATGGCTTTGCACCAAACGAAATATTCAACTGGCAAATTTACTCGAACGGAGTAGCCTATATTTGCAATGCCCAATATCTTTCAACGATGCCAAATCTCGGCTCCTTCGCGACAAATGGTATGTCGGGTATTCTTTCTCTTGACAGTTCAACCGGTGGATTCTCAAGCTTTTATTACACAATTTCACAAAACGATGAGATTATTATTACGGCAGCAGTTAATCCGGTTGATCCGACTGTTGGAAACAACGGCGAAATAGACCTGACAGTTTCGGGAGGGAACACGCCTTATACTTTTATTTGGTCGAATTCAGCTACAACAGAGGATTTAACGGCCCTTAATATCGGAACTTATTTACTAACAATCGCGGATGCTAATCAGTGTATTGTTGTTGACACCTTCGAGATAAATTATCAGGTTGCTCCTCCGCTTGAAGCAACATGGACATTTAGCAATATCGATTGCTATGGAAATTGCAACGGGGGGATCAACCTTTCGGTTTCAGGAGGTTTTACACCTTATGAATTTTCATGGTCAACCGGAGCAACAACCGGAAATATTTCGAACATCTGTGCCGGAACCTATACGGTTACAATCAACGATCAAAGTTTGCTGATTCCCCAAACAATGCCCTGGACCTATACCATTACAGCAGAAAATCATACAATATTAGTACAACCGGGAGTTGTGAACGTAAATAGTGGTACTATTACTATCGGTGATGTGATAGGAATTTTCTATGAGGACAATGGCACGTACGAATGTGGTGGATACGCTGTTTGGACAGGCAACCCATCCGGTGTAGCATTATCAGCCTGGGGCGATGATACCGGACCAGGTAAAGATGGTTTCAACTCAGGAGAAGCTTTTACATGGAAAATCTGGCAACAATCAAGCGGAATAATTATAGATATGATTGCCACATACCAGGTTGCTTTTCCGAACCAGGGGCATTACACAGCTAATGGGATGTCAGGACTGGAAACATTAACAGGTTATTCAAACAACACCCTTGTCCACGAATTTATAATTTCACAACCTGATTCAATAATAGTTAATGCAGTTATTGACCAGTTATCCGGAATGGGGAATGATGGTTCCATTGACATTACTGTTTCAGGTGGGAGCCCACCCTATTCTTTTTTCTGGTCGAACGGCGCTACCACTGAGGATATCAATAATTTATCTGCAGGATATTTCGATCTTAGTTTATCCGATACAAATAATTGCTGGTATTCTGCCTCATATCTCATCGATGCCTTAATTCCGATGAACCTGAGTTTTGGAAGCACTCCCGTATCTGGACCGGGAAACAATGACGGTGCGGCATGGGTAATTGTAACAGGAGGGCTTCCACCATATCAATTCCAGTGGCAATCAAACCCAAGTACAAACGATACGATTTACAATCTGTACTCTGGATATTATTTTGTAACTGTTACTGATACCCTGAACAACCAGGCAATAGGACATATTTATGTTGGCGGCGGGCCCCTCGAAGTAGTCATAAATGAGCAACATGCAAGTGAAACGGGTGCCATTGACGGAATACTCACTGCAACACCAACAGGAGGAACGCCTCCCTTTAGCTTTCTTTGGTCGAATGGAGAAACAACTGATTCAATCTCCGGCCTTGAGGCTGGAAACTATACGCTCACTATTTCTGATATTCTAAGCACACAAGTCACTGCCGAAGCATTTATCCATAATATTGCTAACCACATCTGGATTGAGTTTACATCGACGCATGTCAGTTCCTCCGGATTGAATGATGGTGATATCGACATCGAATGTTCAGGAGGTCTTACTCCCTATTCATATTACTGGTCGAATGGCAGCACATCGGAAGACATTTCAAACCTGCCGGAAGGAATATACCAGGTTTGGGTAAGCGATAATGCGGGCATTACCGATTCGAGCTATATTTATGTTGGATCGGATATCCTCTTAGACTGGACATGGAGTAATACCGGAAATAGTCTTTCAATGCTTATTGCAGATTCTGTTCCTATATCTTATAATGGAAACACAATTGAAATAGGCGATTACATAGGAGTTTTTTATGAAGAAAGCGGAAGCTTCAATTGTGCGGGTTATATAGAATATTCAGGTACTACAAGCTATTTACCTATTTGGGGCGATGATCCTTTAACAGGGCCAATCGACGGGTATATAACCGGTGAATCCTTTATCTGGTTTATCCGGGACGTCTCGGAGAACATTGATTATAATGTATCGGCATTGTATCTCGATCAGCAATTATTTTCATTATCAGCAGAAAATCATTACTTCGCAAATGGATCGGCGGGATTATTAAAAATAGGCAGTCCCACTCCTGCATATGATATAGGCGTTATCACTTTACTGTCACCACAAAATCATTGTGAATTAAACAATGGTGCGATCCCTGCAATTGAGATAAGTAATTTTGGATCGCAGGCTGTAAGTGGTTTCGAGATGGTTTTAAACCTTCAGGACAGTCTGATCATTTCGGAGATTGTTAGTGATACAATTCCTCCTTCAGGATCAATCATATACACATTTTCATCGACAATTGGAGGTCCTCCATTTTCGAATATCACGAATCCATGGGTATCGGTTGCTGCTATTTTGCCACTTGATGCAAACCCTGTGAATGATACTCTCACTGTTTCTTTCTTAACCAGCTTCCCTTATTTTTCAATCGAAAATGATATAATGAGCAACTGCCTGGGAAGTATTAGTATCGATTCGATTTATTCTAATGCAGGAAATACTTTAAATGTTTACTGGGATAATCCGGTTTATAGCTCTAATCTTTTTATTGACAGCCTTTGCCCGGGCGGCTACTTTTTCTTTATTAACGACAGCATATGCACTGATAGCTTTGAAATTATTATTGAAGACGAACCTTTGTTGATCGATTTCTATATTGAGCTTCCAACATGTACCGGATTGTCGGACGGGAGCATTATCGCAAGCCTCAATTTTATACCTTCCGGCGGTTATAGTTTACTCTGGTCAACCGGAGACACGACATCATCAATATCGAATTTAAATGCCGGGCTCTATCATCTGACAATAAATCAGAACAATCAGTTCCTGATAAGCGACAGTGTCGAAATAGTCGATCCAATACCATTAAATACTTCGAGTAATGTTCAGCATGTTTCCTGGGCTGGTTTTGCTGATGGAGAAATTAATTTGATGATTTCCGGAGGAATTCCGGCCTATTCCTACATTTGGTCGACAGGTGCAAGCACTCAGGATATTACGAACCTGACTGTTGGAACCTATATGGTTACCATTATCGATGCCAATGGATGTTTCACGGTTCACGATGATATTGTGTTGTTTAATAATCCGCCGGCTCCTCTCGTAGTATCAGGTCAGGAAAATAATATTACATGCAACGGTTTATGCAATGGATCAATTGATTTGTCAGTTTCGGGTGGCATACCGGCCTATATTTTTAATTGGTCAAACGGAAGTATTACTGAAGACATTTATTCACTCTGTCCGGGAACCTATACTGTAACTGTAGGAAGTGCTTCCGGAACTGTGGCCCCTATGCCCTGGAATTACAATCCATCATATACCTCCAATCAGCAATCGTTCGGTGGTAAGGTAAGCGTTAATGGTAACGCGGCTGATGTCGGTGATTACATTGGTGCTTTCTATGATGATAATGGGGTGTATCGTTGTGCGGGTTATGATGAACTCTCCTATAGCAACGGCTATGTATCAGGAAACATAATAATGCATGCTGATAATCCCTCGACATCTCAAAAAGATGGCTTTTATTCAGGCGATCTTCTCTATATTAAACTTTGGAGGCAAAGTGATGGAAGAATTCTTGACCTGAATTGGAGCATGTGGACCTGGTATGGTTCATCATCAGTTTACAACTTTATTGGACAGGGATATGGTTCGGCTGAATTTGAAGGTTTTTATACACCTCCGCTGTATTCACCACTGCAAAACACAATGACCTTTGAGATTTCCCAACCCGATCCACTTAGTACTACTTCAGTTCTTACACATGTCGAGCCGCTTGTCGGGAATAATGGAGCCATTGATATTACTTCTTCCGGAGGTACGCTGCCATACACCTATAGCTGGTCGAACGGAGAGAGCACTGAAGATTTATCAGGTCTCACAATTGGTACTTATCAGCTAAATATAAGTGATGCCTTTGGATGTAACGACAGTATATCAATGATCCTTGACTTTGCCTTCCCTCCCGATCCTTTAGGTGTTCACGACTCAATAGGGAATGCCACCTGTCATAATATCTGCGACGGTTCTATTACAATTAGTATTTCAGGCGGGGCTGTACCCTACTACATTGAGTGGTCTACTGGTGAAACCGGCGAAAGTATAGGGGCACTTTGTGCTAACAACTATCAACTAACGGTCAGTTGTCCAAGTGATACACTGGTCTTGTCATATGCATTAAGCGAACCGGACAGCTTATCCTTTGATACAATAATTACATTGATCGATCCTTTAACCGGAAACAATGGCGCAATTGACCTCATCCCATCCGGGGGTTCACCGCCATATAATTTGCAATGGTCGAATGGTGAAACAACTGAAGACATTGACTCCCTTACATATGGTAATTATACAGTAACACTTAGCGATGCCAATCTATGCCAGCTTATCGATAGTTTTACGGTTAATTATTCAGGCACCTACCTTAATTATGATATCTCGGTACAGCATATCGACTGTTACGGATTATCAACCGGGAGTGTATGGATCAGCAACCTGGTTGGTATTGAACCGTTTTCATTCCTCTGGTCGAGTGGTGCTTCCAGTGACTCTGTTTCAGGATTATTTGCAGGTGTGTATTCAGTAACGATAACGGCTGGAAATGGAGATATGGTAGAAAATTTCACTGAAATCGTCCAGCCTGATGAAATTATTATCGATTTTAATACACTAACAGCCGATCCTGTACAATTCTCCAACGGAAGCATAAATGCAACTGTAACAGGGGGTACTCCGCCCTATAATTTTGAGTGGTCGAATGGCAACACCTCCGAAGACATTATCGATGCACCTTATGGTGCCTACCAGCTTTCCGTTACTGATGCCAACCAGTGTGAATCGGTTTCAGCAACTTTTGTCGATTTTAACCTATTGCCTGATTGGGAATTTGACTTTTCCGGCACCTTTCATAGTATCGAAATTCCTTCAAGTGCCAATTTACAATTAAACGGTGTTGCTCTTGATGTGAACGACTTTATAGGTGTATTCTACGACCAGAATGGCAACCTGGCTTGTGGAGGATATGTGGTTTGGCAGCAAAACTTTGTAACTTTATTCGCTTATGCTGATAAACCGGGTACAATTCAAATTGATGGGTTTCAAAGCCTCGACGAGTTTGAATGGATAATATGGGATGTTTCAACCAATACTGAGCATTTTGCTGCAGCAAGTTATAATCCGGCTTATCCTGATCAGCAGTACTGGCAATCTAACGGATTAAGTGCACTCGATAGTCTTCAAACTGTTACTATTGCAGGTACTGTTTCAACCACCTCGAAATCGATGGTACCAAATGGTGTTGTTATTTTATTCCAACCCATTTTGAGCTCATATTTCCCGGTTGCAAAAGGACAGATAATTAGCGGCCAGTTCGAAATTGTAGGAATTTTACCCGGAAACTATCTGATACATGCCGTTCCCGAACCCGAATCCGGTTATGGGATCGCGGGTTATTATGTGAACCGGAACAACTGGCAGGATGCAAATCTGATACATGCAAACGCCTACACAGGCGGAGTGGACATACATATCGATCCGGTTATCACATCTACCACAGGAAACGGGATTATTTCCGGTACCATTATAGTGGGCAGCGACAATACATACGACGCAAGCATATATGGTCATGATTGGTTTGTACCAACTAAACAAGGAAATTCCCCGGCAAAAAACATTGCTGTTTTGTTATTCAGCTCTTCCTTTGAACCTTTAGACTTCAGGCTGACAAATGAATCTGGTATTTTTAATTTTGAGCATTTAGAACTTGGCACCTATTACATAAAAGTTGAAAAGGCCGGGCTGTATTCAGATCTTATTCAGGTAATTCTAAGCTCACAATTTCCGGTTTCAGATAACAATAACTTTTCGCTCGAAACCGGTCAAATAATATCGACACCCGAAATAGTAACAAAAAACATTTTTAAGGTTTACCCGAATCCTGTTCGCAATGAATTGAATATTCAGATGGGAAATAACATCAGTGATATTAATGATATTAACTTATACACTATAACTGGTCAGGAAATTAAGATACAGTATAATCCGAAGGCTGCGGGCAATATATATTCAATTGGAATAAAATCACTTGATCCTGGAATCTATCTTCTTAAAATATCGAAAGGAAGGAGTAAATTCATCATTAAAATCAGTAAAGGCAATTAATTCGATATAAAACATACTACCTGTTTTTCAAACTGCCTTTACTACGCCTTAGATCGAAAGCCCTGTCCTCAACAGGGCTTTCCCTATTTGCTTTAATGCCAAATGCCCCAAAAGTCATCATTACAATTACAACCCGGCAGGTAGCCTGAATGGCAGGAATCATAAAATTCGAACCAGCCTTGGGATTTCACTTCAAGGTACTGGGTTTAAAAACGACACCGGCAATGGTAGGTCCAAGTCAAATCCCTTTGCTACAATAAGAAAGCCCGATAATATACCGGGCTTCCAGGGTACACATATGTTCGAGTCCTCCCATATCTATTCATCGTCATCGTCTTGTTCGATACCCAGGAAATTGCCTTGTGCATCGTACATAAGTTCAATAATTTCTCCGTTGTGTTTAATTTCCACATCGTAGGTGATACTTCCATCGGTCTGGGTGATTTTATCAGCTTCTAACAATTCTGCGCCGGGATAACTACTTACAATATTATTCTGAATAACCTGAGGCAAATCGGACGGAGATATTTCTACTTCCTCTTCATCGTCATCGCCTTCTTCATCATCATCTTCTTCACCATCGTCATCTTCCTCTCCTTCATCATCTTCGTCTTCTATGATTTGCTTAACAAATTGGCCTTCCTCATCGAAGTATAACTCCAGCTCTTCGTCATTATCACCTTCAATTTCAACCTCATAAAAAATACCTTTTTCGTTTTTCAGATAATCGGCTTCTTCAATTTTATAATTCACATAGTTTGTTTCGATATATGTGATAATTATAGGTTTTAGTTTACTCACTTCCATCTCCAACTCAACCGATATAATATTACCTTTAGCATCGTACACGATTTCTTTCTCAAAGCCATCGATATCGTATTCTGCTACATAATATTCGCCATCTTTCTCCCATTTTGTATCCTTAGCAGCAGGATTCTCATTCTCAAAAGATGATTTTACAAGATCGGGTACCTGATCGGTATTCATTACTACTTTTCCATCGTTTACACAGGATGCAAATAATGCGACTATTACAAATAAAATTAGTGTTCTCATTTTCTTATGTTTTTTAAATTATGATCAAACTTAAAAAAGGATTCTGAATAAATCCTGAAGTTAGAACTCCCAGCTTATTCCAAAAGCCGGAACAATTCCCATCCATCCTGTATATGACTCGTGGGTAATATAACCGCC
>CAYLZH010000110.1:0-14839 GCA_964388245.1 uncultured Bacteroidales bacterium
ACTTCCTTCTGCCAAACATTGACATTGATAATAGATCTGCATTTATGCTTACAATTCTATCTATATAACATAATCATATTAATCTTACTTTAAGTTAAGTGTCAAACTAATTCAAAATTTAGCCATTAAGTTTGTGTTGTTGAAAATACTTCAAGGAAATATCCTGGATATCAATAGATATAATCCATTTGCGTACTATTTGTTCCTAACTGCCAAGATGTCCTGATTTCGAATAATTATTGATTTTATTAACTATTTCTTAATTCGAGTTATTAAAAGATTTACCCTTAAAATATTCCATAGCTTTGTGTTCTGCCAGGTTCCACGACTGCCAGCCTTCGCCTTTTTTACGCTCGAAGAAATTCTGTTTTCGGAATTCAAAATATTCACCGTAGGTAAAATTCCGTCTATTTTTGTATATCGTTTTGAAACTGTATTGTTCCAAAGTCTTAGAATTTTCATCCAGAAGAAGTAAGGTTTTGTCTGATAGTGAGAGAAGAAAAGACCAGTCGATGGGCGATTTATAATTATGTGCCAGATTATGTCTTGCAATCACCATATCCCAGTTAACAGAAGTGAGAAGAATCAGCATAACATATACAGCCCATGTATTTGTACGCCAGAGGAAAAAGGTCGATTTCCTGCCTTTGATTTTTACGTACAGTGTAATTAATCCAAAGATAGTAAGAATTAGAAATACAATTACCCCGATCCTTTTGTAGGCTAATCCATAGTGGTTTATGTAGTGATAATTGCGCAATGCAACAGAGAAAGCAAGGATACCGTTCTGCGCTAACCAAATATATGAAAGAACTTTTAAGAACTTTTGTTTCGGGTAGAAGTTAAGGTTTAAGCGAAAATAAAAAAGCAGGATTGCCATCGAGAGCAGGATACTTAAAATTAACAGATAGGTTCCCTCATGCACAAATTGCTTCAGGTTGAATCCCGGATCATATTTAAAATTAAACCATATCCAGTTTATGTCGATTCCATTCACAATCAGTAGCAAAAAATTGACAGAAAATATAAGCATTATGGCTGCACGGTATTCACTTTTCAATTTCATGCTTAAATAAGAACTTCTCATATTGAAATTAAAACGAGCGGGATATTCACAATTGTCGATAGGATGAATATCTTTTTTTCTCGTCTTCTTAATTCTTCTGATGGAGTCACTACGTTTTAATTCTATGTCGATAAAATGAGTGATATTATATCTATAAATTATCCAGCCCGATAGTGTAAACCCGAATAATAAAAAGAGAACGCGGACAAGTGAGACATTTTCGAAAAACCTTTCCAGTGCTAAAGAAATTTGTATAAAGATACTTGTGGTGAATTCATTGAAAATGGGATTCGCAAGCTTGAATATCCAATAAAATATCAACAAGATAAAGAGCGGAATTAGGGCCAATTTAATAAAGCGCCATCCTGTTTTTATTTTCGGAAGGCTAACCTTGATTTGTGGTATTTCCCGTCCTATAACAACCGGAAATTTGAAGAAGTTTCCTATTGAAGTGGGCAGGGCATAAAGTATAGAGCGGATGGCTGGTTGGTTGGCGAATCCAACTACAAGGATAAAGGTAAAATGCCAGCCAAGGATTGCCACTCCCGAATTATGGATTACAACAAACAAGGCAGTGATGAAATGCCCCAGCATGCCTAACAGGGTGATTTTCGATTTTCGTGTTTCAGGATATAGTATCAGGAGGCTGGCTACACCAAAGACTGAGAACAGTAAAGCATTGACTCCAAAAGGGGCTTGCCAAAACAGATAGTTGAACAATAAGGTTCCGGCTATTACGAAATAGATTTTTTTGTGTTTTAATACGTTCATTGTTTTCATATTTAAAAGTACTTTGAAATACAAAGTAAATTAGAAAAAAAATATAGCGTTTACATTATTCGTTTTGATTTAAGTCGAAATTACCACTTTTAATGAATTGCTCCAGGGCGGCTAAATGTTGACGAAACGATTGTTTTCCGTATGCTGTGGCTCTATATGTAGTTTTTGGCTTTCGACCAGCAAATTGCTTTTTTACCTCAATCAACTCATTTTTTTCCAGAGCCGACAAATGACTTGCCAGGTTACCATCAGTCAGGTCGAGCATTTCTTTCATCGTATTGAAATCGAGCCAGTCGTTTACCATGAGCAACGACATAATTCCAAGCCTCACCCGGTTCTCGAAAAGCTTGTTTATGTTCTTAAAAAACTCTTTCATCGCTCGTATTTTACATACATCATAAAGCCGTAAATTATGTGGAGAATTCCGAAACCGATGGCCCAGAACAGCAACGCATAGCCTACAAAATAACTTGCCACGAGCCCCAGGGCGATTTCGCACAAACCCAGGTATTTCACATCGTGTAAGGTGAATTTGCTGGCATTTACCAGACCCAGACCGTAAAATATGAGGGTGAGTGGAGCTATCAGGTGGATCTCGTTGCGAAGTAACAAGATAATACAAAGGATTCCTCCCGAAACAAGGGGAATGAAAAGATTGATGATCAATCGTTGGGCAGATTTATCCCAGATGGAGAGTCCTTGTTTTTTAGCTTTACGTATAGTGAGCAATACCGCCGATACAATAGCCAGCAAAAGAACAAGCATGGCATCGATTGTAAAGAACCAGAACGGGCTGCTCTTTAGTGTGCCGTCAGTAGTAAAAATGAGCTCCCTATAGTCGTGAAAGTAGTATTTAAAGTCCATGAACCATATTGCTGCCAATGCTCCGGCCAGTGCAAACAGTCCGGCTAAAATGCCCGAAAGGCCGCTTAGCGAGATAAATCTCGACGATTGTTCCATCAATGTCCTTATCTCAGACAAATTTTCCAAATGCTTATTTCGACTATCCATAATCGTAATATTAGAAAGTACTTTGAACTGCAAAGTAAGTGATTTTATTGTTGGAATGCAAGTTTTATTTTGAAATCAATTTTTATAAAAACGGGAATTTACCATGCACACAATCCGGATAAGGACTTTCACTATTCCTTAATATTTTCTTATCTTTGCACTAGCACAATGGGGTGCCTTAATAATTCAGGCTGAGATCATACCCTTTGAACCTGATACGGATAATACCGGCGCAGGGAATGTCGTTTTGATCGCTCCATTGCAATATTAACATGTAAAACTTTTTAAAATGAAAAAGATTCACCTGGTGTTTGTATTGCAATTTTTAGTAACAATTGCATTTTCACAGTTTAAGATCGAAGGAACCGTCCGAAGTTCGGAAGGAAAAGTATTACCTGCTGCTAATGTGGCTCTTGAAGGAACAAAAGCAGGAACAGCCGCTGATGCCGATGGTAATTTCATTATTCATTCAGTGCCTATGGGTAAATATTTGCTGGTTGTAAGTTTTGTTGGTTACAATAGCTATATTCAGGAGATAGACCTTAACAGTAATATAAAGATTGATATTATCTTAATCCCTGCATTAATAATGACTGATGATATTGAGATCAGAGCCACCCGAGCAGGAGAAAAAACACCTGTAGCTCATACAACAGTCTCCAAAAAACAGATCGAGGAACAAAATCTTGGACAGGATATTCCTTATCTTTTGAGCCTTACTCCCTCGCTTGTAACTTCTTCTGATGCCGGAGCCGGAATTGGGTATACGTCAGTATCGGTGCGTGGAACCGATAGCAAGCGAATAAATGTAACCATAGACGGGATTCCTTTAAACGATCCGGAATCACACAGTGTGTATTGGGTTAATCTTCCTGACTTTGCATCGTCGGTCGAGAATGTACAAATTCAGCGGGGAGTTGGGACATCTACTAATGGCGCTGCTGCCTTTGGTGCAACAATCGATTTTCAAACTCAAAAACATAGCCCCAAACCATTTGCCAGGACAGATGTGAGTATTGGCTCATTCAACAGCCTCCGAAGTAATGTTGAACTGGGAACAGGTCTTATCGATGACCATTTTGCAGTTGAAGCACGAATATCACACATTTCCACTGATGGATTTATCGATAGGGCCTCAAGCAATTTAAAGTCATTTTACATAGGCGGAAGTTATACAGCAAAAAAAACTACCCTGAAGGTTTCGACGATGTCCGGTAAAGAACGAACATATCAGGCATGGAATGGTGTTCCCAAAGTACGTCTCGAAAACGACGAAGAAGGTATGCAGCGTTATCTGGATCACGAGCTCTATTATCAGGATGAGTATGATAATATGATAAACTCCAATAGCCGCACTTATAATTTTTATACCTACAACGATGAGGTGGATAACTACGGGCAGGATCATGCACACTTGTTCATCGACCATAAATTTTCATCGTCGATAAGTGCTAATATGGCCTTTCATTTTACACATGGCAAAGGCTATTACGAGAATTACAAAAAAGATCGTGACTTTGTTGACTATCAGCTCAACAATACGATAATTGGTGAAGATACAATTACCAGCACTGATTTAATTCAGCAAAAATGGCTCGATAATAATTTCTTTGGGCTCACTTTTTCAATTCAATATCAGAAAGATAAAAGTAAACTGGTAATTGGAGGAGCAGGTAATCGGTACATAGGCGAACACTTCGGAAAAGTTATCTGGTCGGAATTTGCTGCCAATGGCAAAAAAGACCATGAGTGGTATTTTAACAAAGGAATAAAAGATGATGTCAACTTTTTTACAAAGATGAATTATCAGCTTTTAGCAAAATTAAATTTATTTGCTGATGCTCAAATTCGTTTCATCGATTATTCGGTTGATGGTATTCATGACGATTTACGTGATATTTCGATGGATACAAGCTATATTTTTTTCAATCCAAAGTTTGGATTGTTTTATGAGCCAATAGATAATTTAGAATTATTTGCGTCGATGGCAGTGGCTCATCGTGAACCAAGTCGTAGGAATTATGTCGATGACACGGAAGGAAATGTGCCGGTGCCAGAACAATTGATCGATTACGAAATTGGCGGTAAACTAAAACTGGCCTCGGCACAGCTCGGTGTCAATGTATATTATATGGATTACCATGACCAGTTAGTTTTGACCGGCAAAATCAATAATGTTGGTGATCCTATTCTTACCAATGTCGATAAGAGTTCCAGGGCAGGAGTGGAGTTTATGGCCGGCTGGAAACCTTTTTCCCTGCTCGAATGGACAGCAAACCTAACCTTAAGCCGAAATAAAATTGAGAACTTTACCGAGTTTGTTGATGATTGGGACGCATGGGGATCACAGGTATCCAACGATTTGGGTGAAACCGGCATTGCCTTTTCGCCTGATGTGATTTTCTCGAATAGCATTACAATTAATCCTTTCAAGAATTTTTCAGTAGCGCTGTTAAGCAAGTTTGTGGGCAAACAGTACATCGACAACACGTCGAACGATGATCGTTCACTCGATCCATACTTTGTGAACAACCTCCGCCTGAATTATTCCATTAAAGAAACCCTGTTAAGCGAGATTTCTTTCCATTTAATGGTTAACAATATTTTTAATGAAGAATACGAAACCTGGGCCTGGGTGTACCGCTACTTGCTGGCGGGTGAGGAGTATGCAATGGATGGATATTTTCCGCAGGCTGGCCGAAACCTGATGGCAGGTATTAGCCTTAGGTTTTAATCTTTAGTGATTATCGACCTGTATTTATATGGTAAATCCTAAGGGGCTAATCTTCTGATATTCCAGACAGATTTATCCCGATAATATTCAATTCTGTCATGCAGGCGGTTTTTGCGGCCTTCCCAGAATTCAATTTTATCAGGGATTAAAACATAGCCTCCCCAAAATTCCGGACGTTTAACAGCCAGGTCTTTAAAGAAGTTAATGTAGTCCAAATTCAGGTTTTCCAAATATTCCCTGTTAGGAATGGGCTGACTTTGGGGCGATGCCCATGCTCCAATTTTACTACCTTCCGGACGAGTTTTGAAATAGATGTCCGAATCCTCAGCGCTAAGCAATTTTACTGCCCCATCAACCCGGATTTGCCGTTCTGGTACTGCCCAGAATATTACGAATGATGCATAGGGATTAGTTTTGATTTGATTGGCTTTTGGGCTTTTATAGTTTGTAAAAAACACAAAACCATTCCGGTCGAAATGTTTTAAAAGAACAATCCTGACATGTGGTTTTCCATCCATATCCACTGTGCTCAGTGCTATTGCTCCGGGTTCAGTAATATTTTCTTTTTTTGCGTCATCATACCATCGCGAAAATAAAAGATAAGGATCAGCAGGAACTGTTGCTTCATCGATGTAATTGATGCTATGTGTATTGATAGAATTATTAAATTTTGCCATGATCTAAAATCAAAAACTGAATTTTCAGGTTCATTAATTAGTTTGCCGACACAGATTTTATTTATAATTTTGCCGCCCAAAAGAACACGGTATATGATTGGGCAAAAACACATACATTCATTTAATAGGCGACAAGCTATATACTGCCAAACTCAAAGCTTTCAAACAATTTTGCATGTTGCCTTGTTCGGTTGGTTTACAAAATTGTTATCATTAAAATCATCTTAAAATAGAAAATAATTGCTGTTTAGGCAGATAATAGATGATTAATTTAGTATTTACAAAAGATATGGGCAAAAGATCGGTTCAGAATTCATTTTATCGAGGTGTTAGTTGTTTCCCCATTGAATTATTGGAACGATCGAAAGTATCAGACAACATTTTTGTTAGCAATCACATGTTTGACTCTGAGGTTGTTTCAGAAGGATTTAATCATTTAATAGTGATGAAATCGTTGTCATTTATTCCCCGTATTAATTGCAGAGAAAAAAACCTAGTATTCACCCATAAATAATCTGGAAATTGGAAAAAATTAAAAAAATACTAATTTCTCAACCCGAACCAAAAACTGAAAGGTCACCTTATTCCGATCTTGCTGAAAAGCATAACCTGAAGCTTGATTTTCATAAATTTATTAAAGTTGAAGGAGTTAGTTCAAAAGAGTACCGACAATCGAAGATTAAAATACTCGATCATACAGGAGTTATCTTTCTGAGTAAAATAGCTGTCGACCATTTTTTCAGGATTTGTGAAGAATCGCGAACCACTGTTCCCGACGAGATGAAATATTTCTGCACAAGTGAAAGTATCGCCCTCTATCTTCAGAAATACATTGTATACAGAAAGCGGAAGATATTTTTCGGACAACGAACTTTCAATGATCTTATCGAAATTATTAAGGTGAAACATGTTTCTGGGAAATTACTATTGACCATGTCGGATACACCTATAGAACAAATCACCAGCCAACTTGAGAAAGCAAAAATTAACTATTCGCAGTTAGTACTTTATCATACTGTAAGTTGCGACTTGCAATCTACAGTCGATCTGTCGGATGGCAACTATGATATGCTTGTTTTCTTTACTCCTGCCGGTATTAAATCTCTTTTCGATAATTTTGCCGGGTTTAAACAGAATAATACCGTAATAGCCGTATTCGGTGTTGCTACAAAACAGGCAGCCCTCGATGCAGGTTTAAAACTCGATATAATAGCACCTACACCTGAATTCCCATCCATGACAATGGCAATGGATAAATATATCGAAGTACATAACAAAAACAACAGAAAGCGATAATAGATCTTATCTATTTATCTATACCAAAATTGCACTTTATTTTAGTATTACTGGTTGATTATCAACTTTGTTTATGAGCAACATAAGGATGATGTGATTATCAACATATCATAAGCTTATTTGATTCAGAGGATGATGACTTCGCAAAAAGCTATGATAACCTCCGAATGTAATTGGAATACAAGACATAAAACAAAAATTGCGTGTAATATTAACAGGGCATTCCCCAACCATTCTTTCTCATTTATCACGCCGGAAAACCATGATGAGTTTGTCCTTGATGAGATAAAGAAGTGATTGCCTTATTTCGTTTTGGCTACATTTTGAAATATGTTTTCAGTATGTATGAACAAAAATTACCTCAGATTGTCCCACCACAAAATAATTTATAAAGATCGATAATATGAAAAGTTTATATCAGGCACCACCGGCTAAGAATGAACCGGTATTAAGTTATGCACCGGGAAGCCCGGAACGTACTAAAATAAAGAAAACCATCGGTGAACTTCGAATGACTGAAATGGATATCCCAATGATCATTAATGGCGAAGAAGTCAGGACTGATAACAAGGTTCGAATTCATCCACCTCATGAAATTAAACACACGCTTGGGTATTATCACCGTGGAGATGCTCACCATGTTGAACAGGCTATTCAGGCTGCACTGGATGCTAATGACGACTGGGCAGCTATGTCATGGAAGCACCGTGCATCAATTTTTCTGCGGGCAGCATCGATGATTGCCGGGCCTTACCGTGCGAGAGTAAATGCGTCTACAATTCTTGGACAATCAAAATCGGTGCACCAGGCCGAAATTGATGCAGCTTGTGAAATGGTAGATTTTTTACGCTTTAATGTGGAGTATATGACCGATATTTATACTCGTCAACCTGAATCATCAGAACATATTTGGAACAGGATTGAACAACGACCTTTGGAGGGTTTTGTATTTGCACTTACACCTTTTAATTTTACGTCAATTGCGGGTAATCTGCCAACTGCTCCGGCCATGATGGGAAATACAGTCGTGTGGAAAGTATCGAACCAACAGGTGTATTCTGCCCATGTTTTAATGGAAGTATTTCGTGAAGCGGGTTTGCCCGATGGAGTTATTAATCTTGTATTTGTATCCGGCCCAACAGCAGGAAAGGTCATCTTTTCGCATCCCGATTTTGCAGGCATTCATTTTACAGGTTCCACAGCAGTATTTCAAAATATCTGGAAAATCATTGGAGAGAATATTCATAATTATAAATCATATCCCCGGATAGTTGGTGAGACCGGTGGAAAAAATTTCGTTCTCATTCATAAAACAGCGAATCCAGGTCAGGTAGCAACAGCAATCACCCGTGGTGCTTTTGAGTACCAGGGGCAAAAGTGCTCAGCAGCTTCACGGATTTATGTTCCTGATAATTTGTGGCCTGAAATTAAAGACTTTATGTTAGATCAGGTAAACAGCCTAACAATGGGACCTCCCGAACGCTTTGGTAATTTCTTTAATGCTGTAATCGATGAGGCATCGTTTGATAAACTCGCAGGATATATTGACAATGCAAAAAAAGATGCGGAGGTGGAAATTATTGCCGGCGGGGGCTATGATAAATCTGTCGGGTATTTTATTGAACCAACGGTTATTGTAACAAAGGATCCACATTATATCACAATGGAAGAAGAACTTTTTGGACCTATTGTAACAATTTATATTTATGAAGCTGATAAGTTTGATGAAACCATTGAATTGGTTGATAATACTTCGATATATGCCTTAACAGGCTCAGTATTTGCGAAAGACCGCTATGCAATTGAGCAAGCATGTGAAGCATTGAAAAATGCAGCCGGAAATTTTTATATCAACGATAAGCCAACCGGGGCGGTTGTTAGCCAGCAACCCTTTGGAGGTTCACGCGGATCGGGAACCAACGACAAGGCCGGTTCGGAATTAAATCTTTTACGATGGGTATCGCCACGTACCATAAAGGAATGCTTTCTTCCACCTGAAGATTACAAGTACCCATTTTTAGAGAAACCAGTATGTAAAAAACATTAACCAATACCATAAATATTCAATATGAAAAACAGATTGATGAGTGAGGAAGTAATTGTATGTTCGCTTATTAGTCTTAATTTCTTAAATCTTTTTGTGCAACTATTTTCGCTTTTATTCATCTATACTATTTCGAAACAGGTTTAAGACCTATACTTGAATTATTTTATATTTGCATTTCAAACAAAAACATAAAGCATGAAAAACAAATTTTACTCTATTTTAATCTACTCAGCAATGATAGTATTTGCCGGGATAATTACCGGCTTTACTGATTCATCGAAAGAAACGCAAACTGCTGGGGATATGGTTTTTACATTTAAAACTGTTACCAACAACGGTAATTATGCACCAAAACATGTTTTGGCTGTTTGGGTGGAGGATTCGAATGGTTTTGTTAAGTCGCGCCTTGTGAAGGCCAATCAACGAAAGCAGTACTTATATTCCTGGATAGCTGCATCGAACTGGAATGAGGTAGACGCGGTTACAGGTTCAACTATAAATTCTCATCAAACTCATACGGTTGAATGGGATTGTACCGACCTGAGCGGTAATGAAGTTCCCGATGGCGATTATACTGTTTGGGTAGAGTTTACAGAAAAACACGCACAAGGGCCAACATTTTCTGTCACTTTCACCAAAGGGGCAACTTATCAGCACCTGACTCCGTCGAATACTACTAATTTTATTAACCTTGATCTTGAATTTACGCCCAATGTGGTTACTGCTGATTTTTCATCAAATGTGCAGACAACATGCGTTGGCGGTGAAGTGGTGTTTACCGACAATTCGAACTTAGCTACCAGTTATGAATGGGATTTTGGTGTTGATGCCATTCCTGCCACTGCCAATACTGTGGGGCCACATTTGGTTACTTATTCATCACCTGGAGCAAAAACTGTAAGTTTAACTGTTAATGGATCAGTTGTTCAAACTTATTCAAACTATATTACTGTTGAAACAACACCTGTTGCTGATTTTACTCATACATTAGGAAACAACCTCGAAGTTGAATTTACGAGTACGGCCACAGATGCCACCTCGTGGGAGTGGGATTTTGGTGATGGAAACACCAGCACTCTTGAGCACCCTGTTCATACATATAGTATGGAAGGATATTTTGACGTTCAGTTAACAGCTACAAATGGCAATTGTGATGATGCGTTTACCCAAACAATAAGTGTTGCTAATATTGGAATTGAAACCAATGAGAGGATGCAAAGTATTTCTATTTTTCCTAATCCCAATAATGGTATTTTTAATATCAGGATAGAGGAAAGAAATGGTCAACCTGTTAATTTTAGAATTTTCAATTCAAGTGGCAAAATTGTTTTTCAACAATCGGTTTTTGCAATAAGTTCCGATGTTATTCCTATTGATGCTGAACTTGCACCCGGAATCTATTTCGTAAAGGTTCAAAACGGAGACAATATTGATATAGAAGAATTGGTCGTACTTTAGATTAGTCTACTATAAAATTTGACTGATTCTGAGGTATTAAAGAAAAATTCAATAGGAGGGATGGTAGATAAACAATGCCATCCCTTCTTTTTTTTACTGAAATATATAAACTGGATTCCAAATGATCGGGAATAGCGCAGGGGATAAGGATAAATGAGTTTATTCTCCGTAAGAAAACAGAAATTCTTGTCGGTACTTCATTAGCTTGTTGCAAGGTAATTTATTTCCGGTTGCCTAATATCCTATGCAAGGCAGCATAAAATTTTACGCGTTCATTCGAGCTTAGCGATGCTTCACATTTATTCGAGAGGTAGATGATTTCCTTATCCGTATTTAGAATTTTTTCGATATGATG
This sequence comes from uncultured Bacteroidales bacterium, assembly GCA_964388245.1. Lineage (GTDB taxonomy): Bacteria > Bacteroidota > Bacteroidia > Bacteroidales > M50B96 > JAIOYV01. Next base: position 11,425 of record CAYLZH010000110.1, read on the forward strand.
AAGATTTACAATATACTGTTTACCTGTTCTGAAAAAATCAGGTTGTGGCATAGCCTCAGCGAAATATTTTAGAAGATGCGTGCTTTCAATAGTATCTTTTCCGACTGTAAAAAATACGCTGTGGTTTCGAGAAGACCTGATCATTATTATATCAGATGCAGGAATAAATACACTACCTGATTTTATCGGTATTTTTATTTTACTGGAATTTGGTGTTGATTGATTCAATGAAAGAAAAGCGTTCAGGTTATTAAGATCATTAGGAAGAGGGGATTTTTTTAAATCTTGTATCAAACTTCCCAGGTTATCTAATCTGTCGTCAAAGTTTCCCTCATTCAGTTTTTTAACTGCTGAGTGAACGCCTTCAATTACCTGGTCGATATCAACAGGTTTAAGCAGGTATTTTATAGCACCGTATTTGTTTACTGCAGTTAGAATTTTATCCGCGTTATCTGAACTTGTTGTGAATATCACCTGAAAATCTCTCCGTGGCAAGGCTTTAAGAATTTGAAATGCACCGTCGTCTTCGGCATTCAATTTTATATCGAGAAAAAGTAATTTAGGATTTGTTGCCTTAATCAATCGTATTGCTTCTTTTACCGATTCGGCTGATCCAACAATTTCAGTTTCATCGAAGCAATAGGTTTTTAGCACTGTGGCAAGGGCTTCCCGGCTTAGCAATTCGTCTTCGATAATTACTGTTTTCAGTTTCATAGTCATGGCCTTTGTTTTCTTGTGCAAATTGTTTTCAGCATTTCAATTACAAAATTACACTTATTAATTTGCATCACAATATCACAAAAAATAAGTATGTCTCCATTTTATTTTGATGAAACGGTTATTCTATTACACGAACGGATTTCTGAATTACTTAGGTGTTTTTACACGTTCAACTGTATCGAAATCGGGTAAAATGAGCTCAATTGTTGTACCTGGAAACGATTTATTCTCTGAATTTGTTTTTCTGATAGTGAGCTTAATTTCAGCTTGATAGATTTTGCCAAGGATTTCGATACGTTGCTTTATGTTTTCAAGTGCAGATGATTCTTTCTTTGCTGGTTTTATTGTACTTTTCGATTGTTCAATGCCTATACCATTGTCGATAACCTGGCAAATTAATTGGTTATTTTCAAAAGTAAAAGATATAATTAGCTCACCGGATTCTTTCAAATCAACAAAAGCATATTCTACTGAATTTTCAACAAGCGGTTGTAGAAACATAGGCGGTATTTTTTTGAACCTGGCATTGTTGGCAACCTTGAATTCAAAATTAAACTTACCGGGAAAGCGAATGTGTTGAAGTTCAAGGTATTTTCTTAATGAAGTAACTTCATCATCCACCAATATAAATTCATTCTTCGATCCGTCGAGCATTTCACGCATAAGCATCGCAAATGTTGTAAGGTATTTATTTGCTGCCCTGATGTTGTTTTGCAATACATAGTTGTTAATAGCACTTAATGTGTTGAAAAAGAAATGGGGATTCATTTGGCTTTTGAGAAAATTAAAACTCCAAAAATTGGCCTCACGATCGAGCTGAACTATCCTGATTTCTTTTTTCATGTTCAGGTTTCTCATTCGAAGAAAAGCCAGGAAAATTAGTGAAAGCAAGAAAGCCCCTGTCACACCAAATAAAAAACTTTGCCTGAGCAAGAATGGTAAATTTCCTACTTCAATTTGCAAGACCTTGCTATTTTTATTCCAATTAAAGTAGTCATCTTTCGATTGAAAATAAACTGTATGGGTTCCAGGATCAAGGTTCCGTAACCGGGCAATGTTATCATTTCCTCTAAGTGTTACCCAGTCGTTGTAAAGCCCCTCGATGATATATCGGTATTGTTGCGATCGTGGCGACCGGAAATCAAGGCATCCAAATTCTATATCGATTGAATTGTCTTTATATCCTACTTCAATCTTCTGGTTGTTAAATATCGGAAAGTCAATTGGAATTTTACCCGACCTGGTGTAAATGTTATGGATAACTATTGGAAATCTGTAGCTTGATTGAAAAATACTGTCAGGATTAAATGCAATTACACCACCTTCTCCGCCAAAATAAAACCTGCCCATATTATCCTTATAAAAAGCACCGGTATTAAATTCAGCAAAGGGAAGGCTGCGAGGTGTTGATATGTTTATTATTGTATCGTTTTGCAGATCAAGCATGGCTAAACCTCGTTGAGTGCTTACCCAAATGTTGTTATTTTTATCTTCGAGGGCTGCATATACCGAGTTATTCAGTAATCCTGAATTATCATCAAAATGAAAAACAAAATTTTCTGAAACTGGATTGAAAGCATAAACACCCGATCGATTTGTGCCGAGCCAGAATAGTCCGGTTTCTGATTCGAGGATATTAAATATCAGTGGTTCCGGTTCGCTTCCGGGAGGTACAAATATATTGCTCGCCGAAGGATGATTTTCATCGAATTTTATCAGACCAAATGCTGAAGCCAACCACATCTGGCCGGTGCTATCCTGGTGGATACTTGACATATAATTTCCTCTACAAAGAAAATCGGTGTGCGGAATTGATCGAAACAGGTATTGTCCGTTTTGTTTTTCGGCAATGCTTAATGAATCGAGATCGGTTATCCAAAGGCGCCGGTCTTTATCGCGAAAAATGGTCCTGGCCCATCGGAACACAGGTTTAAAAGGTGTGAAAAGCTTGCTATTGTGGTTGTATTTCCAGATCATGCTGTCGTATCCAACAAGAAGCTCATCGTTATTAAGACTATACACACAACTAACATTATTTTCAGGTATTTTATATTTTTTCCAATTGGGTGGTTTAATCGGATTTATCTTACCTGATTTTAGACCTACTTTCTTTAAACCTCCACCATTTGCCCCAATCCACATAGTTTTGCATGTTTCATCTACTGCTATCGTAAATATCCGGTTTTGATTTACCTTAGGTCCCTCCATTAATTTATTGAAGTCCCAATAATCGAATTTTAATTGTGGTCTCCTGAATTTGTATGCCCCTTTCAATGAACCAATCCATATATTATCCTGATTGTCACGAAGGGCATGATAAGCTGTTTGTACACCAAGTTGTTCCTCAATTATCCGATTAATTTTGAGTGAACCGGAATGCAGATCATAAATATCAATTCCTGAATTATCGCTCGATATCCAGAGTTCGCCATAATTTATTTCCGATACACAATTAATGGAGCCCCAGTTAGTGGTATTGATTTTCCTGTTCTTGTTAATAATTTCGTAACTCCCCTTTTCGGGAATAATATGGATTATGCCGTTTGATTTTGAAATAGCTATTAGTGTACCATCCGATAAAAGAGTCAGAGCTCTAACTTGTTCAATATTTTCAGAATGGTTTAAACTTAGGAAAAATAGAGCATCACTGATATTTATCTTTGATTTAGAAAATAACTGCCTGGTATCAAACAAG
>CAYLZH010000111.1:0-14835 GCA_964388245.1 uncultured Bacteroidales bacterium
AGATATCTTCGGGCAGTTCTCTCATTTTCAACAATAAAGCATTTAATTTCTGAACCTACTTCAGATATCTGTGAAGGAATGACTTTATTGATTTCAGAATCGCCCAAAGTCGAAGGAATTAAGTAGAGCTTTCCCTTCATTTTAGTTGATGTTTTTCATCCATTCAATAATTTTTGCCGGGTTATCTGATTTAAAAATGAAATTTCCGGCAACAAGACAATCAGCACCGGCCTCAAGAAGTTTCTTTGTATTCTTTTCATTTACTCCGCCATCGACCTGAATAATTGTATCAGCACGATTTTCAAGGATTAATTCTTTTAACTTTTTTATTTTACTTAGGCTCGGCTCGATAAAACTCTGGCCACCGTAGCCCGGGTTTACCGACATAATCAAAACCATGTCCAAATCGTAAATGATTTCTTCTAACACCCAAACCGGAGTGTGTGGATTAAGTGCAACACTCGCTTTCATACCAGCCGATTTTATAGCCTGAATTGTCCGGTGCAAGTGCGTACATGCCTCATAATGAACAGTTAGTATATCAGCACCCGCAGCCTTAAACGAGTTAATATATCTGTCGGGATCAATAATCATCAGATGTACATCGAGGGGTTTTGATGCCTTTGTTTTTATTTGTTCAATTACAGGCATACCGAACGAGATATTGGGTACAAAAACGCCATCCATTATGTCTAAATGAAACCAATCGGCCTGGCTCTCATTTACTATTTCGATTTCTTTATTAAGCTGACCAAAATCAGCCGAAAGAAACGAGGGTGCAATTAAATGTTTCATCGTTCTCAATTTTGAGGCATCTTAAAAAAGCTATTAATTTTTTCAGATCAAATATTTATCAAATTCCTTCAAAATTAATAACATAGACGCAAATAAAAATAAATATTTATCCGGTACAATGTTAAGGTAACTATTTTAATCTGAAGGCGTAAATTCAAGAAATTTATCAATTTTTATTAAGTATGAAAATTGGGATAATAGGCGGTTCCGGATTAGACGATCCTCAGATTTTTGAGGTAAGTAAAGAGATTAATATTGTTACCAGATACGGGAGGCCCAGTTGCAAAATTAAAACGGGTACAATAAGCGGTATCGATGTGGCGATATTATCACGACACGGACGATTTCATCAAATCCCACCCACGCAGATTAATAACCGGGCCAATATCTTGGCATTAAAAGAATTAGGAGTTAGTCATATTATTGCAACTTCGGCAGTTGGTTCTTTACGTGAAGAAATTGGCAGGGGACATTTCGTGTTTGTCGATCAGTTTATCGATTTTACCAAGCACAGGATCTCAACATTTCATGATGATTTTTCGGAAGGCCTTAAGCATGAACCAATGGCCGAACCATTTGATAGTTTTCTTCGGAAAAAGATGATCGAAAATTCTATTGAATTAGGATATATCACACATAATCAGGGAACTGTTATTACAATTGAGGGGCCAAGATTTTCAACCAGGGCCGAGTCAGCTATGTTCCGGTTAATGAATGCCGACTTGATAAATATGTCAACGGCACCGGAGGTAATTCTGGCCAATGAGGCCGGCATCCCGTATGCGCTAATTGCTGTAAGTACAGACTATGACTCGTGGCGGGAGGATGAAGATCCGGTAAGTGTCGATGAAGTTCTGAAGGTTTTCAATGCCAACGTTGACAAGGTTAAAACGCTTATTATTTCTACTATAAGTTCCTTAAATGGCAAAAAATAATCTATCTCGATCCAAATATGGAACTGCCCACCCTGATTATTGTACCGCCTTCCTCTATGGCTATCGAATAATCGCCTGACATACCCATTGATATTTCTTTAAATTCCTCATCATCAGCAAAAAAATCTTTTTTTAACCGGTCGTAGAATTGTTTTAAAAACCTGAATTCTGATCGTATCTGGCCTTTATCATCAGTGTAGGTTGCCATGCCCATCAATCCTGCAGCTTTTACATTTGAAAATTCTGAATATTCATCTGAATTTAGAATTGAATATAATTCATCGATGCTTAAACCAAATTTTGATTCTTCCTGTGCAATATGAATCTGAAACAAAAATGGAATAATCCTCATATTTTTTATTCCTTCCTTATTCAGAACAGATAGTAATTTCAGGCTGTCAACTGCATGTACAAGCGAAACGAAGGGGGCAATCAGTTTTACTTTGTTTGTTTGTACATGGCCTATCATATGCCACTCGATATCGGCTGGTAGTTCTTTCCATTTTTCCTGAAGTTCCTGTGCTTTATTCTCTCCAAAAAAACGATGACCTGAAGCATAGGCCTCCATAATTTGGTCCTTTGGTTTTGTCTTCGATACGGCAACCAGTTTTGTTGTTTCAGGAATATCATTTAAAATTGATTTTAGATTTTCGGCAATATTCATCGGTTAAAAAATTTCAATAAAGGTAGTAATTAGACCTCAAATAAGTAGATTGTTTTTTCGATTGCGCAAATGCATTACTACGTTTTGTAATCAGGTAAGGGCAAAGTTAAATGGAGGCTGCCTTGTTTATAATCCCTCGGATTGAGACCTGCCTTTCGCCTTAATTTATTCAACATGCGCAATATCATTCCTTTCAGGTATGGATATTTCATTCGCCTTGTATAATTAAAATACTGAGGAATAAATTCGGCTCGAATACGCAGGGCATCGGCTTTGTATTGCTGATAAAGGCTATCGTCGCGGGTTGCCAGCGTATTAGTCCGTTTCAGATGGTGTTTATAATTGTGTCCCTTTAAGATGGTTGATACAAGGTATTGGGGGATTTTATTTTGTTCGAAAGTAAATTGGGCACAGGTATCTTCCTCGACAAAATGCATTTCTTCGGGAATAAATCCGGGCAGTCCTGGCGAAAGTACAATCAGGCTACCGTCTATTTTTGGAACATCGAGCAGTAGAATTTTAATCTCTTTCTGACTACGATTGAATTTTTTTAATTGTTCGAAAGTTATGTAATCGTCCCAGTGTAAGGGAGCTTCAGCCGATCTGCCATTGAGGTGTGGCAGGTTTTTTATAGCCTGATGTTCAACTTTAATCCAGCTTTCTTCCCACATCTTGCGCGATGCAAATGCAATAAAGTGCGGGTGTTCAATATGAAGGTTTTCGACGGTGTAAAAATATTCTTCCGGGATTAGGCAATCGCTTTCGCCCCAATATGTATATCCCGTCTGGTTGTATTCTTCGCGTCGCCAGTCGGCTATATTGTAGAAAGGATCATTGTTGGTTTTTTTAATGATTGTGGCATTCTTTAAAACCGGATGTTTAATGAACTTATCGAACATATCTTCTGATTTGCCCTTGATTGGTTCTTCAAGGTATGTTTGCGAGTTAAGGCAAATCCTGATTTCGGTCGGAACAGTTGAATATTGAAGTGCAGCCTGCAATGTGTCGAGTGTTTCGTTCAGCATTTCTGCTTCGTACCACATTATGTGCATTTGAAATAAGTTCATTGCATATTTATTTTGATTGTCTTGTTTGATACGGATTAGTTCGAATTTCGGTTATGCCACAAATAACTTATAGTACCCAACTTATATAGGTCGAAATAAATTAATTTTGGATTAAGGCCATAAATATTTCTGCTGACAAATGGTTTGGCCAGCCAATAAAATATGCGGAACAACCAGAGCATTCTTACTCGGATAAGGGTATCCAGAAAGTTCAGGGTTTTAAAATCGCGTGTAAATTCGGGATATTTTCCCGACAGGTAAATTATAATCAGGTTCCTCAATCCCTGGGTCATATTGCTGATATACTCCCTGTTTGGTACATAGCCCTTGTGTTCTATGGGATTGTTTATATGTGTAATCTTATGGCCTTTCTTTTTAAGTTCATAGGCAAACAATGTGTCTTCGTGTCCCCATCCTTTAAGATCTTCGTTGAAGGGTATTTCGAGCAACAACTTTTTTTGCACTACAAAATTATTTGTACAAAACGAATAATAAGGCGATTTGGTTCGGTCAACAGCCGGGGCGCCATTTTTTATTCTCGTATAATGCCACTGAAGAAAATAATTCTGATCGTCTGGTTTTTCGCCGTATGTTCTGCCACCATAAATTACTGCATGTTGTTTAGTGGCTTCGATATAATTATCCAGGAATGATTCGCAACCAATATCCGAATCGCAATCAAGGAATAATAAATAGTCGAAATTTGCTTTTTTAGCAAGGATATTCCTGATTTTCGAACGGCCTACATTAGCCGGTAATTCTTCGTATTGTACCGTGTCAAAATCATTCAGTTCCCGGTTTTTAAGGCAATATTCTTTCTCTGAACCATCATCAAGCAATAAAATCTCAGCCTTGTAGTCAGTTTTAATTAGCTGATTATGAAGCTTCTCAGTCAGGCGCCTGACATCGAAATTATATACAGGTATACAAATGCTTAACATGTGCCGCAAATGATTATGCAATTGGAGGATAAAAGTAGTTATTTTATTTCAACAAAATTATTTTGAATTGCTGATGACTGAGCAGCGAACACTCCCATGAAATCGGAAAATGCACATTCTAACATATTCATTAATTGACAGAAATATAGAATATTAAGTCAGGGAAATTTCTGAGAATATATTCAAAAAGGCTCAATCCGGAATAAAATTCGCCTAATGGATTCACCTGCCTTGCAAGCTATCATTGCATTTCAGTCTTTTTACAAGATCATTAACAAGCTTTCAGAATCAGAGGATTAGCTTTCCGGTTTTGTTTATTGTACCTTTGCCCCAAATTTTGACTGAATTTACAATAAATGAATAGTTTGATAAAAGCCCATTCTTTCCACATTCCTGTTATGGGAATTGGCTATACATTAGATACTCCCTTAAAGGTTTCTCCGTATGGAATCGATTCTGTTATTTCACTTGTCGACGACATACTGCTCGAAAAACTTCGGAAAATGTATTGTAGCAAATATGAATTGATCTATGACGAGATTACCGAAAAGGTGGAAGACTTCAGGGCAAAAAGGATCACATCGTATCTAAACCTGATTTACGATTTAGCAGAAAAGAAATTTGAAGAAATAAAAAATGCCACAGTCGAGAAGAGTAATGAGTTGAAAGAATATTTCAACATGTTGCCCGACAGTTCGACAATTAAGCAGGAATTCAAACAACTTACTTCGAAATATTTCAATATTGATGAGATAAAATCATGGGCCAGAGAAAATCTGTCGATGGGAAGCATCGATGTGAACATAATGACCAAGGTAGACAAAGACAATTATAAGAAAGGCGAGAAATTACCCATCGAATACAATGATGCACATGCTGCCCTCAGAGGCTTTGCCAATAGCGATTTGTCTTCTTCAGTTGTATTGTCGGCTGGCATGAATCCCAGACTGTACAGCTATTTTGAAAATTTCGAAGATTTCTACCCCGATGCGGATGGAAACATTAAAAAGAAAATTGTCCTTAAAGTTAGCGATTACAAATCGGCTTTAATTCAGGGGAAACTTTTTGCTAAAAAAGGATTATGGATTTCGGAGTACAGAATTGAATCGGGCCTTAACTGTGGAGGTCATGCCTTTGCTACATAAGGATTTCTAATGGGTCCTATCCTTGCCGAGTTCAGAGATAAGCGTCAGGAATTGATAAACGCTATCCGGGAAATTCTGGATAGGGCATTAACAGGGAAAAACCGACCAGTACCAGCAAAAGAATTATTGTTAAAAATTACTGCCCAGGGAGGAGTTGGAACTTCCGAAGAGCATGAATTCCTTATCGATCATTACAAAGTTGATTCAGTAGGTTGGGGAAGCCCTTTTATGTTAGTTCCGGAAGCAGTTAGCATCGACGATTCAACAGTGAACAAACTTGTTGATGCCAAAGAAAAGGACCTGTATTTAAGTGGCATTTCACCATTGGGCATTCCTTTTAATACCTTAAAAGGCAATACAAAGGATATAGAAAAAATGTCGTTTGTAGCCCAGGGAAAACCCGGTGCTCCCTGTTCGAAAAAATATGCCGCACTAAACGGCGAGTTCTCTGACAGGACACTTTGTACCGCCTCACGAACCTATCAGAAATTAAAGATTAGTGAACTCGACGACGAAGGGCTTTCAACTGAAACCTATAAGGATAAGTTTAAAAAGATTGTTGAAAAATCGTGCATCTGTGTTGGATTAGGAACATCAACCATGAAAGCACACAATATTGACACTACCGACGAAGGTGATGGCATATCGGTTTGCCCGGGTCCAAATATGGCATACTTCTCAAAAAAAATGAGCCTCAAAGAAATCATCGACCATATTTACGGCAGGTCGAATATGATGACACGAAGCGACAGGCCAAATATGTTTATAAAAGAGCTATTGTTGTATATAGATTATCTACGTGAGAAAGTTGAGGAAACAAGAACACCGACTACAAATAAGCAGTTGAAATACCTAAGCAATTTTGTGAATAACCTTAAAGAGGGTGTTGCCTATTATCATAATGTGTTTAGTAACCTAAAGCATAAATTCCAGGATACAAAGTCTATTATTTTAGGCGATTTAATATCCAGCAATAAAGCACTACAGCACCTTCACGTCGAAATCAAAAACCTTTCAATCGAGGCAAAGATTGCATAAGGTACAGAACAGGAGAAAATAGAAAAGCCGGAAATCGTAAGGATTTCGGCTTTATCCCAACACTTTGCGAGATCTAAATTTCCCGTTACGTGATCGATTTCAACAGCCCCGGGTTTTAACTCGTGGTCAGTTCCGGATATGAAATTCGCGGACAGGCTAACATTCAGGTTAAAAAACTATCATTTATTCCCGACGAAATATTTATCCCAGTGCAAATCGAAAAAAAAAATCGTCTCATAATACGGTTCAAATCTAAAGAGGGTGCGATATCCAAATCGGTTCAATTGCTAAGATTTAGGCTTTGAATATCCGAAACTATATTCCTTCATCATTAAACTTTTAGCCGGCATCCTCTTAAAAATGCTTTTCTTTGCACAAATTTTTTTCGATGAGCGAAACAACAGAAAACCAATGCATACACTGTGGCGAGGATTGTGGGAAATATCCTATAGAATGGGAGGATAAAATTTTCTGTTGTCATGGTTGCAAGACCGTTTATCAGATGCTCAATCAAAACAAGCTATTTAAGTATTACGAGATTGAATCCACCCCGGGGATTAAGGTCGATAAACAAGAGCTTGGAAATAAGTATGCTTTTCTCGACCTCGACGACATAAAAGAAAAGGTGCTGGACTTTTCCGAGGGGGATATTTCAAAGGTTACACTTTTTATACCTGCAATTCATTGTAGTAGCTGTATCTGGCTGCTTGAGAACATGCATCAACTCAATAAAGGGATAAGGTCTTCGCTTGTGAACTTTACTAAAAAAGAAACATCGGTAACTTTTAACCATACTGAAATAAGCTTGCGTGAATTGGTTGAGCTATTGGCTTCAATTCATTACATCCCACAAATTAATCTCGATAAAATCGATTCGAAAGGAAAAAAGGCAAGCAATAAGAGTTTACTCATAAAAGTTGGGATTGCGGGATTTGCTTTCGGGAATATCATGTTGCTTAGCATGCCCGAATACCTTTCAATTGGTGAGGGTATCGAAGCGAGTTTTCGTGATTTTTTTGGCTATCTCAACATTATTCTTTCCATACCTGTCTTATTGTATAGCAGTAATGAGTATTGGTTATCCGCCTTTAAAAATCTGCGGCATAAAATGATAAACATTGATATGCCCATTACCCTGGGAATACTTGCGTTATTTTTTCAAAGCTTGTACGAAATTCTTTCGGGTACCGGGGCCGGTTATCTCGATTCATTTGCCGGATTTATTTTCTTTTTGTTGATAGGAAAATGGTACCAGAACAAAACCTATCAGGCTCTGGCATTTGACAGGGATTACAAATCCTATTTTCCGGTAGCTGTAAGTAAAATAACCAACAATGGAGAGGAAAGCACACCTTTAAAAAACCTGGGCATAGGAGACCGGATTTTGATACGGAACCAGGAACTTATTCCCACTGATGGAATAGTTGCCAAAGGACACGGAAATATCGATTATTCCTTTGTTTCAGGAGAGTCAATACCTGTGTCGAAAGGAGAAGGAGATGTTGTTTATGCTGGTGGGAAACAGATAGGTAGCGCCATTGAAATCGAGATTAAAAAGGATGTAGCACAGAGCCAATTAACCCAGTTATGGAACCAGCATATCAATCAGGAAAAACGTGAATCGCGCATCAACTCAATCATCGACAGGTTGAGTAGAAACTTTACCATTGCCGTGTTAATTATTTCCAGCATAACAGCTATATTCTGGTATATCGTTGATTCATCAATAGCCATAGTTGCATTTACATCTGTACTGATAGTGGCATGTCCATGTGCCGTTGCTTTGTCGCTACCCTTTACTTTTGGAACAACGATGCGAATTTTCGGACATAAAGGATTTTACCTGAAAAATACCGATGTTGTGGAGCGATTGACAAGAATTGATACTGTAGTCTTTGATAAAACAGGCACTATAACCTATAGTCGCTCAAAAAATGTTAAACTCGAAGAAGGTAGCCTTAGTGATGATGACAGGATTGCCATCCATTCACTGGCCAGGCAGTCTGCGCATCCGTTAAGTGCGGCTGTTTTCGAATATTTCTCCGATGTCGATATTACCGATGTTCAGGATTTCATGGAGATTCCATCGGCAGGTATTAAAGGAATTGTGAATGGCCGGACCATCCGGCTCGGATCACGGGAATTCATCCTTCAGGAAAAAGATAACGACGATGCTTTTGCCTCTGAGGTGTATGTGTCAATCGATCATAACTTTATTGCGCGTTTTACGATCAGGAATAAATACAGGAAAGGGATTGAAAAAGTAATTAACAGCCTGAATGGATTAACTTCATTGCATTTGATTTCAGGTGATAATGATACGGAAAGAAGTACCCTGAATTCCTTTTTTGGAAGCGATGAAAACATTTACTTTAACCAGTCGCCTACAGAAAAACTTGAGTATATCACCAATCTGAAAAAAGCGGAGAAGGATGTATTAATGATTGGTGATGGCCTTAACGATGCTGGTGCATTGAATGCTGCTCAGGTGGGGATTTCAATTGCCGATGATGTCTATCAGTTTTCACCTGCCTGTGATGCGATTTTAGAAGCTAAACAATTCGATAAACTGGTCGATTTCATCAGATTTTCGAAAATAGCTATGAAAGTGGTTAAAGCCAGTTTTGGACTATCCATACTCTATAATCTGATTGGATTGGCATTTGCTGTACAAGGATTACTTTCTCCAATTGTTGCGGCCATCCTCATGCCATTAAGTTCAGTTAGTGTTGTAGCTTTTGTAACCTTTACAACACGTGTGCTGGCAAAAAGGAAAATGAGGGAATAGGATTATTAAATTTTATCCCCAACCACCAGCATTTATTTATTAAACATTAGTCGCCTCATTACTACTATTCTGTTGAAAATTCAATCTGACTTTTTTAACTCGTTGGTATTTAGGAGTGCTAAGGGAAACAAAATTCCGTATGTTCTACACCTGTCCTTAATTATAGAAATAAATAGCCTTTTACTTATATTTGTGCATTATTCAGGATTGTACAATTAATGAGTCACAAAAAATATATAGTCAAAATTCTCCGAAAGCTACAGCTGGCTTTAACAGATTTGATCCCGATAATTGCTGTCATTGTTTTTTTTCAGACTGTTGTTATTCGGCAGCCATTTCCAGAAATTACGGAGATCATACTTGGTTTTTTGTTCGTAGTATTGGGATTGATGCTTTTTATTGAAGGCTTAGAAATTAGCCTGTTCCCAATTGGCGAAACCATGGCCTATGCATTAACAAAAAAAGGAAGCTTGTTTTGGTTGATGATTTTTGCCTTTGCACTTGGCTTTTCTACAACAATTGCCGAACCTGCCCTGATTGCAGTGGCAAATGAAGCATCCGTAATATCTTCGGGTGCAGGCTTAATTGAAGACAATCAAAAAACCATGAACCAATATGCAATGGGTTTACGGTTGTCCGTTGCATTTTCGGTTGGAATGGCAATTGTTATTGGTGTAATTCGTATCCTCAAGGGCTGGCCCCTATATTATTTAATTATCGGAGGATATGTATTAGTAATGTTGATGACCTACATTGCTCCTGAAGAGATTATCGGTCTTGCTTATGATGCAGGAGGTGTAACTACTTCCACAATTACAGTTCCCTTGGTAACAGCTTTGGGAGTAGGACTTGCCACAGTTATAAAAGGCCGTAGTCCATTGGTAGATGGTTTTGGCCTGATTGCGTTTGCCTCGCTTCTGCCGATGATTTTTGTAATGGCCTATGGCCTGTTTTGGTTTTAATAATGAGAATAGCTAATGATTGAATATTTGATGGATATCGTTTTGGTCTTGCTTTACACGATGAGAGATGTGCTGCCAATCCTGGTATTGATCATTTTTTTCCAGTTGGTTGTAGTAAGGCAGCCCATACCTCATTTAAAAAAAGTAATTCTGGGTGGAGTATATGTTATAATTGGCCTAACCTTGTTCCTTGTAGGATTGGAAAAGGCCCTTTTCCCGGTAGGAAAGATTATGGCTGAGCAATTAACCGATCCGGCTTTTATTGGAATATCGATTGATGAACAGGTAAATGTGTGGTCGTATTACTGGATTTATATTTTTGCTGCAACCATTGGCTTTGCCACAACAATTGCTGAACCTTCGCTTATTGCAGTTGCCATTAAAGCAGAAGAGGTTTCAGCGGGAACTATCAGTACATGGGGCCTTCGAATTACGGTAGCAATTGGTGTAGCTTTGGCTTTGGCCCTTGGTACATTTAGGATTGTAAGCGGAACAGCTTTGTATATTTATATAATGGTGGGTTATATTATTGTTATAATTCAAACCATATTTACACCTAAAAATCTCATTGCTTTAGCTTACGATTCAGGCGGGGTTACCACTTCTACAGTTACAGTTCCCATTGTGGCCGCCCTGGGATTGGGTCTGTCCAGTGCAGTACCCGGAAGAAACCCCGCAATAGATGGATTTGGCTTGATCGCTTTTGCCAGCTTGTTTCCGATTATTACAGTTTTAGGATACGCTCAATTTATGGAATTGAAGATTCGATTATTAAACTTTAAAATAAATAGAAATGCAGTTTAAATTAATTATGGCTTTTGTCAAACCAAGTGTTACTGACAATGTTATTGATGCGATGAAAAAAGCCGGTGCTACTGGAGCTACCGTCATTCCTGGCAGGGGAACAGGTATCCATGATGAAAAATCCTTTTTAGGCCTCAGCATAGAGGATCAAACTGACATTATTGTATTCCTTGTTGAAGAGCACGTAGTAGAGAACCTAATGGAAGTTATTCAGTTGGCAGGAAAATTTGATGAGCCAGGCACAGGTATTGCTTTTGTTATACCTATTGAGCATGCTGCTGGCTTGGCAAGTCAAATGAAAAGGTTTAAAAATCAGGCTCGGGATCAATTTCTTTAACCCAATCGATATGGATCATTTAGCTATTGAATTGAATAAACAGTGGGCTTGCACATTGTATATTACTTAGAATTTATACTAATATCATTACAAAAAATTAAAAATAAACATGAAAACAAAAAGAAGTTACCAAAGTGCCAAGGAGGTAATGACTGAAAAAATCGTTTTTGTTGATTGCATGGCAACTGCAGGTGAGGCAGTAGAAATTATGCGCAAAGAGAAGGTCGAAGCACTTATTGTTAATAAACGAAATCCACAAGATGCCTATGGAATAGTGCTGATACATGATTTTATCAAAGGGGTGATTATTCCAGATAAAACTTCAGAAGAAGTGAATGTATTTGAAATAATGACTAAACCCGTTATTAGTGTACCTGCCGATATGGAAGTTAGATACGTGGCAAACCTATTGATGAATGTTGGCTTACGATTGGCTCCTGTCGAAGAAAATGGTGAATATATCGGAATCATATCGCTTTCTGATTTAATATTGGGAAATCTTTTGTTTTAATATTCAGCACGAACTCAAATCACACCATGCAAATTCAAGAATAGTTGTTGCTTCAAATTTATTTTTACTGGATTATCAAATTGAGAGGTTATCTAAATAACTTCCACAAAACAAATTTATAGAAGCCTTTATAATAAGAGATTCCGAACGAAGTGAAGAATCCTTTGGTGATATTCTTCGCCAATAAAAAAACTTAAATGTGCAATTTCTTTTAAAGCTGTTGAATAGCTTATATTTAAAATAATAGAAGGTTAGCGAATACAATATTTACTCTAATCGGAGTCGAACGTGTTCAAGGCTTTCCGGCGAACCAACTACTGTTACAATGTCCCCTTTACGCAAACGGGTGTAGCCATGTGAAATCATTACGTTACCGGATCTAATTATTGAAAGAATAAGAATATCGGATGGAAATTGAATATTGCGCAAAGCAATGCCATGGATATTCGAACTTCGAACCTTAATGTCTATCGTGTCCTGATGACTATCCAGTCCTAAAAGTAATGAAGTTGCCATGGGCGATCGAACAAAATGATCCAATAAACTGACCATAGCCATATTGTGTTCAACAATTAGCGCATTCAACTCATGAAATTTATCGAAGTTTGCTCTATCGTTAAGTCGTACTACCAAGTCTTTAGTGCCAAATTTCTCAAAGGCGATTTCACATATTTGCATGTTCTCTTCATCGGTAAGCATTGTAACAATAGCTTCGGCTTTATGAGCATTAATCCGTTCTAATTCGAGTTGCGATAAATCTTTTATCAACTTAATATCAATACCCTCAATTTCGTTTCCCAATTCGCTTCTACGCGTAACAATGTGTGGTATCCAGCCATGGCTTTCTAATTGCTTTGCCAGTGCCATAGATTGGTTTTCCCAACCAAAAATGTAAGCTTCACGATGCCCTTCATACGCTTGAGGTTCCCCTCTTTTATGACTTTCTCCAACATAACTCAAAACCCATTTAAATAATGGTGGGCCAAATAGTTGATTAAGAACAATAACAGCAATTAATATAGTTGCAATTTGTAGGCCCCAGATGGGAAAAGAATTTCCAACTACAGTAACTAAACCCAAACCTACACCAGCTTGCGTTACATAAGGCATCCAACCATGTTTGTAAAATTTTGGAGGATCGCCTCCTAATCTGCCACCTATGAAGGATCCTATCATCATTGTAAATAAGCGAATAAAGAAAAACACAAGGGCAATCAACCATGATTGTATTAAAATATCGATTGAAATGGAAGCACCTGTAAGCGTGAAAAAGGCTACATAAACCGGAAGGCTTGCATCATGGATTACTTTTTGAAAATCGATTCTAAAGCGACTAAAATTAGTTATTACAAAACTTGCCACAATACAGATAAGCAATGGTTCAATGTAAATTTCATGACCAATTAATTCGGGGCTATGTAATTTAACAAACGATGATAGTACATAAATTGAATAACCGGCAAGTAATACGAATAAGGCTTTGAAAATAGGTTTAAAATTCCATGATAGAAACAATGCTATCAATTTCCCTAAACCAAAACCTAAACCAAACGAAAGCACTAAATCAATTGTTAGCCAATATACAGATGTAAAATCGAAATCCTGTGCAGTGGTTAGCGAGCTGGCTATCGAAAAACATATAGTAAACAAAATTATCACCAGGACATCCTTTACAACTGTTACACCCATCACGGTTTGTGTAAAAGGTCCTTTTGCCCTAACTTCATTAATTACTGCAATAGCAGAGGCAGGTGAACGGGCCACGAAAATGGTTCCGACTAAAATGGCAATTGCAATTCGTTCGTTGTTGGACATTGAAGCAAAAAATGGGATATAGGGTAACAAAAGAAAAACAGCAATACTACTTAACATAAAAGTAACGATAAGCTGTCCAAAGGTCATCCACCTTATGCTTTTTAAACGGCTGCGCAATTCGAGAAGATACAGTTCGTTTCCTGCCGCGAAAGCAATGAAAGCCAAAGCCGTTTCATTAACAAATTGCAGCTTTACAATAGCTTCGGTTTTCAATAGTTGTAAGAAAAATGGCCCGGTAAGGATTCCAATAATCAATAAGCCGGTAATATGTGGCAGCTTAATTTTCAATGATAAGCGGGCTATTTGATTTGAGGCTACTGCAACAATTACAAAACCAACCACCCAAAATAATATTTCTCTTACATACTCCATAATCTTCTAAAGATAGCATTTTTGATTTAAAATTGTTCAAATATTTCGGTATTGCATAGTGCATTTAAAAATGTATATTTGAAGAAAGAATCATATCTGTTCGACAATTCAGACAATTGCGTTACAATGAAAGAAGAACTTTTGCAATTTTTGTGGAAATATGAATATTACCAAAAAGATTCACTGATAAGTACTAAAGGTGAAAAAATTGAAGTGATTAAGCATGGCGAATGGAATCACAATGCAGGACCCGATTTTTTAAATGCTCAAATACGGATTGGCAATACTTTATGGGCAGGTAATGTCGAAATCCACATTAAATCGTCCGATTGGTTAAAACACAACCATAATTCCGACAAAGCGTACAGCAATGTGATCCTTCATGTTGTACAACTCAATGATGTATCAATAAGTAATATGGGTGGCCAGGAAATACCCACGCTGGAATTAAAATACGATCCGGCATTCGAATCGCGCTATCATCAATTAATGCAAGACAAAAAGTGGATAGCATGCGAACGTTTTCTTCCTGTCATAAACAAATTCGAAATCCACTTTTGGTTAGGCAAACTGACCATTGAACGACTAAATACAAAGTCGGAAAGTATTTTCCAAACGCTCAAAGAAACCAATAATAGCTGGGAAGAAAGCTTTTACATCC
>CAYLZH010000112.1:0-14824 GCA_964388245.1 uncultured Bacteroidales bacterium
CTACATCGTTTGTTTGCCAGTTGTGTGTTTCGGTAACTCCCACAGTTAAGGTTTCATTGAATCCTTCGAACTCAGTACGCGCTGATCCTGAACCAGAAGCCTGATAGACTTTTATTCCACGCATAGCATTTGATAAGCCATGCTGATCGAAGACCACAAAATCGCAATTCTCGGCGTACTGAGAAGCTTCCACCTGATTTGAAAAATCATCAGAATCGTAAAACAGCATACTCCAGTTGTTTGTACTTGGATCGCTGGTACGAATTCCCACTGCACCCCAGGTTGAGTAGGTGTGGTTAACTTCATAGTAGGTTGGATCAGTACTTGTATTTACTGCTATATCAGTATTCAAAGTAACAATTGAACTGCCAGTGACAAAGGAGAAATTACCCCAACTACCATCGGCAGCAATTAAAGTTCCTCCTGAGCTATATTCATAAATTCTTAACCTTCCTTCGGTTGAACTTAGTGTTGAAGGAACAGTCCACAGATAGCTACCATCGTTTGGTGTGTTGGATTCAAAAAGTGTCCAGTTATCACCAGCATCGGTCGAATAATACAATTTACAGTATGAACCTGAATATGTATCGTAATCCCAGGTTATTTCGTAAACATTTCCGGAGTATACAACCTCCCCATTTCCTGTATGGTTGTACCCAGGATCGCCATTGGGTGAATCAAGCTCGATGGAAGCACCAGTTTGGCCACCAGGAACAATTGTACCAACCAGATCGCAAGTAGTGTAGTTGACATACGAAAGCCCTTCGTTCCAGGTATTGTGCCTGATAATATAATTGGCACTTGTATATCCTACACCGGTGTTTGAATGTCCGGGAGTTCCATGATGCCAGGGCCTGTTATTGTTAGTTTCATTCATACACCAGGTTAAGTATTGAGCTGACGTTCCATACAAGTCTGAACCTGTAAAGGAATATCCTCTTTGTGTTGTTTCAGTAATAAATCCACTTAACCAGCAACAAGGACCAGTACCTCCTCCGGCACTTGTACCCATTTCATCGGCCAGATCGCGCTGCAAATCCGATACATTATAATCCTGATCACCCTGAACAGGGTCGTAGCGATGGAAATGATACTTAACAAGTTTTCCGTAATCGTTGCTCGAGATCATACTTCTGTGATCATGATAAGCCAATGCCATTGCAAAAGCTGTAGGAGTACATCCATAGCTCCAGTCGTTATATGGGCAATATTCTTCGTTGGCAATCAGGTAATCTGTATTGATGCTTTTGTGCATATTTCCGCTTATGTGCTTATCCCATGATTTATCAATATCATTTGGGATTTCCCACATACCTTTCTTTGCGTATTCAGGATTTAATTTTATGTTTTTAAATTCTGACTCTGACAGACATTCGTAAGGTGGAAATATTTTTACATAAGCGTTTTCTGTGCCATTTGTATAACAATACCACTTAATCAGGTCGGTCATGTAATAGTTTTTCACATGCTGGATATTTTCACCCAGTTTTTCAGTTGCCATTTCAATTACTTTATCATGCCAGGCATAATCGTCTGAAATACATTTCTGATATCCTACAATCGGAATAGTAGAATATTTTGCAGACATCAGGATATGACCATATTGGTCTTTCATCCAGCGGCCGCGTTTTTCCTCAGCTTCGCTTTGAAGACATAATTCAAACTGATCGCTGCTTTCAGGAAATTCGTTCCCTACTGCATAATTCATCATATAAGCAATTAGTTCATCGTCGAACGAATAAATCGGAATAGGATCGTCGGGGTATACATCACCCCAGAGCATTTGTGCCCAATTGTCGCCAACCTGCTGGACAACTCCTACAGGCACCTGGTCGCTATGCGACTGAAGGCCCGGTCTTTGCTGCGAATAGCCCGTAAGCCCTATAAGTACTAAAATTAGAATAATAAAATTTCTCATAACAATAAAATTTAGTTTGCAAAATAATTTACTTCTCTTAAAGTGGTTCAAAAACAGATTCTTCATTTCATGGTGCCTCCTTCTTTTAATTTCATAAATTGTCATTTTTTGTGAGTCTGGGTTTAAATAATACTCAAAAATAGGACATACATCAATGGCAGTCAATACAAGTTTTCTGAATGGAGACAATTGTTTAGAATTCGGTTTGGTTGATTGAGTATTTGGCAAAAGTGGCAACAGTGATATTTGAAATTCATTTATTGTCTGATGAAATGTATCATAATTATTGATTCATACAGGGATTATTAGGGACTGTGATAAAACTGTTAATAGTCAGCGCAACTTTTGGATGTGTAGCATGAATTTTGGATTATAAATAATTAATCAAATTTCGATTATCTTTGTCTTTATATGTCTTGTTTTCATAGTTTTATACAACCCAGGCTCAACATTATAAATCAGTTTTATTATCCGGGTTGTCTTCAGGATTATTAATATTATGTAAGACAATATCTTCGATTCCAGCCATACGGATAATTTTCTAATTTTGCCGACTTATCAGTAAGATGATTGAATTTATTGAAAACAAGCAGTTAAGTTATGGCAAATATTGAAATACCGACAAAATACGATCCGGTCGAGAAGGAAAACAAATGGTACAAATACTGGATGGATCAGGAATTCTTCCGCTCAAGCCCCGACGAGCGCGAACCCTATTGTATCACAATCCCTCCTCCGAATGTTACGGGTGTCTTGCATATGGGGCACATGCTTAACAATACAATTCAGGACGTGTTGGTACGCAGGGCAAGGATGCAGGGAAAAAATGCTTGCTGGGTTCCCGGAACCGATCATGCATCGATTGCAACTGAAGCCAAAGTAGTAGCAAAACTTAAAGATGAAGGAATTGATAAGGCAACGCTTTCGAGGGATGAATTTTTAAACCATGCCTGGGAATGGAAAGAAAAACACGGTGGTATTATCCTGGAGCAATTAAAAAAACTGGGTGCTTCGTGCGATTGGGAACGAACAAAATTTACCATGGACAAGGATATGTCCGACTCAGTAATCAAAGTTTTTATCGATTTATTTGAAAAAGGGCTGATTTACCGTGGTGTACGAATGATTAACTGGGATCCGCAAGCCAAAACAGCAGTTTCTGATGAGGAAGTACTTTACACCGAAGAAAACTCGAAGCTTTATCATGTCCGGTATAAAATTGTTGACAGGGATGAATGGCTGACCATTGCCACTACACGGCCCGAAACTATTTTGGGCGATACAGCTGTTTGCATCCATCCTGAAGATGAACGGTATTTTCACCTGCATGGGCAAAAAGCCATAATTCCATTGGTGAACAGGGAAGTGCCAATTATTCTCGACGAATATGTCGACCGTGAATTTGGAACAGGATGTTTAAAGGTTACACCTGCTCACGACATAAACGACTACGAGCTGGGCATTAAACATAACCTGGAAAGCATCGATATTTTTAATGATGACGGAACCCTTAATAAGGCTGCTCAATTGTATATAGGACACGATCGTTTCGAATCGCGGGACATGATTGTATCAGACCTTGAATTAAATGGTCACATCGTTAAAATTGAGGACTACCAGAATAAGATAGGCCGGTCGGAAAGAACCCATGCAGTTATCGAACCAAAGCTTTCGCTGCAATGGTTTCTGAAAATGGAGGATCTTGCCAAACCTGCCCTCGACGCAGTGATGAACGATACTATAAATTTACATCCGGCTAAATTTAAAAATACCTACAGGCATTGGATGGAAAACGTACGCGATTGGTGTATCTCCCGGCAACTTTGGTGGGGACACCGGATACCGGCTTACTACCTGCCAAACAGCAACGATTTCGTAGTAGCCGAAACTTCGGAAAAAGCACTGGAACTTGCAAAGATTAAAACCGGGAATACATCACTGACTCCGGATGATTTAAGACAGGACGAAGATGTGCTCGACACCTGGTTCTCGTCATGGTTATGGCCTATCTCTGTTTTTGACGGGATCAATAATCCTGACAACGAAGACATGAAATATTATTATCCGACCAATGACCTGATTACGGCCCCTGAGATTCTCTTTTTCTGGGTCGCTCGGATGATAATTGCAGGATATGAATATCAGCAGGAAAAACCGTTTAAGAATGTATACCTGACCGGGATTGTGCGTGATAAACTACGGCGCAAAATGTCGAAATCACTGGGCAACTCGCCCGATCCAATTAAATTAATGCAAAAATATGGCGCCGACGGAGTAAGGATTGGAATGTTGCTTTGTTCTCCTGCTGGTGGTGATCTTCTTTTTGAAGAAAGCCTGACTGAGCAGGGCCGGAATTTCGCCAATAAAATATGGAATGCGTTCCGGCTTGTAAAAACCTGGCAGGTCGACGATTCCATAGAACCCAATGCACCATCGAAACTTGCGGTTGACTGGTTCAATAACAGAATGAATGACAGCATCGACCTAATGAACAAACAGTTCGATGAGTATCGCATTTCGGAAGCCCTAATGAACTTATACAAATTATTCTGGGACGAATTTGCAAGTTGGTACCTCGAAATTATCAAACCTGCATTTGGCCAGCCAATCGATAAAAAAACCTATGATAGCACACTTGAAGTTTTTGATAAACTGTTGCGATTATTACATCCGTTTATGCCATTTATTTCTGAAGAAATATGGCAATGGCTTCAGGAAAGGACTGATGGCGAGAGCATCATGAATACGAGATTGCCAAAATCCCGGAAACCTGATCAGGACTTATTGAAAGATTTTGAATCGACCAAAGATGTAATAAGTAATATCCGCAAAGTAAGGACCGATAAACAGATTCCGCAAAAAGATCAGCTACGCTTACTTATTAAATCTGGTAATGGGGATTATAAAATGTTGTTCGATCCGGTTATTTTAAAAATGGCGAACCTTTCGGAGATTGTACAATGTACAGAAAAACCCGCCGGTGCCATATCTTTCATTATTGGTACAAGTGAATATTTTGTGCCATTGGAAGGCAAGGTTAACATCGAAGAGGAATTGGAGAAACTCCTCAAAGAATTGAACTATCAGAAAGGCTTTTTAAATTCAGTTGGGAAAAAATTGAATAACGAACGGTTTGTTAATAATGCACCTGCCAAGGTTGTCGAAAACGAACGTAAAAAATTAGCTGATGCTGAAAGTAAAATTAAATCGTTGCAGGAACAAATCGATGAATTGCAGAAATAATAGATTCGTATAATTAATGGCTGATAACGTATACAAAACATTGATAATTGGAATTGGCAACGATATTTTGTCAGATGACGGTATTGGACCGAAAATGATAAATCGTTTGATTGCTGAAGGCAGGTTCCCAAAAACTGAGAAGAAGAATGTGTTTCTTGGCGGGCTCGACATACTTGATCTGGTAAGGGATTATAAGAAAGTAGTTTTTATCGATGCTATGAAAAGCATGGATGGCATTCCCGGAACTGTCTATTTATTTACTCCTGAATCATTTAAAGAAACCCTGCACTTGTCGAATTTTCACGACACATCGTTTCTAACAGCTCTTGAACTGGGCAAGCAACTAAAAATTCCCTTGCCGGATAAAATTTATATTATCGCCATCGAAATAGTTGAAGACCTTTTGTTTAGCGACGAATTCTCACCAATCATCAAAAGCAAACAAGAGGATATCTACTCTGAGATTCAGAAATTATTATCAGATATACTTTAAGGGCTAACAATGGGACTAAGCAAAACCTAATCCCATCGTTCCCTTATTGAACAAATCCGTAAATCTTCTCCCTTTCGTATTTCGGAATGTGGGCACCCCGACCGGTTACAAATTCCAATGCAATAATTATAATCAGAGCGTTCGTCAAGAAAAAGTGTAACCAACTCGCCCCCACAACCCGGGCATGTATTAAACACCGGCAATTTTGAATCGCATTCAGGGCAGAAAAAATCATATTGCTCGCCATCAACCAGATCGATGTCCATGCTTATGCGCAATTTGCAACCACACATTGCGCTTAATCCAACAAATCCTTGTTGATTTTCGTTACTGACCTTTAGCAAGATTCCATCATTCTTACCTACTTTTACCCTGGAACTAACAAGATTATGTCCGTTTGGACAACAGCAATAATTGATAATCTCTGCCTCTTCTGCTACTGTTGTTACCTGTTGCTTTTCAGGAAACTTTAATTTACCGTTTTTATCGAAAATTTCAGTCATTGATTAATCTCTCTTTATCGATCTAATGATTTCTCCTTCTAAACTTCTGAAATTGACAATCATAGGCATTTGACCGGGAAGGCTGTGGGTTGCACATGAGAAACACGGGTCATAGGCACGAAATGCCATTTCAACCATGTTTAATATACCATCGGTTACCTGTGTTCCTTTTTTAATGAGTCCCTGGGCAGCTTTTTTCAACGACATACAAATTGCTGCATTGTTATTTGTTGTACCGACAACAATATTTGCTTTTGTAACGATACCTTTTTCATCGGTCCAATAATGATGAGTAAGCGTACCCCGTTGCGCCTCAACGATCCCTACTCCTTCGCGAGGAATATTGTTGAGGGGAGCTCTTAAATCTTTTCCAATGATATCAGGATCCTCGGCTAATTCGAGCAGGCGCTCGGCTGAATAGATCAATTCCACAAGTCTGGCCCAATGCATAGCAAGTGTAGCATGAACCGGTTTTCCTCCCAAAACTTCATACATCCTTTCATATTCTTTCTGAGCAATTGGTGTTGCCATACCGTCGGCAGCATTTAGCCTTGAAAGTGGAGTTGCCTGATAAACACCGGAGTCTTGTCCTTCAGTAAAACCATTCCACCCTACTTTTTTCAGGTAGGGAAATTTAAGATAGCTCCAGGGTTCTACTCTTTCTGAAATAAAATTGCGGTAATCATTCGGAGAATAATTGCAGTGCTCATTCCCTTCGGTATCAACAACCCTAATTGTGCCGTCGTAGAAATTAACTTTATTATTTTCATCAACCAGTCCCATCGAATATATATTCAAAGCATAAGCTCCATTTAGGATAATATCGACATAGTCTTTATTGCCAAGGACAACATCGTTGAAAACCTGCATCGAGAATTTTGAAAACTCGATAAAGTCTTTGGCCTTTTTCACAATATCATCCCGTTCCTCTTCAGTTAAACCTTTCCTGACACCACCAGGAAGATTCATCACCACATGGGTTTGATGACCTCCTAATAATGCCTGTATCTCCTGGGCAATACGGCGTTGTTTCAGCACTTCGGTACCAATCTCAACACCAACCTTACCGATTACACCCAAAACATTTCGTTCGGCTGCAGGTGCAGTAGGGCCAACAACAAAATCGGGTGCTGCCAGCGCATAGAAATGTGCAATATGGCTATGAACAAAATGAGCCATATAAAAGAGTTCTCTTAGCTTTTTTGCTGTAGGAGGAGGTTCAACTCCAAAAACTGCATCGGTTGCTTTGCCTGCTGCCATGTGGTGGCATCCGGGACATACACCACAAATCTTTGTAACAATTTGTGAAAGTTCTTCGACCGGACGGCCTTCACAAAATTTTTCGAATCCCCTAAGTTCGGGTACCTGAAAATATACATTTTCAACATCACCATCATCTTTCAGGAATATCTCAATTTTTCCGTGACCTTCGAGCCGGGTTATCGGATCTATTGTAACTTGTTTCATAACCTTCAGAATTAACTTGTTTGAACAATTTTTCGCCTTAATATAGAGCCAGGCAGGCTGTAACGGTAAAAAGTACCGGCAGTATCTACCACCTGATCAACTATTTCAATAATCTCATCAGCTTCATTTGAATCGATCATTGTGGCAATTGCCGACATCATTTTTGCTCCCGGATCGGGCGCATGGGCCGGTGGGCCATAACAACCCCGACATGGGGCATTTCCTTCGATGCACCGATAACCACATCCGCCCCTTGTTGCCGGTCCCATACAAATAACACCCTGCTCAAGGAAACAGGTTTCTCCATCATCTTCGATTTCCCAGGGACGTTTAAACTCTCTGATCTTTTTGTTGTCGGTTTTTTTGCGCTCGCACTCATCGCATTGCGATTTTTCGTACGCTCCAACCACTGATCCCGGAGGGGGCAATTCAGCTCCGGTAACAATAGCCATAAAAACATCGACCAGACGTTCTGTTTGAGGCGGACAGCCAGGCAAATAGTAATCAACTGTCACAGCCTGATCAAGTGTCCTGACATCGTTATAAAACTCGGGTATTTCAAGTGTGCCTTCAGGTACTTCATATTTTGGTTCCGGTCTTAATTTTTCAGGGTTCTCGGTCGATTCACTTTCATCGTAAACACGTCTGAAAATTTCCTCTTTTGTAGAAAAATTAGCCAGCCCCGGAATACCACCCATATGGGAACATGAACCGTATGCCACGAGTATCTTCGATTTTTTTCGAAGTAAATGAGCCATATGTTCGTTTTCACTGTTTCGGACTGCCCCGTTAAACAGTGTTACATCGATGAATCCATCGGCCATTTCTTCGACATCTTTATATTTAATATCGAGTGCAATAGGCCAGAAAACCAGATCGGCAGCCTGAACTACATCAAAGAGTTTTTCGTGTACATCGAGCACCGATACACAACAGCCTCCACAAGCTGCACCCCAGTAAACGGCCAGTTTAAGTTTGGGTTTTTCTTTATCTGACATTATGATTCCTCCTAAGTTAAGGTTTCAACAACTTGTTTAACCTGGCAAGGGCCAAGCTCTTTAATGGTCAGTGTCATATTATCAACCAGTTCGGCGAACTGTTTTCCCTCGCTGGCACTAATCCAATCGAGCTGAAGTCTTCGTTTGTCCATGCCCATTTGCTGAAGATAATTCTGCAATAAATGATAACGTCTGAGGCATTTATAATTTCCCTCATGGTAATGACAATCGCCCGGATGGCAGCCACAGATAAGGACACCATCGGCCCCTTCCCGAAAGGCTTTAAGTACAAATGTAGGTTCTACCCTCCCGGAACACATTATCCGTATTACCCTGACATTATGGGCATATTTCATACGCGAGGTTCCAGCAAGGTCTGCACCGGTGTACGAACACCAGTTGCATAAAAACGCGACGATAGTAGGTTCAAATTCCATAGCTTTAGATTTGTAATTGCATACTCATTAATCCTTCAATTTGCGATAAAATCTGCTCATCGGTGAAATGCCTGCTACGGATTGCTCCGGTAGGACAGGCAGATCCACACGTTCCGCAGCCTTTGCATAAAATCTCATTTACTACCGATACATTTTTTTCTTCATCGTAGCTGATAGCAGTATAAGGGCAAACATTCACACAAGTCTGGCATCCGCAACATATATCTTCATTTACTACAGCTGTAGTAACTTCTACCTCGACCGATCCATAGTTGATAGAGGCTAATATTCGGGCTGCTGCAGCCCTGGCCTGTGATACGGAATCGGGAATATCTTTGGGCGACTGACAGGTACCCACTACGTAAACTCCTCCGGTTGTAGTAGCAACCGGATCGAGTTTTGGGTGTTTCTCGATATAAAAACTGCTTCCACACATGCTTACGCCAACTGCATGGGCAATTTCTTTAGCTTTTTCCTGCGATTCCATTGCTACCATTAAGATAACCAAATCGGCAGGTACGCTAATATCTTCGCCGGAAAGTTGCTCGTTGAATTCAATTAGCATTTCGAATTTGTCATTTTTATTCGAATTCGAAATTTTTGGCGGAGTTCCTTTTTGATCATACATCAGGAACATTACTTCCTGTTTTGCTGTGTGTGTGTACAACTCTTCGCACCCTTTGCCAAACGAACGGATATCCGAGTATATTTCATATATCGCTGAATCGGGGAATGCCGACCTCACCTGGTTCGCATATTTTAGTGCTGTGGTGCAACAGGTGCGCGAGCAGTATTCATTGATGTTTTTATTCCGGCTTCCGATACAATGGATTATGGCAACATGTTTTGGATCTTTTCCATTCTCCATGGAAATTTCTCCACAACGAAGTTTTTCTTCAAATTCGAGTGAAGTTATAACATTGGGCAGTTTTTCGTATTTTAATTCTTCAATTTTTGAAGGATTGAAAGGTTTTAGCCCGGTTGCTACAATTACATTTCCGAATTTTATCTCTGCTTCGCTTTGGTCGCTTTCGATAACAATGGCTTCGAAATTACCTACATAGCCAAATATATCTTTAATCTGAGCATTCAGAAAACACTTTATGTATTCATGGCCAAGTACACGTTTTACTTTTGGCTGAATAAGTTGCTGAGCACTGTCCATGAATGGAAAAATTACATCAAGTTTAGCAACTGTTCCGCCGAGTATATCTTCTTTTTCAACAAGGTATACCTGCTTTCCTGCATCGGCGATTTCGAGGGCTGCTGATATTCCGGATATTCCTCCTCCAATAACAAGGGTTGCCGGGTTTATTTCCACCGATCGCTTATCTAATGATTCATGCCATTTAACGCGGTTTATAGCTCCGGCCACAAGTGTTTTTGCTTTTTTAGTAGCATCTCCCCTGTCGGTATGTACCCACGATACATGTTCGCGAATATTGGCCATTTCAAACATGTAAGGATTTAGTCCTGCATTTTCGAGTGCTTTTCTGAATGTAAGCTCATGGATCCGGGGCGAACAAGCAGACACAACAACACGATCCAGGTTATGTTCCTTTATATCCTGAATTATCAACTCTTGTCCCGGATCGGAGCACATGTACTTGTAATCCTTGCTAATTACAACACCAGGTAGTTCTTCAATCGATTTTGCTACTGCCTCAACATCTACCATTTTGGCAATGTTTGTACCGCACCAGCAAACATATACACCTATTCTTGCTTCTTCCATAGTTATATTTGCTTTATGCTGCACGGGCCAGCTTGTTATCAATTTTATTTTTTCTTGAATATTCCTTTAGCCTGTCGAAAT
Organism: uncultured Bacteroidales bacterium; assembly: GCA_964388245.1. Taxonomy (GTDB): domain Bacteria; phylum Bacteroidota; class Bacteroidia; order Bacteroidales; family M50B96; genus JAIOYV01. The sequence continues at coordinate 10,876 of CAYLZH010000112.1, forward strand.
ATAAGGCAAAAGGCCGGTAGGCCAAATGAGACCATTTAGAGAAAGGCACCTCAATTAATACCATTGGCACTAATACAGCAAGGTGCAAGACATACATATAGTAAGTGGCTGTTACCAATCCGTTTATCCTGAAGAAATGAACTAAAATTCCGGTAATTGATGTAAGAGCTAACATGATGATGAACAGCCAATCGGTTGAATGTGAATATTGTGCTTTGAAATCAGATTTGCGGATCCTCATAACGGTAACATATACAAGGAAGAATAATATTCCGAATGTGGCATAGTATCCTAACAAGCGTTGCCAGTTATACCAGGGTACTACTTCTTCAATCTGAAATTTTGGAAGAAAAATTACAATTACGGCAAACATAATTGAATATCCGGTCATGATCAAAAGATGGCCAATCCAATAACTTTTGCCTTCGCATTTCGAAAATTTCGACTGGCTAACAAATTGCCATATAAGGCTCCAGAATTCAGTAAAGTAAGCATAAAACGGCACCTTCACTTCCGGATTCCTTATAATTACACGATAGAACATGTTTAGGATATTTGAAATCAGCAAACTTGCAACTATTAATGCCATAGCCCAGTCTCCCAATTCTATCATCCGAACAAAGGCATCACCGGAATAACCATCAACAAGATTATTGATCATTACTCCACCCTGCTCGTTTACCAGTCCGGCCAGGTTTTCCTTCAGTGGTAGTCCAAATAGAAAAGTAAAAAGGATTGCAAAAAAGAAAAAGAATATGAAAAAGTATTTCCATCCGCCTGAGGTATACATTTTTTTTGATAATCCGGTCCAATCGTAAACCGATGTTAGATAACGTCGCAATGCCATCATCATCTCGCCAGGATTGGCATCGCGGGGGCAGGTTTCGGTGCATTCGCCACAATAGTAGCAAAGCCAGGGATCGAGATTCGAGGTAATCTTATCCTTTAATCCCATTTGAAGCAGCCTTATTTCCTTACGTGGGAATAAATTGCCGGTTTTAGTTAATGGACAAATTGCCGTACAATTTCCACAGTGAAAACATTGGTTCCAATCCTGAAGACCAAATTTTTTCAGATCATGCTTCAGGGTAAAATCTACTTGATAACTCATGATTTCACCTCCTTTTTCAATAGTAACCTTTGCGCTTCAATTTCAATATCCTGGGGATCGACACTGGTTAATCCTGTATTAACAAAGTTTTTCATAATATTCTGAAGAACACTCGATGCTGCCGCCGAAGCCTGAGCAACAGTATCGGGAATATCTTTAGGCCCCTGGCAAACTCCGGCAATTGTGATACCTCCTGTATTAGTCTCGACAGGATTGCCGGCAAAGTTTATCTCCCTGAACCAGCCATCCTTATCGGTTGCAATTCCCAGTTTATCAGCAAGTATTTTAGCATCTTCACGAGGTTCAAGTCCAACAGCGAGAATAACCATATCAACCTTTTGCTCAATCAGTTCAAGACTTTCGATATTCTCGGTCCGTAAAAGAAGTTGTCCATTCGACTGGTCAACAGTTGCAGTTTTTCCACGGATAATATGGATACCTTCATCGGCAATCCTGTTGTAGAATTCCTCATAGCCTTTACCGAATGCCCGCATATCAATGTAATACTCATATACCTCGGTGTTTGGTAATTTCTCCTTTACAAGATGGGCAAGTTTAAGCGAATACATGCAGCACACTTTCGAACAATACTTATGATGATTTTCATCGCGGCTGCCAATGCAGTGAATAATTGCTACACTGTCGGGTGTTTTCCCTTCCTGCAAGAAAATACGGTTTCCTTTTTTATCTTTTTGCTGAAGAGTAATGTTGCCACCAGTGGGTCCGGCAGCATTTACAAGGCGTTCAAATTCAAGAGAAGTAACCACATTGTCGAACTTGCCATAGCCATACCTTTCGATTTTTTTTGCGTCGAAAGTCTGAAATCCTGTTGCAACCACGATGTTTCCAACATTGATTTCTATTTCCTGATCCTTCTCATCAAGGTCTATGCAACCGTCAACAGGGCAAACTTTTACACATACTCCACATTTGCCATTTTTCACATATGTACAATGGTCGGCATCGATAAGGTACTTATTGGGAACTGCCTGTGGAAAAGGAATGTAAATAGCCTTACGCAGGCCTGTTTCAGCATCGAACTCGCTGGGAGCTTTTTGGGGGCATTTTTCGGAACAGATTCCACAGCCGATACACGTAGATAAATCGACTCGTCTTGCCCTTTTGTTGATTTTTACCCGATAGTCGCCTGGGGTACCATTTACTTCTAAAAGCTCACTATAAGTGAGCATTTCGATAAATGAGTGTTGCCCCACATCTACCATTTTTGGCGTTAGAATACATGCTGCACAATCGAGGGTAGGAAATGTTTTGTCGAACATTGCCATATGCCCGCCTATTGTGCCGGTACGTTCAAGGAGATAAACTTTTTGGTTTCCATCGGCAATTTCGAGGGCCGCCTGGATACCGGCAATACCTCCTCCAATTACAAGTGTTTCAGGCTTAACAGGATTTGCTTGTTCCGGTATGGCCTGATCGAACGGAACATCATAATAGGCACAAGCCAGGATGGCTTTAGCCAGACTAAATTGTGATTGATGATCTGCACCAAATTCTGAAAAACCGGCAAGGATTACGTTGTCCGGATCCTTACCCGCTAATTTCATTGCCTTGTTAAAAACCGTTTTGTAGAATCCTGGTTTTTGTCCTGCAAGGATGATTTTGTCAATACTAAACTTTTGAATTTCCTTTGTGATCCGTTCGGCATTTAAGACTTTGAAGTGCCCGTTGGTCCATATATGGTCAACCTTAAGCATGTTTCTTGCAAACTCTCCAATGTCGTCCAGATTGATTTGTTGTGAATCTCCATTTACAGGTTGGCATAAAAAGATGGCAGAGTTCTCTTTTTGTTGCATCTTTAAACCTCCCTTTTATTTGTTTTAATGTTATATTTTTCACAAAAAATAAAAACTAAAAGTAGTATGTAAGAATAATACCACCAATATTTTTTACAACAAAATGACAAAATATGCTGCATAACATGTTTTACATCTTGCAATAACCAACGAATATCTTATATCGCAAACATGATATTTGTCATATTATTTGGAAATAATAGTAGAGTTTTTTAACTTGAAAACCATTTTTTTGTGAAATTCATACCAAAAAGAGATGATAGTTAAAAGCAATATTCAACGCCTTTTGAGATACCAATACTGTGTTTTAAACTTTTACGAATTAGGATTCGAGAAAATATATTCGCACAACCTGGCCGAGGTAATTGGAGTAAGTCCCGAACAGGTCAGAAAAGATTTTTCTGAATTTGATATTCGGGGAAATAAACGGGGCGGATACGACATACATCAACTGATTGAAACTTTTCAGGAGATATTTGATATTAAAGTTGACAAAAGAATTATCGTTGTTGGAATGGGAAATATTGGAAATGCGATGGCAAAATACCGGGGATTTAAGAAAAAAAATATCTCGATTGTTGCTGCATTTGATATCGATCCATCGAAAATAAGAGGAAAATACAATATCCCAATATACCATTTCGACCGGGCACCAGCATTCATCAGGGAGAATTGTATACATTCGGCAATTCTTGCTGTACCGGGCATCTCGGTACAAAAGGTAACCGATGTGCTTGTCGAAAATGGTATTGCAGGTATTCTTAATTTTACTCCGACAATTCTTCAGGTTCCACCCCATGTGGTAGTTAATAATATCGACCTTGGGCTTGAACTGGAAAGTTTGCTATATTTCACACATGCTTCGGGGCATACTATCGAAGATTGTGAAAAAAGTAAACAAACTCAATAAATGTGAAAACTTATCGGATCGAAATAACAGGAAGAATTCAGGGAGTCGGTTTCAGACCATTTATTTACCGGCTTGCCACAAAACATCGCTTATCAGGAACTGTTTTAAACGATA
>CAYLZH010000113.1:0-14593 GCA_964388245.1 uncultured Bacteroidales bacterium
ACAGCTTCGCAAGGATTGTTACTGATGATTCCGAATATGTATAAGATATCGGGTGAATTATTGCCAGCTGTTTTTCATGTTAGTGCACGAAGTCTGGCAGCACAGGCCCTGTCTATTTTTGGCGACCATTCCGACGTAATGTCAACGCGTCAGTCTGGTTTTGCTATGCTTGCCACAGGAAGTGTTCAACAAGTTATGGACCTGGCTCCGATAGCACACCTGGCTTCGATAAAATCAAGAATACCGTTCCTTCATTTTTTCGATGGTTTCCGTACTTCGCACGAAATACAAAAAGTTGAGGCTCCATTAATGGAAGACCTTGAGAAACTACTCGACAAAGAAGCACTTCAGGCGTTCCGCGACAATGCCTTAAATCCTGAACATCCTGTAACACGTGGTACTGCACAAAATCCTGATATTTATTTTCAAGCTCGTGAAGCCTCAAACAAATTCTATGATCCTATTCCCGACCTTGTTGAGGAGTATATGCAGGAAATTAATAAACTAAGTGGTCGTGAATATCATCCTTTCACCTATTATGGTGCCCCTGATGCTGAGAATATTATTATTGCAATGACCTCGGTTACCGAAACAATAAAAGAGGTAATTGACTGGAAAGTTGCACAGGGTCAAAAAGTTGGACTGATAACCTGTCATCTGTACCGTCCATTTTCTGCCAAATATTTCTTTAAAGTATTTCCATCGACAGTGAAAAAAATCGCTGTGTTAGACAGGACTAAAGAAATCGGAGCAAATGGCGAACCTTTATACCTCGATGTACGTGATGTTTTCTACGATCGTACTGAAAAACCACTTATTGTTGGTGGCCGCTACGGATTATCATCAAAAGATACTATTCCATCACATATCGAAGCAGTTTTTGCGAATCTTGAATTAGATGAACCCAAAACCGGTTTTACAGTTGGAATCAACGATGATGTTAAGAATATCTCATTACCAATAGGAACCGACATTTCAGTTGCATCGGCAGGAACATACGAAGCCAAATTCTACGGACTGGGATCAGATGGTACGGTCGGAGCTAATAAAAACTCCATTATAATCATTGGTAACTCAACCGACAAATATGCCCAGGCCTATTTTGCTTATGACTCGAAAAAATCGGGCGGTATCACAACATCACACCTTCGTTTTGGCGATCACCCGATTCACTCAACATACCTTGTAAATTATCCTGATTTTGTTGCCTGCCATGTTCCCTCATATCTCGATAAATATGATATGCTGAAAGGCCTTAAAAAAGGTGGCACATTTTTGCTGAACAGCATTTGGGATATAGATGAAACCATCAACCACCTGCCAAATCATATGAAGAAATTCATGGCAGATAACAATATCAGGTTCTATATTATAAACGCTACTAAAATTGCCAGCGAGATTGGTCTCGGCAACCGGACAAATACCATTATGCAATCGGCGTTCTTTAAAGTTGCCGAAGTTATTCCTTACGAACAGGCTGTGAAAGAAATGAAAACAGCTATTGTGAAATCCTATGGCAACAAGGGTGAAGAGATAGTAAATATGAATAATGCTGCTGTCGACAGGGGCGGTGACGTGGTTGCTGTTGAGGTACCGGCAGAATGGTCCGGTCTTGGCACCTCTGTTGCTGAAGATAATCGTGATATTCCGGCATTTATTACCGATGTTGTAGAACCGATAAACGCCCTAAAAGGTGATGACCTCCCCGTAAGTGCTTTTAATGGCCGCGAAGACGGGACTTTACCACCGGGAACATCGCAGTATGAAAAACGAGGTATTGCCGTAAATGTACCTGAGTGGGTTGCAGGAAACTGTATTCAATGTAATCAATGTTCGTATGTATGCCCACATGCAGCTATCAGGCCTTTCCTAATGACCAACCAAGAAGTTGCCAATGCACCTGAAGGCACCGAAACAATTACTGCCATTCCAAAAGCATTAGGCGAGAATCAATTCAGGATACAGGTATCGGTACTCGATTGCACTGGTTGTGGTAACTGTGCCGATGTATGTCCATCAAAAGAAAAGGCTCTTGTAATGAAGCCTCTCGGAACACAAAAAGCAGAAGTAGACCGTTGGGAATATTTCGATATGAATGTTAGCTATAAGGCCGACAAAGTTGACAAATTCAAGACTGTTAAGAATTCTCAATTTGCCCAGCCATTATTTGAATTTTCAGGAGCATGTGCCGGATGTGGAGAAACACCTTATATCAAAACAATTACACAGCTTTATGGTGAAAGCATGCTGATTGCCAATGCAACTGGATGTTCATCAATTTATGGTGGATCGGCCCCTTCTACACCGTATTGTTCTAACAAAGTTTCCGGGTTTGGTCCTGCGTGGGCAAATTCACTTTTCGAAGATAATGCTGAATACGGATTCGGAATGGTTACCGGCATTGATAAATTGCGCGATAGGATCGAAAAAATTATGAATAATGCCATATCAAATGGCATTAATGATGATACCCGCGATGCTTTTACAGAATGGATAAAATTCAAAAATGATGCGGAAAACTCCAAAGGAGCAACAGAAAAAGTGTTAGCTGCCTGCGAGAAAGAGAACGGTGAATTTGTAAAGGAAATTCTTGATCTGAAACAGTACCTTATTAAGAAATCAGTATGGGTATTCGGAGGTGACGGATGGGCATATGATATTGGCTATGGCGGATTAGATCATGTATTGGCATCGGGCAAAGATATCAATGTACTCGTTATGGACACTGAAGTGTATTCCAACACAGGTGGTCAATCATCGAAAGCTACACCGGTTGCTGCGGTAGCAAAATTTGCTGCATCAGGAAAAAAGATCAGAAAGAAAGACCTTGGTGCTATGGCCATGACTTATGGATATGTTTATGTTGCACAGGTTGCAATGGGTGCCAGCCAGTCGCAATTCTTTAAAGCATTAAAAGAAGCTGAAGCCTACCCGGGCCCATCACTCATTATAGCCTATTCTCCCTGCATTAATCATGGTTTGCGTGCAGGTATGGGTAAAGCACAGGAAGAATCCAAGCAAGCCGTTGAGGCCGGCTACTGGCAATTGTACCGCTATAATCCGCTCCTTGAAGATGAAGGAAAAAATCCTTTCAGCCTAGACTCTAAAGAACCGAACTGGGATAAGTTCCAGGATTTTCTACTGGGTGAAGTCCGCTACACCTCATTGAAAAAATCGTTTCCGAAGGAAGCAGTTAAATTATTTGCTGAAGCCCAAAAGAATGCGAAGTGGCGATACGATAGCTACAAGCGTATGGCCGCAATGGATTATTCAGACGAATAGAAATACAAAAATAAATACCGGCTGATTTCGGATCACACGGTGGAATGAATTATGAAGCGAGGCCCTGGTCTCGCTTTTCTTTTTAGGATAAATAACATTGTTTATTTAGGCCGGAATATATTTCCCAGTTCAATCAAATCAAAGAAATTGAATATGTTCCTGAAATTTTGAATCAGGATTAAATTGCCTTAAATTTACATGTTAAAGTTTAATCCTAACACTAAATATTATGAGGCTGCTAAATAATTTATCGGAAAAATTATGGATTTTAGGAATATTAACGTACATGGTTTCGCTCTCAGGATGTAATTGTCTCGATACTGATGATCATTCTCTTGTTACGGGCGAATGCGAATTGAATAAAATTGATGCTTTTTTCGATCCAAACCCTGTAACTATATATGCTGGTGACACAGCAGAAATTTATGTTGAAGTTATGGTAAATTCAAATTGTGAGGATTTTGTTCAGACAATCTATGTGACCGATCCTGATGATCCTATTCAACATCCTATTACAGGACATATGTGTAAATATAATGGTGTAATGAATAACAGCGGTGGCTGTACTTTCTCATTAATTATTGATCAAAGTGAACCTTCAGGTGTTATAATAAAGAAGTATGAAATTTGGGCATGTTCAGAACCACATTTTACGGGAAAAACAATTAAAGGAACTGACACACTGGAGATTCATGTAGAAACTCCCACGACAACCGACTATGACCTTTACCCCTTGGCCAATTATTCCGTTTTAGAAGGAAGAACATTCCAAGGTGGTATCCTCATTGAAAGATTAAATAGCCATGACCAGGATATTTACCTTAATATCATTAACATGCCCGATGATGTATCTTATTCGTTTAATCCGAACCCGGTACCGGGAAACGAAACATCAACCCAAATCTATTTTTCGGCAGAATATTTTGCTATACCAGGGACGTATTTTCCGACAATTGAAGCAAGCGATGGAACAATTGAAAAATCATACCCGTTTACTTTCACCGTAATGGATCAATATCAACTTTTGATAAGTGAGGACACCCTGACTATGGCAACTGATACAACCATTTCTATTTCAATAGACATTGATATTACTTATTCTGAAGTATATACTGACATGGATTTTAGTGCCGATGGTACAATTATAGGGCCTGGAACAAATATGATTCAGGCTGAGTTTGATCCCAATCCTGCACCCTGGGGCGATTTTACAACCGTATTATCCCTAACCTCCGGTACAAATGTAATTCCGGACTCATACCTTGTAACTATATCGGGAGCTACCGATAATCTTGAGAAAGTAGTTAACGTAGTTCTCATTATCCAGTGAAACAGGTAGTGAATATAATTTCTTGCCATTTCTGAAAATTAAAAGAAAGATGGTTTTCATTGGTTGAGCAAACATGCAATTCAGTCTTGCCTTTTTATAGTCCATTAATAAAATCGGTACCAGCAATGAGCATCTTAAATCCTGTCTGTAATTCAGATGATAATAAATTCACAAATTTACAGACCAATTACATATTGTATTGATGGAATTATGTTGAACACTACTCTTAAACCGGGACATCAATTAAGTTATACAAGGCCAATCTTGAAAATTTATTAACCCTAACTGTGCCGGTAATTGTTGTCTTAGTGGCTGCCGATTGCGTATAGTATGCCCTTTTAGTATCATTAACAGCTCCACGACTGCTCATTAAATTGTTATAGGCTGTGTCATGATTTATCAGATCCTGGGCATAAGCATTCATAAGAGCAATCTCATCAATTGTTAAATTGGTACCGGTTGGTAGCACGCCATTAGCAGTTAGTTGCGTAATCCTGTTTGCTTCCTCAAGTTCGAACCGGAGATGAGTTTGATCATTAATATTGGGCAATGCAGGTTGTACAATCTGATCAATCTGTGTTTTTAATGCCTGATCACTCGATATATCAGCAAACAAGGCATCGAAGCGTCTTTTAAAATCGATGTAAAGCGGAGATAGTTTCCTTATATTGTTTGCATTATCGTATTGGGTCATTTGAACATCATATGCTTTCTGAGGTTGAAATGCATTCCAGTAATTATTAAAAAGTATCCCTAAGGGACCGTTGTTTAAGGCAACCGGTCGGGTTACACGGTAAACAGCTTCGACACCTGCTCCTTTACCATCACAAAAAATTGTTAAGCCATTATTCCTGACGGCAAGAAAATTATCTGATATAGTAGTACCATTAGCAGTTATAATATAAACCTGGGCACCGGCATTTGCTGCGTTTACATAGTAGTTTGCACCTTCGCCCACGGCATGGTCCCTGCAAATATCAAGGCACCAGTGTATATTTTTATGGTTAAATCGTGCAACCTGCATTGAAGCCGCTGTAATTGCAAGAGGCAGTGGTGGATTGTCCGGCCCCCACCGGTGTTTTATTTCATCTTCAGGTGCAATATCATGTGCGTTATTTTTAGTCCGAGTCCTCAGGATTTGACCGGCACTAAAAACAACGGCCTGATTAAATACTTTGATGGTCTGATCAGTTAAATCATCGGTTGTCCAGTAAATCGTTCCCGGAACGATTAGCCAATCGGCATATTTTCGGCTTATTTCGCGCAATTGTTCAAGAATATCATCTTTCTCGTCTTGTGTATATGCTGAGCCTGCAGGTCTGAAATACCATTCAGAAACAACAAGCACCCTCGTTGGTGGATAATCATGTATTCGTAAAATATGGTCATTTCTATGTCGCCCACGATTGCGCAACTCTTTATCAAGACCTTCAAGTACATTTTTCAGATGGGAAATTAATTGTGGGATGGTCCTTCTTTTCTTGCCCTTGAGGGAGGTTCCGTCGGCCTCTGAAGTCTCCTCCTTTAATATTGCAATACGAATGGTTTCTCGCAGGTCTTCTTCGTCTGGTACCAGTTCATCCATACAAGGTTGAACAGGATCGTTACTTAGCAAGGCAGCTTCGATTTCCTGCCACAATTGACGTTCAATTCTTGCCCATTTTGTAAAAACTTTATGAGCATCGATCCAAAGTGAATAATTTGCATGATCGGTATTTATTTCTGAAGGATCATTGTTTCCGTCCCGGTTAAGAGTCAAAGCCCTTACCTGGGCAGAGGAAGCAGTCCCCCCACATGCCTTCTCAAGAAGTCCCCAACCAAGCAATTCGTCTTTTGCCTGTTTTGCTTTTCCTTTTTTTGTAAATCTAAATGTAAATGCCATTATTTAGCTCCTTCCCATTCCGACATTATGTAATCTTCTAGTTCACCAATTTTATCTGAATTGCTCAACTCAGGATTGCTTAAAATTTTAGCTGCCCACGGATTATCAGGATCGGTGTCGAAATCTTTACCAACCCACGACATAAACAGAATGAACTGCTGCACATGATATAAATCTTTTAAATTATGTGCCGCTGATCTGGATATTCCATATTCAATAAATTCACGCAATTCCTCATCCGATGCATCAACAAACACTTCTTCCGATTCATCTCTTAAAAAAATCATCATATAGTCAATAAAACCTGCTGATAAAGCCATCTGAAGTGCCTGTAACTGGCTATTATGGATTGTTAGCATAATGCTGTAATTAAAATTTATTTAGTTTCAATTTGTTAAGAATATTTGAAATGTATACAATTCCTGGAATCATGTATTTTGAATGATTTTCAAGTATTTAAAACAAACTTACATATTTTTTCACTGCAAATACACAGATCAAACAAAAAATCTTTAAACATATTTCACAAGCTCGTAAAATTTATTATTCAGAAGAAACTTATAAAAATAATTCTTTATTAGCATGTAAAAATATAGGAATAATTGTTAATTATGTACCGGCAAACTATGAAAGGTGAAAAACAGCCAAATAATTTAATGAAATGTATACATAATGGTGAACATTTTACGTTTCTTTCAAGTTTCAGTGAAGCAATATTAATAAGCCAGGATTAAAACGTTCAATAATTAAAGATATGTCAATAATAAGTTTTGGAGAAAAGATAGAAGGAAGAAACTACAAAGTAGTCGATGAACGGCAGATCAGGGCAAGTGCCGGCATTATGCTATTACTTGGCTTTATTGCTTTCATTAATGGTTTTATCCTGCAACAATATGAGATTATCACTTATGTTTCGGGATTCCTGCTTTTGAATTTTATTATCGGTGTTTTTATCAATCCAAAATTCTCGCCAACAATTTTTGTAGGTAACTTGTTTGTTCGTAAACAGTCGCCCCTTCCAATTGGTGCCATTCAGAAGAAATTTGCCTGGAGTTTAGGAATTGCACTGTCTGCTGCTATTTTTGGCCTGTCCTTTTTACTACTCTCAGATGTGAAGTATTTCGAACCGGTGTGTTTCTTATGCATTATATGTTTATTTATCCTCTTTTTCGAAACTGCATTTGGAATATGCATCGGTTGCAAACTATACAATCTTGCGCTTAAGATGAATTTATTAAAGCAACCTGACGAGGATCCAAATTGCATGGGAGATGCCTGCGAAGTTGAAACAATTTAGGTCCAAAGGTTAATCCATTCCAGGAAAACCATTATAATCTTATTTACTTCAGAATAATAAGTTAATAAATCTTAGTTATTGTAGTAAGATCATTTTTACTGCACATAAGTATTGCTCTGAATACTTATAAGACTGACTAAGCCCGCTTTGTAATTCGCCGCTTATCAGATGCAACCTTTTAACTATTTCGCTACTCTATAAAATTTGATTTTCATTCAAAATGGTAATACAAGTAATCATTCGGATTAAGTCTATATGAAAAAGCCAAACGATCAATAAGTGATGTTAAATTCTTTCGAAAAAGTATTTCAGAGTAATAAAAATGAATAAAACAATTAAGTTTATGCCAAAATTTAACAAACCATTAAACATATCTAAAATGATAAGAAAACTCATCTCACTCCTGATTATTTCATCAATACTACCTTTTAACTTAAAAGCAGAATGGATTCCTTTAACAGAAAAGCCATCGAATCAACAACCCAGGGTAACTCTTATCAGCGATAACAACCAAAGCACAGTAATTGAAATTGAAATCCCCGGATATAATATAAAAGAAATTACTGCTGATGGAAAAACATACCATGTGATTGATTTGCTTACCGAATCATTCACAAATGAGCCGGGTAAGCCATCACTGCCCTATGTAGCAAAAATCCTGGCTATACCCGATCAGGCCGGAATATCAGTTGAGATAATTGAGTCATCAGAACCAGAGGTATTTCAGAATATATACCTGCCACCCGGACGCAATAGCTGGTACGAAGGCCAGGACGAACCAGCCTTTGAAGAGAATGAACAAGCATATCAATCGCTAAATTTATACCCGGCTTACGAAGCACAAATGGGCACGCCTGCTATTTTTCGTGATTTTCGGATTGCCCGGCTTTCAGTATTTCCTTTCCGATATGTTGCAGCTAAAAAAGAACTCCATGTAAGCTCCTCAATTACTGTAAAAATTAATTATGATCAGGGCGTAGTTGTTAACCCGAAATCTACGCGAACAGGAAATAAGATTGCTCCCTCGTTTGGAAGGATATACCGCAGCACAATATTTAATTATCAGCATAAATTAAACAATCTGTATTCAGGACTTGAAGAGGGACGGGAGGTTATGCTATGTATTATGCCTGATGAATTTGTTAACAGTTTTCAGGTATATGCCGACTGGAAACGGCAAAGTGGTATCGATATTCATGTAACAAAATTCACCGATATCAATGCTAACTCCAGCGATCCCGACATAATAAAAGCACACATTACTGACGCATATCAGAATTGGGATCATCCACCAACCTACGTTCTAATTATCGGCGACAACAATATTTTTCCAAAGAAAATTGTGAACTATGATTATTCATTTCCGAATGAAGATTATTTTGTTGAGATTGAAGGAAACGATTTCTTTCCTGAAATGATGATCGGACGCTTTACCAATCAGGGCGATTACCGGATGCAGGTTATGATTAATAAGTACATGAAGTATGAAAAAGAACCCTATGTTGCAAATACGGATTGGTTTAAAAAAGGAATTTGTTGCTCGAACAACGACTACGAATCACAAATTAAAGTAAAGCGCTTTGCAGCCGAACGAATGATGCTTGACGGAGCATTTACATCAGTCGATACACTTATGAGCGATGGTACCGGATCGGGTTGCTCAATGGATGTTTACGACGTAATTAATGCACTCAACGAAGGCCGCAGCTTTTTAAACTACCGAGGCGAAGGTTGGAGCGATGGATGGTGGGCCAGTTGTACACCATTGAATACATCGCATGTATCGGGTCTTTCGAACGGAGAAAAATTCACATTTGTAACCAGTATAGGATGTGGCGTGGCTATGTTTAATGCTGGCGGAGGCAATTGCTTCGGCGAAGAATGGATTCAAATGGGAACAATTTCTGCGCCTCGTGGTGGAGTTGCCTTTGTAGGTCCTACAAGCAATACACATACAACTTACAATAATAAAATCGACAAAGGAATTTATGTGGGGATGTTTACCGAAAAAATGGAAACTCCCGGCGAAGCATTACTAAGAGGTAAACTTTACATGTTCAATGTTTTTGGAAGCGATCCATGGGTTGAATACCACTACAGGGTATTTTGCATCTTAGGTGATCCAAGTATACATATCTGGAAAGATGTACCACAAAATGTTACTGTTGCCCATCCGGCGACCATCCCTGTAGGTTACAGCCAGTCAGAATTTTATATAACCCATACATCTACCGGATTACCGGTTGCTAATGCCCGGATATGCCTTACTTCGGAAAATGTTTTCGCTTCTGCAACCACCGATTCTCCCGGAAAAGTATTTCTCGGATTCACACCATTGGCTGAGGATACATTAACTGTTACTGTCACAGGTGGTAATGTTTATCCATACCAGGGATCATTATATGTACTCCAGACAAATGAACATGTAGGACCGGAAGCTATGCCTGTAATTGATGATATAGATGGGAATATGAATGGCATTATCAATCCGAATGAAAATTGCACGATCAGTTTCATCCTTAAAAACTGGGGAAACCAGACTGCCAGTAATGTTCAGGCAACAATTTCCACAGCCGATACAAACATTCAGGTTGTTACAACCAATCCGGTCAATTTCTATAATTTACCAACCGGAGCTTCATATAACGGAGATCCATTTCAGTTTTTAGTGAAACCTACTTGTCCTGTGGGCCATACATTCAATCTACAATTACATGTAACATCGAACAATGGAAACTGGGATTACCAGTTTAGTGATATGGTATCAGGTTGCGACTTATATTATAATGGCTATATTGTTAACGATGATAGTGCATTGGTGTCGAATTACAGAATGGATCCGGGCGAAACAGTTAAGTTGTTCCTGACTGTTAAAAATACCGGTACCGACAATGCTCCAAATGTAGGCGGGATTCTTTCAAGCAATGATCAGTACATTACCGTTCTTGATAGTACCGGATCATTTGGCACGATCATAATCAACGGAGAAGAAATGTCATCTGGTAATTATTTTGAAGTAAGTGTTGATGCAAATTGTCCGGTTGATCATTTAGCCGTTTTTTCTCTGAAATTATTCACAGAGTCAGGAAGTTATCCATATGAAGCAACGCGAAATTTCACAATACAAATTGGCAGCCCGACATCAAACGATTATACAGGACCCGACAACTATGGTTATTATGCATACTCTTCTGATGATTCGCTTTTTATTCAAAAACCAGATTTCGAATGGGATGAAATTAATACAATCGGAAACCAGGTAACCATCACTTCGAGTGATTATACTCAAACTGTTGCCCTGCCTTTCACTTTTAAATATTATGGTTTGGATTATACCCAACTCCGCATCAGTTCTGATGGATGGATTGCCTTTGGAAGCGGATCACAAACTGCTTATGAAAATCAGCAAATTCCAAGTGTCGATAATATTAATTGTATGGTAGCCCCATTTTGGGACGATCTATTCGATAATGGCTGGGATAATGGAAGACTCTTTTACTATCACGATTTTGTCAACCATCGTTTTATCGTTGAATGGGACAGTATATCGCATTGGAATGATCAAAGCAATCCGAAAAAGGAAACATTCCAGGTAGTACTTAACGATCCTGCCTATTATTTAACACCAACCGGCGATGGAGAAATTCTGTTTCAGTATAAATACGTATCACAACAGTCGAGTGCCACTGTTGGAATTGAAAACCATTCGCAGGACGATGGCATCCAATATGTATTTAACAATGGCTATGATATTACAGCATCGGATATAAGAAGCAATTTTGCGATTAAATTTACAACCGAGCCCCCATACATTTTTCTATCTGATGATGAATTGAATCCCATCGCTTCGGAATCCGGCTATTATTTAGGTCAGAACATACCAAACCCCTTTAGTAAAAACACCTCAATCCGATATACAATTCCGGAGGATACTTGGGTAAAGCTAACAATCTTCGACATTCATGGCCAGGTTGTTAATGATCTTATTAATGAACATCGATTATCAGGAAACCATACCGCAAAATGGAACGGAAAGGATGACTCAGGAAAAGTTTTGAGTTCAGGTGTGTATTTTTACAGGTTGCAAACCGATAAATTTATATCAACCAAAAAATTGTTCCTTATCCGATAATCATCATGATAATAATTGATTACAGATTGGATTGAGGATTGATGTGATAATTCATATGATGCCGAGAACAAGTCAGAAATAACCTGTACAAATCCATTAAAAATGTATACTTTTTACATTTTACTCATTATGACTTTATCCGCAATTATTTATGGAATAATTGAATTCCTGCTTCATCAAAAGCGCATATATTCCATACCTATCCGGATACATATAAATGGAACACGGGGAAAATCAAGTGTTACAAGGCTGATTGGAGCAGGATTGCGGGCAGGCGGATTAACAGCCATCACAAAGGTAACCGGAACATTCCCACGATTAATCCTTGAAGATGGTACCGAAACTCATATCCACCGAAAATCCGATCCGAACATTCTCGAGCAATTATCCATTGTCAGGTTTGCATCATCGAGAAAAGTAAAAGCCCTGGTAATGGAATGTATGGCATTGCAGCCGCAATATCAGTGGATTACTGAAAATCAGATGATCCACGCAAATATTGGGATTATTACCAATGTACGTATGGACCACGTTGATGTAATGGGAAATACACTACCCGAAATAGCCGAAACACTCGGAAAAACAATCCCGAAAAACGAACAATTCTTTTCAGCAGAAAACACCATTCAGGAAACTTTAAAAAGCATGGCTGATAAAAAGAATACGTCAGCTCATTTTATCGATTCCGGGGAAGTTAGCAAGGAAGAGATGAACGGATTTTCCTATATCGAACATCGCGAAAATGTAGCCATTGCACTATCAGTATGTACACATCTGAATATTGATCGTAAAACTGCTCTGAACGGAATGTACAAAGCAGTTCCGGATGCAGGAGCATTGCGCAGGTTTCATGTTGAAGCCTTTCAGAAACATATCTATTTTTTCAATGCATTTGCAGCGAATGATCCCGATTCAACCTGGATGATCTGGCAAAAAATCGGTAATGAAATTGGATTCGAAGGCAGTCCGATAATCCTCCTCAACACGCGCCACGACAGACTGGACAGGGCACGTCAACTGGCCGAAATGATTGGTCGGAAATTATCAGAAGAAATTGCTTTCCTGATTTTAATCGGACAATCAACCGATCTGGTAGAGAATATACTTTCTACTTTTAATTTTCAGCGGAAAAAAATAGTAAACCTGGGATATACTGAACCTTCGAAAGTTTTTGAAAAATTATTAGCGTTGACTGAAAAGACATCGACAGTTGTTGCCATTGGAAACATGGGAGGTATGGGTGCCGAAACTGCAGCATTTTTCGAACATCGAAACACAATGATAAATGATTGAATTAGCCATTACATTAGGATTGATTTTTAGCCTGCTCTCGTATGAGGTATTCGGCCTGGCGGCAGGAGGAATCGTTGTGCCCGGGTATATTGCATTGCACCTGTCGCACCCCGATCGGCTTGCCGGAGTTTTTGCAGTAAGCCTTCTTACCTTTTTAATAATTAAAGCCCTCGGAAAATACACCTTCCTGTATGGCCGGCGACAGATGGTGCTCAGTTTACTTGTTGGTTGCCTGCTGGCTTATTTTTCACGCTACTTCCTTATGTTCGATCTTGCATCAACATCAGTTGAGCTTCAGGCTGTTGGTTGGGCGATACCCGGGTTAATAGCACACTGGTTTGGCAAACAGGGAGTTTTTAAAACAGTAAGTGTACTGTTTGTTTCCTCTGTTTTGGTCAGGTTAATTGTTATCGTAATTTTTAGTGGGGCATTGTTGCCAAAATAATATTTAAATGTATAAAATAAAGGCAAAATCGAACCTTGTTTTAGGTGTGCTATCACTGCTATCGCTACTGGCTTTTATTGCAGTTGAAAATAGCAAGGTTGAAGTTAAACAAAAATATTTTACCGAAAAGCTTGAAGCGGCCCGCTTATCACAGATGGCAGCCAGGCACATCAAAGATCAACGATTGCAGAAGGGTGTTTTTATTGATGTTGTTAACGATCCTAACGAAACAGCATTAATTGGGCAGGAATACACGCTTGTAACAACCGACAGGGGCTATATTGAAGCTAAACTGTCGACCACCAATCCAAACTTTGCAGCAGTAGTTGTTCAATTACTGAAAGATGCAGGAGTTAAAAAAAACGATCAGGTGGCAGTGGCTTTAACCGGTTCGTTTCCGGGTTTAAATATATCAGTGTTGGCTGCATTACAAACTCTTAAATTAAATCCGGTAATAATCTCATCGGTAGGATCTTCGAATTTTGGCGCTAACGATCCATACTTTACCTGGCTTGACATGGAAGATAACCTGAATGATGCCGGAATTTTTCATACCAGGTCGATTGCTGCTTCGATGGGTGGTGGTGCCGACTTGGGAAGGGGGTTAAGCCCTGAAGGCCGAAAATTAATTAAAGAAGCAATCAAACGGAACAATCTTGAATTTATTCATGAAGATCATCTGGAGCAAAGCATTTCACGAAGAATGGAAATTTATAAAAAGCATAGCAAAGGAAAAGCGATAAAAGCATTTATAAATGTAGGAGGGGGTATTGCCAGCCTGGGCAATACTATTAACGGGAAACTTATTCCAGCCGGATTAACTAAGATTTTACCATCGGGCAATTTCCCGGTGCGTGGCGTTATGATCCAGATGGGGCAAAACGAAGTCCCTATTGTTCATCTTCTCAATATTAACCAGTTGTTAGATAAAT
>CAYLZH010000114.1:0-355 GCA_964388245.1 uncultured Bacteroidales bacterium
ATTCAATAAACCACACTTAATATTTGCTGCTGCATTTTCGCCTGCAAAATCTAATGATTCTTTAAAGGTTGCCAATGCCAATTCATAATTACCGACATCCCGACTTGCAGCGCCCTTTATATTAAGGTTACTCATATAATAATATGTTTTGCTTATCATTTTCATAATTGCAATAGAGGAGTCTGCCCATAAAATAGCCTGTTCAGGTCGCTTCAGCTCATAATTAGTAGCAGCAAGCCTGTTTGCAACTCCGGCCAGTTGGTAAGAATGATCAATTTCTTGTGCCGATTTCCATGCTTCTTCTAAATAATATAATGCTTTTTCATGCATTTGCATTCCTCTGTATTGTTCACCA
>CAYLZH010000114.1:365-8427 GCA_964388245.1 uncultured Bacteroidales bacterium
TTTATTGAATCAAAGTATTCTAATCCTTGAAAGCCATAATATAAGGCCGAATCGTATAATCCTCTGACCCCAAAACAACTTATTGTCCTGAAATATGCTTTATGCACTAATTTTCTTTTCTTATTAATTTTGGCCTTTCTCATAAGCAATAAACCAAAAGAGATTGCGGTGTCACAATCAACATTTTGCCAGTAACCTGTTAAATCCAGTAAGGCTTTCATTTCAAGCGAATCATTTGCAGCAACTTTATATTCCCGTAATAAACTGTCAGGTACTTCAATACTCGCCAAAGACTGAAATGAAATAACAAAGAGAATATGGAATGCTAAAACTTTGTACTGTTTTTTAATAATCATGCTGTAAATACAGTATTATTGAAAATTACTCATATCACTAAAATACTTGTGCCTCAATTATTTATTGGAGATGTGTAAACATATCTACAATATAACAAAGGTTTTAAACTTCGTTCTAATTTCCAAATAAAAGTTGCGTTTATAAAAGATTAGGATCATTAAAAAAGAAAATCCCGCCTGCAATGGCAACACGGGATCTTCAATCATGTATTAACATGAAGATTTATCTTATTATCTTATTATCTTATAACCTGTACTGCCTTATTCACTGCTTCCCCATTACTTTCCAACCTGATAAAGTAGTTTCCAACGCTTAGGTCACCAACGTTTAATTCAAGCGTATGCTTGCCCGCCTTATATTCCCGATTGGCAATCGATTGAATCTGCATGCCCATAGCATTGAATAAATCGATTTGTACCCTGCCGCTTTCCGGGATAGAAAATTCAATGATTGTAACTTCTTTAAAAGGATTAGGGTAATTATTCAGCATTAATTGATTCTGGTCTGCAATACCGATTTTTCCTATTATTGCAGTACTGTTATCCGCATAAGTTCCATCGCCTTCAATCCATTCTAAAACTTCCAGTTCAAGAATTTCGTTACAGGAGCTTCTCCATAGTTGCAGCCTGAATGTTTCACTATTCGTTAGACCAACTTTTTGGTCAGTAAATTCATTATCGCCCCATAGACAAACAGCCAGATTATCATCATTATAAACTCCTGAACCGGACAGGTTTCCATCGTTATCGAAAATACCTATTTCATCGCCGGTTGATATTTCACAAGACCACGCACTTTGTAAAATACCAAGGGTCATATTGTTGCCGGTTGCAATTGGAATATGGTAATAAACAGGATTAAACCGGAAAATTTCATGTTTGCTGAACGTTACATCATTCGATGGATAAGTATAAGTTGCTCCAGATGACATCTTGATCTGATATCCCTTATCAGGTTCGAGATTTCCTATTTGATTCAGGAATCCGCCTAACAATGGTAAATACCAGTATACTTGTCCGTCTTCATCTTTAATGATTTCAATTGCCCATTCAATCGGGCTCATCAACTGGTCGACCGGTCCTGATGTCATTCTTAAGTATCCCAGGTAATTATAACCGTTTTGTAACACAATTGGAGTGAGCTCGGGATAAACAACAGGTCCATTTACGTAAAGTATGTCCGGGTTTGAAATGTTGTACTGATAGGATTCGCCAACCGTATGTTTTCCAATGCTGTTTATAGGTATTCCAAGATAATTTGTGAATATAGCTCCGTTAACATCTTTCACAATGATAAAATTATTTACAGCCACCTGGGCCATTAGATGATGAATAGAGTCATCAGTATTGATAAATGTAGAGAATATTCCCCAATCAGGCGATCTCAATGGTATTTCCTGAATTGCGAGTATTACAACACTGTCTATATCTTCGCAACCATATTCGGTCACAGTTAAGGTGTAAGTACCGTAATCATCAACAAACAATACCGATGAGGTTGAACCGGTGCTCCACAAATATGTATCAAATGCTCCCGGAACAATAACCAGTGTGTCCGGACTCATGGTATAAATAGTATCAAACGGAAACTGAATCTGGGGATCGGGTACGATAACATCGATGTTTGTAACATCAGTGCATCCGGCAGTATTTGTTACAGTCAGGTAATAGATGCCATCCTGTAGGGTTGATACTCCTGATAATATATTGTTTTGTAAGGAGGAGGTCCAGGATGCCGGACCTGTCCATTCATAAGAAACATAGGCTCCTGCATCAATTGCTTTAATTTCTATCCAGTAATCCTCTGTTTCGCCTCGTGCATAATTACCACATGGTCCGGGTGATACATTGAATTCGTTTACAATTCGTAATAACGTGTTTCCAAGGGCAGCCCCCGCAGGAACCTGGAGATTCCCTGTAAGTTGAATATCACCTGTTCCGCTCCCAAGAATTATTGTTTCGCCCGGATCGTCGAAGTCTGAATCACGATTCCAGTCGATAAAAACATTGGTATGATGTAGTGCCGGAGTTGGATTTGATATTTCAGCACCTAATGCATAAACTGAATCACGATAGAGGGTTTTGAACTTTGCAGACGTAAAATCAGAATATCCTGAGAAGGAGCTTACCTGGCTTGCATCATCCAGTTCGAACTTCGATATATACTGATAAAACTGAAGTGTAGCCCACGATGCACAATATAATTCCGGCAGGCCACAATCGCTTAAGCAGGATATCTCCCTTGGTAGTCCGTTCAGGATCAAGTCATCACCAATACAAACAGGGGCATTACTATAAATAGCAGCCTCTGGAAATGGCTTTAATGTAAGTATGAAAGAATCTTTTGATACTTCAGTATAAGGAACCGGCGCATTAGCTGTGAGATTTATTTGCACCGATCCGGTGAGGATATCGTTAGGCCCTGCAAAATATGTTGTAGCTACGATCGAATTGTTATCAAAAGTGCCATCGCCTGATGTTGTCCATTGCAGCGTGCTATAGTTTTGTACTGATGCCGGCGGCATATAGTCAAGGTTCCCGCATATTGAAGTGTCGGGTCCTGCTTCAATAACCGGATATAATTGTACGGTTAGATTAGCTACATTACTGTTTAGCGGGCCGCAAATATTGGATGCTTCAACAAAATACTGTCCGGCATCGGTATGAATTGCAGACGGAATACTGAGGCTCGAAAATGTTTCACCGAGCATAAGCGTATTGTTATGGTACCACTGATATGTAACGGGAGCAGTTCCAATTGCTGTAGCACCAAAACTAACCGGATCGTAAACAAATACAGATGTGCTTGCCGGATGTAATGTAAATGCAATAGGATTCATATCAACACCGATGAATTCATAAGCACCCATATCGATTGCAGTATCATAAACACGTTGATTTCCAACGCGGTCGATTAAACCTAAATCAAGACCACTCGTGTCAGGTGTTCCTGCATTTACACAAGGAGAGCATTGTGTAAGTGTCCAGTCAATGGGTTGGCCATTAGCAGTTGTACCACCAGGGCCAGCACTTGTTGTCGGATTGGTAAATCGCGGGATACTATCGATATTATTCAGATAAGTACCTGATCCTCCGAAAGTAGGTCCGCCCTGAATATCGCAGTGAATGAAGTCGGGATTGCCTGCCTGCCTGAATACCTGACTCCCGCTTGTTATTGCCTGATTTCCATAAAGTATTGTATTTGTAGAAACAGGTGCTGAATTTGTTATATATATTCCACCTCCACTATTGTAAGCGATATTATTTGCTATAGTATTATTAGTATTGGTGAAATCAGCGTTAGCCATTGCAAATATGCCGCCTCCATTATCAGTAGCAGAATTATTCACAATTAAATTATTCGTAATAGAAGAAATTGACCATTCCGCAATAAAAAAGCCTCCTCCATCATCACTCGCATGGTTATACAATATGCAATTACGGTTGATAACCGGTTGCGACCAGCTATCGATAAAAATGCCTGCCCCATGCCCGTCGGATGAATTATACCTGAGGATATTATTTTCCATTACTACATCTGCATTCTGGATTAGCAAAGCTCCTGCATAAACTGTAGCATGATTGTGTTCAAAAATATTATTATGAAATTCAGGTTGTGAGTTGATTAACTGAATACCGGCTCCATAAACTGAAGTGTTATGGGCAACGTAATTGTTAATGAATACGCCATTGGCATGTGATATATTTAATCCCCCTCCATTTGAGGTTCCTATATTATGTGTAATGGTATTGTTTTTCATTACGATCGAGGCAAAATAGATCAGCATGCCTCCGCCGATATCAGCACTGTTTTTTGTAATTGTTGAATTCGAAATCCTTACTTTATCGAAAGCCCAGACATAGAAACCACCTCCACGATTGTGCTCATAATTCCCAGTTCCAACTCCATATCCTATCCAGCAGTATGATAAGATTGTGGAATCGTTATCGTTCATTATTCCATTAACTCCCCATGCCGAATTGTTTAATTTAATTCCGCGCCAGCCAATAACGGTATCAACAGGGGCAAAATATATACTATCATTTTGGGTTCCCTGCGCAAGCATGTTGCCTTGTACATCAATCATATAATAGCCCTGGAATTCAACAAAAGTACCTGGCATAATAGTAAGCGTAACATCGTCATCAACAATAATATCACAAGTTACCTTAATGGTATCGATATTCCAGGTAGTATTGGTTGATATGTTTCCGCAAACTTCAAGACAAGGATTCACTACTACATCGGCAGTATCACTTTGTATAACTGAACATACCTGTGAAATCTCGCAATGATACAGGCCGTCATCGCTCAGTGACAGATTATTCAGAATAAGAGTATCGTAAGTCGATCCAGTTATTGGACTTCCATCCTTGTACCATTGATATGATATTGGAGCCGATCCGTTTGCTGTTACACTCAAAGTAATGTTGTTTTCGATACAATTAACCGATCCGATTGGCTGGCTTGTTATCACAGGAGTATTCCAATTGTCGACAACTGTAACCGTTGCGGTGCATGTCGAAACATTATTATTATTATCAGTAACCGTAAGTGTAATGGTGTTTGCACCCAGATCATTGCAGCTAAAATTAGTCTGATCTATTACGACACTTGCTATTCCACATGCATCTGTTGAACCATTGTTAATATCTGCGGCAGTAAGACTAGCCAGTCCATTGGCATTCAGTTCCAGGGTTGTATCACTGCATAAAACAATTGGTGGAATTGTATCACTAATAGTGATGTTTGCAGAACAAGTTGATGTATTACTACATTCGTCGAAAGCGGTAAGGGTTACCGGCACAAAGCCAACATTATTGCAATCGAAACTCGTTTGTGTTGCCGAGAAGGTTAGTAAATTGTTTGGTGTACAATTATCAGTGCTTCCTCCATCCAGGTCGGATGCAATAATGCTTGCATTGCCATACTCATCCAAATAAAATGTCGGATTACTGCAAACTGCTACCGGATTAGTTGCATCGACAACCGTAATTACCTGGCTTGCCGAATCGACATTGCTGCAAGCATCTGATGCTGTCCAGGTCCGGGTTAGTGTATATGAATTTTCGCAACTTCCACTTGTTTTCCATTGTTTCATGGTGACCGAAGGGGCATTATCGCAATTATCGGTAGCTGTTACAACTGCCGGCTGGGGAATGTTGCTGCATTCGACACTTAATGGTCCGGGAATACCAACCAAAGAAGGGGGAATGGTATCGATCACATAAATTGTCTGACTTTGTGAAACTGAATTGCCATGTCCATCTATTGAACTCCAGGTACGTGTAATAATTTTAGATTGCGGGCATGCAACAGGAATTTGTGTTTCGGTAAATGAAAGTGATGGATTTGGAGTACAGTTATCAGTAACTGTTACAGTTGCAGGATTTGGCACCTGCCCGCATACAACTGTATCCATAGCTGGAATACCAGTTAAAACAGGGGGTAGGGTGTCAACCACGGTTACTGTTGCAGTACAGGTTGCAGGGTTATTGTTACTGTCGGTTACGGTAAGTGTAACCTGATTTGGTCCAATATTAATGCAGGTAAAAGAATTTGGATTGGCAGTTCTTGTTGAGATTGAACAGTTATCAGTGGAATTATTATCGATATCACTTCCACTAATTGTAGCCTGCCCGGAATTGTCTAAATAAACTGAAATGTTTTTACATACAGCATTTGGAGGTTGGTTGTCAGCCACAGTTACTGTTGCCGAAGCTGTGGCAGTATTCGAGCTTCCATCAGTAACAGTTATAGAATATGATCCTACTGTAAGCCCCGTAATTGTGTCGCTTGTGTATGGTGTATTTGAGGTACTTTCACCATTTGACCAAACATAGGTATAATTAGCGGTGCCATCGGCAGTGGTTGCAATAAGCATCCCATCGCTTCCTCCATAACAACTCACATCAGTTTGTGAGGTAATGCTAACAGATAATGTCTGAACCTGTTGAAATCCCTGAGTAACTTTTAATGTATTTCCATAACCGGTTTCAATCAGAGGTTCGCCTAAAGTAGAACTGAGGCTTGCTGCCCCATGTGTTAAAAATTCGCCACCTGATGCAATTACTTCTGGTGTCAGACTCTGGCTATTGGCCATATACGACAATGCCAGAATGATAAAAATGAATACGCCCTTTCTCATAGTTACTAGTTTTTGTGTAAAATAATTATTTTTTTTCATTTTATACTCTGATTTTATAATTTTAATCGGTCATAATATATAAATTATGAACATCGTTGAATTTCATTTCATCTCATCCTCCTTAATTAAACTCCCTGATTGCAACAACATTAGCCGCCTCATCTTTGTACATATCTTCTTTTGCTCCTGTATTAAACCTTACCATCTTAAATTGGATACCTGATATCTCTGTAGATGACATATAAACATTTGGAGAATAATTCCCGATATTGTTTACATGGAGCTGGGTGTAAATTTCAAAAAGTTCATCAATCGAGGGCATAAACCAGTCGGAATATGTTCCATCGGAATAGTCCAGGCATTCTTCAGCAGCACTAATTTCAGTAGTGCAATCGTGTACAATTTCCTCGGAATTGGTGTTTCCTGTCCCGATAATTGTTCCGACGGCCCCATTTCCAAATGTAATATCAGTTCCATAACACCCCCAAAAGTGCCACCCTGTTGTGCTATCAGCTGCGACTAAACCTGAGCCACTAATTGTATCGAAATAGAAAATTAATCCACCCTGGTATGATTTTCCATACAAGGAATCAAGCAGTGTTTGATCGCTGGTATAAATCTCATACGGTGTTTCATTACTTAACCTTTCCTGTACCGATTGAAGAATCCGGATATAGTTTTGTTTTGTTTGTGTCCTGGTTAATATCCCGTTCGATGCAGTAAGGCTAACTGTATACCAGCCTGAATTTGAATAACTATGTACAGGATTTTGTAAGGTACTGGTATTACCATCGCCAAACTGCCATAACCAACTGGATGGAGAAATAACAGATTTATCTGTAAAGCTGATCGGGGTCGAAACATTTGCTATTTGTGCATCCGATTCGAAATCAACAAGATACAAACCATGCGTTTCCATTATATCAAATATCATATCAACATATGCTTTAGTAACTGCATCATTATTACTTTCCGGGTATGCCAGATTTGATATCTTTTTGTTTTTCATATCTCCGCTAAATTCATCAGAAAACAATGAATATGGCACACTCAATAACTCAAAGGTTCCAATGTGCTGATAATTAATCCCATTATTCTTATCCATTTCAACTTTTACAAAGTATGGACCATTTGCCCAGGAAATTGTATCGAAATCTGCATAAACATAGATTCCGTTTCCTATGGCAATATCAAGTAATCCGTAGGAATTGGTAGTTGAATTGTGCTTCTCAACATAAACAGAATCGCCATTGGTGTTACCCTGTAAAATCTTTATTTGCAAAGCTACCTGCTGTGTTGTTATCAACTGCCCTGAGGAATCGCGTGCCACTGCCTGGTATTTAAAGGCCTGCGGGACCTGTGCCATGAGCGTTGTCGCTAAGGCCAGGATTGTTAGTATAAGTAAGATTCTGTGTTTCATAGTAAAATTTTAATTGGGCAAAAGCCCGATTGTTGTTTCGTTAAAGCAAACGGCATTAATGCCGTTCCTGATTATTACCTGAACTCTCATTATCTGGTTTTAATTCGTTTATTATTATGTCTTTAACATTCTTTTTG
>CAYLZH010000114.1:8437-14547 GCA_964388245.1 uncultured Bacteroidales bacterium
AGCCTCTACATTTATACGGAGTGTTTTATCTGAAAACGTTAAATTGAGGCTTGTGAAGTATTGAATAACAAGTAGTTTACTTATGTAAATATTTGTATCAGTACAAGCGTAATAACAAATTGGCGTTTTCATACAAACACTTTAATCCATTATGCAGCGAACTGAATGACCAATAGATTTATGTACATTGTCATTATCAAGTATATCAGTATTTGATTCTAAATAATAAACTTCTGCAGCTGCTGATGTCTGCTCTTGCGAACTCCACCAATATCCATGAGTTCCCAACTGCTCAAACGAACCTGTGTCGTGTGCTCTCTTTCCGCCAGGCAATGCTGTAAATCCACTACTGTTTGAAGCACCTGGGTTTGGATTCCAGTAGTTAGTCCCGGCTTCTTTTAATTTGGGGCCAGCCTGCCATGTCCCACCTAAATATAAACCTAACTCTTCCCATTCCAAAGCACTTGGCAAATGCCAGCCATTCGGACAAATCCCCTGAACACCGCTTGGATTAGTCGTACTGCTTGCTGTACCGTTCATTACGGCTGCCCATGTGTACAAGGCGCCATAGATGTCTGCATTTGCAGAGCTGTTGTCATAATAGCAGTAAGCCTTATCAGTATTGTTATCACTAAGGTTTGCCCAGGCAGTATTATCGGTTATATGTGATATAGCTGTACCATCAGCATAATGTGTAGTTCGAAGGTTTTCAACCATCCAGATTTGGCGTCCAATTTTTACCCCATTGTAAATATTCCCATCATAATCTTTAACTTTCATCCCGGTTGCATATTGAATCTCTTCAATTAGCACTGATAATAGATCGACATAAGCTTTTGTTGCTGCATCCTGTGCACTATCGGGATCGGCCAGGTTGGAGATTTTTTGATGCTGCATATTTCCGCTGAATTGTTGAGCATAATTTGAATATGGCACACTCAATAACTCAAAGGTTCCAATGTGCTGATAATCAATACCATTGTTTTTATCCATCTCAACCTTTACAAAGAATGGACTGCTTGCCCAGGGAATTGTATCGAAATCAGCATAAACATAGATTCCATTTCCTATCGCAATATCAAGTAATCCGAAGGCATTGGTAGTTGGATTGTGTTTCTCAACATAAACAGAATCGCCATTGGTGCTGCCCTGCAAAATCTTTATTTGTAAAGCTACCTGCTGGGTTGTTATCAACTGCCCTGAGGAATCCCTTGCCACTGCCTGGTATTTAAATGCCTGTGGTACCTGGGCGGATATCGTGATGGCTATGGCCAGGACAATTAGTGTTAGTAATGCTTTGTTTTTCATAGTACAGTTATATTAGTGATCCGTTCGATTTCCAAGCGTAAATTGACCGAAGTTTTGGACTGGGCCGTTTCTTATTTTAAATTCGGTTATTCCTGATGTCTCCATATTTTTTAAACACCAGTTGATAAAAGCTGCAACTGAGTTTTCGCTACCCTCCAGGTGAATAACCGGATTTTCATGCGATGGATATGATATTTGTCCGGTTAACTGATTTTCTGTTGCAAATTTGTATATGTCAAATCCGAAGCCTGGTTTTAAGCTTATCGACCTACATTCAATATCAATATGCTTTATCATTGTAATAAATATCTGATAGATTAAAGAAATGCAAGATAAACCATAAAGTGTCTAAAGTCAATTTTTTTGGGGGGACAATGGGGGGGACAAACCAATAAAATAATCGTATCCGGTTTGAATTATACTTTAAAGTTTAAAACCCGAATAATAATGCCGGAGAAAACTGGCTGCTTCAGATTGTCTGGAGAAAATCCGATAGATCGAGTGATGGATCAAGTTGGAGTTTTTTTCTTAACCGACTCTTGGATTTTTTAACCGATTCCTGCGAGATTCCTTTAATATCTGCTATTTCTCGTGGTTTCAGATCCGAACGGATATAGGCGATTAATTGTATCTCATTACTATTTAGATTTTTAAACCGATCTTCTAAACGCTCCAAAAATCCAGGGTAGGAAAGTCGAAAATCATGCTCGAATTCATGCCATCCATTCGATTCGTTGATATTAATTTTCAGGATATTCAATAGCCGGTTGCATTTAGATTCAGGTAAAGGACTATCCAACAACCTGTCATCCAGTATTTCTTTCAGCTCAATAAATTGCTTGTTTTTCTTAATAATCTGAAAACTAACAGCCTGAAGTTTATCCCTTGCCTGTTCGAGTTTTTCTTGCTGAAGCTGACTAATCTGTTTTTCAGCAAAAATTATATTACTAAGCTTTTCGCGTTCGAGGTCTCTGGTTCGTAAATTTAATTCCGCAATATCTTTTTCTTTCTTGAGCAGATCTTGCTGCGCTTCGATCGATTTTCTACGGTATCGGCTTAATATATAAAAGATTACAGTGAAGATCAATAACACCATAATAAAACCTGAAAGCAGCCAGATCTGAAGCCGTCGTTTTTGGATCAGGTTTCGGGCAGTTTTTAAGTCTTGTTGAAGTTCAAACTTGTCATTATCGTATATCTGTTTATCAACTTCGGATGATATGTCCACAGTTGGCTCCTGTGACCTGGTACTTAGGAGGTTGTATTCAGAATTCTGGACATACAATCTTTGCAGACGCAACGAATAATGATTTCTAATTGCTTGAATATTATCAAAATTAAATACTGATGAAGCGTAAAATAAAGGTTTAACTTTTTCCTCTAAAACATTTTGGGGATTGGAATGTGGGATCACTTCAATAGTTTTCTGTGTCCATAATATCAGGGTATGAATCAGAATAACTACCATAGCATATAGCTTACTCTTTGCCACGTGAATCTTTATCAAAATCGTATTAATCCATTAATTCATTGCTGTTTAAGATAATCCCCTCAATTGATTGTACTTTTCATAATCTATTCGAATGAAGGATGATCAAAAAAAAAGCAATAGTGTTATAACACTGATTAGAATTTACGCTTACAGCTATTCCGACGTTGCGGGCTTTTAATATATTTTGATTAAACAACCTGAAACTTATGTCAAATCACGAAATTATTTGACGAGCATCTGCTATATCAAACTTTTATTTTACGTGGCGATATTAAATTTGATCAGCATGTATGGATAATCAGTCAAGGTATCAATGAGATAAATAAATCGATCAGATATTGGGAAGAAGAAAAATCCATCCAGGTTTTTCAACCGGGATGGACGATTATCAATTATCTAATTAGCTGTATAGCTTTGTTTATGGTTTGTTCGCGGGTTTGTAACAATAAGAAATAATTGCCTGCAGGATATTCTTCCATGATTATCTGAAATGTGTGTTGCCCTTCAGGAAAATCCTTGTAGCGTAGTTCGCGCAGGTGCTCACCAGTTGAGTTATAAAGATCGATCTTAACTTTACTCTTTTCAGGTAAGTTAAAAGCGATATTTGCTGTATGATTAAATGGATTGGGATAGACATTGAGAGTAAGACCTGTTTCTGCAATTGTAGCTATTTTTCCAACTATTGCTATGCTGTTATTCATGTATTTACCACTTCCCTCGTACCAGGATTCTACAATACACATTTCACTTTTTCCTAATGACTTTCTCCATAAACGGATAGAAAACTCCTCGTCATTTTCCATCCCGTCTTTCAGGGCTGTAAATTTATCATCCCCCCAGATACTCATTGCAAAATGGAAACCAGTATATACGCCTGCTCCATAGCAATTTTCCTGAGCGTCGAATATGCCAATTTCATCACCTTGTTCGGGCTTAATTTTCCATGCATCCGCAGGAATACCGAGTGTCATATTCCCTCCTGTTTTGTCAGCTCTAATGAAATGCACAGGAATTTGGTTGTCGGAAATAATTTTGGTAAAAACAGTAGCATTCGATGGATAATAATAAGAGGTGTCTGCTGAAAGTTTAACCTGGTATCCTTCGCCTGGTTCCATCGATCCTATCTGGTCGATCGAGAATTGTGGCCAGTATACATCACCATTGTCATCTTTCAGTAAAATCAATTTATCAATAATTGGATTCATTAAATCGATAACAGGTGCAGGTGATTTTCGAAGATATCCCAGATGATTAAAATTCATTAACAAGTTAATTGGTGTTAGCTCTGGTACTACCGCACTGCCAATAACATATAACCAATTCGAATTAATCATTTTTAGCAGATAGGACTCTCCAATCGCATGATTTCCAATCGAGTTTAGCTGAAATTGTGGCCAGAAAACATTACCATTTTCATCCTTAACAATTACAATATCACTTACAATGTCATTCACAAGTGCATCAATCGGAAGGGTATTGCTGATATATGTTGAGAACATTCCCCACCCCTGGACAAGCCAAATGTCCTGCCTTTCGGCAACAACCACTGAATCGACATCAGTACACTGGTTGTCGGTAACTGTTAAAACGTATGTGCCAAATTCGTTGACAAACAGAACAGATGTCGTTTGGCCGGTATTCCAAAGATATGAATCGAATGCACCTGGAACCAAAGAAACTGTGTCAGGCTGCATTGTTATTATGGTATCATATGCAAATAGTATTTCAGGATTTGAAGTACCGGCATTTATAACGGCAGATGATGTGACAAGGCAACCTGCAGCATCCTCAACAATTATGGAATATGTTCCCTGCGTAAGACCCGTGAAATTTGCAGAAGATTGATAGTTGCTTCCATTATCAATACTATATTGATAGGGAGGCGTTCCGCCATTAGTATTAATAGTAATCGTACCATTGTTCATGCTACAAGTCGGATCGCCGGTAACAACATTAACAATAGAGAAACTACTACACTGCTCAGGAGGTAGTCCCAAACCAAAACCTGAAAATCCACTACTAAAAGCAGATGAAAATGTAACACCGGAACCAAAACTTCCGATGGTAGCACCAGCACTTTCAATAGTAAAGGATGCAAAATTAGAAGGTGTAACATCTGAAATCTGATTGCTGCCTGATACCTTTATTATATGTGCATCGTTCCTTACATTGCCTGTAATGGTCTCCCAGGTCGATATTTCTGCTTCTTCATAATACAAAGTTGCCGAATATGTGCCACCTGGATTTGGATTAGCTGGTGTTACTTTAAATGTTTTCGAACAAAGATAACTGGCTGTATTGTTACTGGTAAAAGGTAGTGCTGTAGGGGATGATCCGTCCCTATCAACTTCAACAACTACACATCCATAATCCCACGAACTGGTATTTTCGAGACTTAGCATAATTTTTCCTGAAGCAGGATCGCGATAATGTACCGTTTCGTTTGGTCCTAGATTGGCAGTATCACCCAAATTAGTATTTACCATTGTTTGAATACCAATTGGCAATGTGCCTGTAATTTCTACGTTGTCAACTGTACATCCATACAACCAACCCCCTCCATCGCTGTAGTTTATCTTGAACTGCACACTGCTGTTTCCGATCCATTGGCTAATGTCAAATACCTGACCTACCCAGGCAACATCAATCTGAGATGCAACCAAGGGGGCAACAAGCGAATATGCACCACCACTGACAGACACCATTAGGTCGGCATCTTCATTTATATTCATATACGTATTATCTTCGAAATAGGAGTCGAAAGTAAGACTTGCACTTGTATAATTGCTAAGATCAATAACCGGAAAGTACAGGTCAACATTATTTTGGTCACAGTCGCAATCATCATCGTTTATCCATGCAAATTGAGTTGCATTTGATGTTGGAATAGTAAATGCATTTGAACTGGCCGCTGCATTATTACCCACCTGCCAGGCCGTTGCTCCCGAAGGATTATTAGTTGAAAACGGACTCATTCCGCTTTCAAAATCATATGAAAAAATGGTTGTAGTGGTTGTAATGCTTGACGGTTCATCATCATTATCAATAATTGATATTGTAACATTTTGATTTAGTGAACCACTTACAGCGTCTCCACCATTTGCATTTAAGGCATAACTTAATTCGATACTTTCAGTACTTTCAACATACGCATCATTATACACTCTCAATTGAATGGATGATGACATATTTGCACTATCAAGAGAAAAACTTGTATTGAAAAGATCAAAATCAACTCCTTGAGTTGCGGTTCCACCACTTACTGAAACAGTTATACCGGCAGGTTGTGACGGAATCAGTGCAATATTTA
>CAYLZH010000115.1:0-14485 GCA_964388245.1 uncultured Bacteroidales bacterium
ATCTTAGGAGGACCACATATTACTGCAGTTCCAGAAGAAACATTAAATAAATTTAAAGAATTTGATATAGGGGTTATAGGAGAAGCAGAATTAACTCTGCCAGATTTATTAAAAACTTTAGAAAAAAAACTTCCTTTAGATAAAGTCAATGGATTATTAATAAGAAAAAATAAAAATGCAAAGGCAATTGCCCTGTTTTTCATTATGAAATACAAAATGCTCCCTAATAAAGCTATGGCAGGAATAAAACTAAAATAATAAACTGTTGGAAAACTTCCATCTGTTTTTGGAGGATAGGGATAAACTGCCGATAGATTCAGGGGGAATAACAATTTCAAATGATATACAACATAGCCGTACGATGCAAACATGAACCTCTCCCACATTGTAACATGTTCATGTGTAATTTGGGCCACCGCGTCTCCTTCCTGCTGGGCATTAAGCGCCAGGATACCAAAAACAACCGCTAAGGCAAGAAAAGGTAATTTTTCGAGGATCACTTTTATGCTGAATATCTTTCTGTTGAAAATGAAATCGATGGCAAAAAGCGTTACCGCCAACGATACGGCCTGTCCTTTCGATAATAATGAGAAAACAAACAGCAGCAATGAATAGATAAAAAACTTTGCTTTGCCCGAGTGTAGAAATTTTACATAAGATATAAGCGATGACAAAAAGAACAAGGCATACAAAACATCTTTCCGTTCGGCAATCCAAGCCACCGACTCAACATGCAGAGTGTGGACGCCAAACAGCGCAGCTACAAATAAGGATAATTCGGCAGCATATTTAAACTCCAGCCTATTAAAAAGTAGCAACACAAAATAAAAGACCAAGAAGGTATTCAACAGGTGCAATAACAAGTTTACGAAATGATACCAGGTCGCTGAATCTCCTGCAATAGCATAATCGACAGCCAGACTAAGCATAGTAAATGGATGGTAATTGGCAACAAAGTTTTCAGTAAAGATCAGTTTAAAGTTTGTTGCATCCAGGTTTTTTATAACGGGATTCTCGGTTACGTAACCCTGATCGTCCCAGTTGGTAAATCCGGCCTTAAAAACAGGGGAATAGGCAATTAGTGTAACAACAAGAATCAGGAGGATGCCAAGCCGGACCGGTATTTTTGATTTTGCTTTTACAGCTGTATCCGGACTCACTTTTCGTTCCTGTTTTTGTCTGGATTTTAGCTGTTTCGATTTCTTCTTATCTGCCATTTTGAAAATATTTATGGCAAAAGTAAGAAGGTAAAAGTTAATTGGCAAAATCCTGGCACACGTTACTAATCTGTTTCAACAATTAATAGATTTCTACGGTATATAATTGCGCATATTTTTGTAAATTGTGCCCATTGAACGAACCCCAAAATATTTTAATCATGAGAAATTATTTTATTATTGCTTTAATGCTGGTCAGCTGTTTGTTAAATGCCCAAATCAGCATCGATAATACCGATATGCCTGCACCTGGTGATACATTTGTAATCAGTACTGCAGTAAATTTTAATGGCGATCCCGAGCTTACTGGAGCTAACTACCTATGGGATTTTTCGTCATTAACCTCAGTAGTTCAGCGAATCGATTCATTTCTTGAACCTGCCGATGTACCAGGTCTGTACAGTTTACTTTTCAACAATGCCACAGTTGCTATAGAAATGTTCGAGGCACCTAATTTTATTCCAGGTGTTGCTGTTGAATCGCCATATGAGTTTTTCCGGAATGCCTTTAATGCATATGGCCGGTTGGGAATTGGAGTTACATTAAATGGACTGCCGATTCCTATAGTTTATGACACCATCGAAATAATTTATAATTTTCCTTTAAATTATTTCGATACATATTCTGCCTATTCCTCTTATAACCTGGCTATTCCAACCATTGGTTATTTCGGCGAGGAAATTGAACGGGAATCCACTGTTGACGGTTGGGGCACATTAAAACTGCCAATGGGTGATTACGAAGTACTACGTGTTAAATCGGTTATAACTCGCAGCGATACAATTTATGTAGATGCCACCGGAATAGGATTGGCGTTGCCACCGGTTACAACAACCGAATACTATTGGCTTGGAAAGGGCACAGGAGTTCCATTATTTCAGGTAAATCAAAATGCACTGGGGATTTCAACGGCTTTTTATCAGGATATTTATGTCGATACATCAGCCATTGGAATTCAAGAACCTTTATCTGATATTTATAAAACCAGATTATACCCCAATCCGGCAACTGATCATATTAATTTTGAATATACACTGGAATCACAATCACATGTGTTGATTAAGTTAATAGATGAGAAAGGGAGCCTGATTGAGGAATTTAAAAACGAACAACAGTTACCCGGACCTCATTATTTGCAGTTTTCCGGTTATACATATGGACTTTCTGAGGCTGTATATTATCTTCAGTTTAATGTCGACAAATATCAAAATACAATTCCGTTCTTCTTTTTGAAATAGTGACTTTCTTTAAGAACTAATTTTATGTTCAGAATTGATAACTTGTTGTTGTTCCTGGCCTTGTTTTTCAGCATTGAGTCTCTGGCACAGGAATACTGGCAACAAGAAGTGAATTATAAGATTAATGTAAAACTTAACGATTCTCAGCATACACTATCAGCTTATACAGAAATAGAATATATCAATAATTCGCCCGATAGTTTGCATTTTTTATGGTTTCACTTATGGCCGAATGCTTACTCCGGGAATAAAACTGCATTTTGGAAACAGAAATTAAAAACTTTTGAAGCCAAAGAATATTTCGATCATCATAACAATCCAGGGTATATCGATTCGCTCGATTTTGCGGTCGATGGACAGAAAGCAAAATGGGAATATCATCCGGACCATGTCGATATATGTTTGATTCATCTGCCACAAATATTGCTCCCTGGAGGAAAAGTAAAAATTACTACACCTTTCTTTGTTAAAATCCCTTTATCGAAATATTCCCGCCTTGGACATGCTAAAAAGTCCTATCAGATAACCCAATGGTATCCTAAGCCGGCAGTGTACGATAAATTCGGATGGCACGAAATGCCGTATCTCAATATGGGCGAGTTTTATTCAGAATTTGGTTCATTTGACGTGAGTATAACCTTACCTTCAGATTATGTTGTCGCTGCAACAGGTAATTTACAAACACCCTCCGAAATTGAATGGTTAAATAAAAAATCAAAGGAAAAGAAAGAGAAGAATAGAGAGGAATTAAACACCTACATTCAGACAGGCATTTCTACAAATAAAACTTTAAGATATACCGAATCGAATGTTCATGATTTTGCATGGTTCGCGGATAAGGCATTCTATGTTCGAAAATCAGAAATAAAATTACCCCATTCCGGACAAAAGGTAACAACATGGGCAATGTTTACAAATCATCAACCACATTTGTGGGAACAAGCCACCACGTACATAAACGATGCTATCTATTATTATTCGCTTTGGAATGGTGACTATCCGTACAGGAATTGCACAGCAGTCGAAGGTGCATTAAGTGCAGGAGCCGGGATGGAGTATCCTACTATTACAATAATTGGTTCGAGCGGAGATGCACGTGCTCTTGAAGAAGTAATAATGCACGAAGTGGGTCATAACTGGTTTTATGGCCTTTGGGGATTCAACGAACGGGAATTTCCCTACCTCGACGAGGGGATGAATACTTCCAACCAATTGCGTTATATCGAGACCAAATATCCGGGAGTGAAAATGTATGAGAGTGTGTCGGATGATGAGGAATTAATAAAAGTTGCTCAATTTTTTGATGTTGCCCATCAGGAGTATGCCGAAAGCTACGAGCTGGCCTGGCTCTTGAGCAGTCGTATCAATCTTAATCAAAAAATAAGCAGCACATCAGAAAATTTCCACATTATGAATTATGCTTTTATTGCATATTTCAAGGCTGCACATGCCTGGCATTATTTGCGCAATTATTTGGGTGAGAAAGAGTTTGACAGGATTATGCTTATCTTTTACAAGGAATGGAAATTCAAACATCCATATCCTGAAGATCTTCAGAATTTATTTGAAAAAGAAACAGGAAAGAATTTAGATTGGTTTTTTAATGATGTAATTGCTACTGAAAAAACTATCGATTATAAGATAAAAAAGATACGTGGAGATAACATTCTTATTAAAAACAAAAGAATTATTGCATCACCGTTCCAATTGGCTGTTTCGGACAGTGATAACGGACAATGGCATGAAGGATTTTCAGGTAAAAAATGGTTGAATCAAAAATCAGAAGAAAAGTCTATGATCATCATCGATCCGGAGCATTTCACACTCGATGTAAACAGAAGAAACAACACTTTTTCAAAATCAGCTCTGTTCCCACATTCGAAACCATTTAGGATGCAATTGCTTGGTAGCGCCACAAATCCATATAAAAACCATTTGTATTATATGCCTGTTGTTGGCTTAAATGGTCTGAATGGCCTAATGCCGGGTGTGGCATTTTATAACTCTTTTCTACCGCCCAAGCGCTTCCAGTTCCTGATAATGCCAATGTATGGATTTAAAAACCAGGATCTTGCCGGAAATATTACCTTTCGGTATATGACTAAAAATAATTTCACTTATCAGCTAAAATGCAAGCAATATGGATTTAGTCCTGAATCAGTTGAGATTGATGATCATAGCTATCGACGATTCGAGGCTTTATTAAATTATCGTCTGCATCCTGATAAATCAAATGGCATATGGACCGATTTTTATATAAGCTATGTTAAACTCTCCAATGTATTTGAGATTAATGAATTCTTAAATTTCTATATAGCTCATCTGAACCGGAACAAATTGAATCCGTATTCTTTACGGCTTCATTTTGAGTTGGCTGGTGAACTACAGAAAGTGAACTGCGAAGGAACAATGAGGATAAACTATGGGCGGCATAGGAAAGATCTCGATGTCAGGATGTTTGCCGGTTGGGTTGACTTGCCGGAATCCAATTTATCGAATCCATATGGATTATCATTGGCCGGAAGGGGAGGGTATGCTGATTACCAGGCTGCATATCTTTTTATGAGGCGGTCATCAGGAAACGAAATTAATCCGGATTTGACAGGACGACAAGTTTTGATTTCTGATGGTGGATTTGTGTCATACTTGCCGGCTACATTCTCCGACTGGGTAGTAAGTACTATAAATTTGAAAACCTCGTTGCCAGGAACCAATTTCATGAAATTATTCGTCAATCTTGGCATTCAGAAAAACGCAAACGATTGTAATAATTCCGATCGATATTTAAACTGTATTGAGGGCTTTCAGTATGAGGCTGGTCTTGAACTATCGTTAATTCCTGATATATTTGCCATATATTTTCCAATGGTATTGTCGCCTGATTTAGCTGATATTAACAATGAATGGACAAAAAATTATTTGCAGAAAATACGGTTTACCTTAAAACTGAATGTGTTAGGCCCAACAGGAAGGATTGGCGATTATTTATACTGATTTGAAAGAAGGACAGAAAATATATTTTGCTTCGGATGTGCACCTGGGATTACCCAACCATGACATAAGCCTCAGGCGTGAGAAACATTTTGTTAATTGGTTGAACATGGCCAGAAAGGATGCCGAAGCAATTTTTTTAGTTGGCGATATTTTCGATTTCTGGTACGAATACAAAAAAGTAGTCCCTCGTGGATTTACCCGCTTTCTTGGCACACTGGCAAGTATAACCGATAGTGGCATCCCGGTCCATTTTTTTACAGGCAATCACGACATTTGGGTTTTCGACTATATTCCAAAGGAAACCGGAGTTATCCTTCATACCAGCGAATATATTTTTGAGAAAAACAATAAACGATTTCTGGTTGCTCATGGCGATGGGCTTGGTCCTGGCGACCATAAGTTTAAAATGTTGAAAAAAATATTTACCAGCAAAACAATGCAGTTTTTCTTTTCACGCTTGCATCCGAATTTTGCGCTGTCGCTGGCTCATAAATGGTCGATAACAAGTCGCTATAGCCAGAAAAAAATACCACCGTTTTTTGGTATGGATAAGGAGTGGTTAATGCTTTATGCCAGGGAGATACTTAAATCTGAGCATTTCGATTTTTTTGTTTTTGGCCATCGCCATATTGTTTTGGATATTTTGATTAACGAAAAATCGAAATTTATTAACCTTGGCGATTGGATCAGCAATTTTACCTATGCTGTTTTTGATGGATCGGATCTGATGTTGAAGAGGTTCCTACCTCCAAATAATTTAGAACTTAATCCTGATGGATTGGAATAGTTGTAGAAATCGGGGTAATTGAAATAATTTAGTTCATCCTATCAAAACCTATGTGATATTATTCACCTCTCGATGCCTTTTCTGCAAACGACTTAAACTGATCGAGCCATTTTTGGGTTTGTTTTTTAAACATGCCCGGCATTAAAAAGGCCATCATTTTGGGCATAAAACCGTTGAACCTGGTATATTCGATATCGCACACATATCGGGTTTTATCCCTACTTAATGATTCAAATCTGACTTTCATCGAATTTACCATTGCCTTTGCTTCGTAGGTGCCTGAAAATATGTCGGGTAGGTTTTTTTTCACAATGGTTTCGATTAATTCAATTTCACGATTGCCAATTTTGTAAGTAAGCTTCGAAGTGGCGCCTGGTTCTCCCGGAGTTCCACTAATGTGTTCCATCCCAACAAATCCATCCTGCCATTCCTTCAGGTTGTCGCTATTGTCGAAAAGATCCACCACTTTTTCTACCGGAAGGTCAATGTCTACTGAACATGTAAATTTCATAATATTCGATTTTTTTCTTTACAATTTTACAATTTTTACATCAGCAATACAATTGACAGGATGATAGTATTTACAAATAGAATAGAAGTTTATCAATCGCTAAAATACCTTTGGCTGATTACTGATGTAAAAATTTATCAGAAAAAAAACATGGAGTTTTTAAGATTTATTCTTCAATTTATTCAATTTCTGAAGAAATCAAGTTAAATTCGACCTAATAATTATTAATGATGAATTATCTTGATCGAAGGACTTTTTGCAAGCTTGGTACTCTTGCCTGTTTTGGATTGCTGGCTTGTCGCTTTTCAAATAATTCTATCGATCAGAAAAATAAATTTCAGAATATGGACACAAAAAACACTACTGCCTTTGTTTACGATCCACTGTTTCTTGATCATGATTTTCCGGATCATCCTGAAAATTCAGGTCGGCTAATATCGATAATAAAGGAATTGGAAAAACATGCCTTACTGGATGCGATGACCCGGTTGCCTGTTCGCGAAGCATCTGTCGATGAATTGCAGCTTTGTCATAGCACCAGCCACATATCAGTTGTAAAGGGCGAAACCGGTACCCTCAACGGTTTTATCGGGCCCGATGCATATGTAAATCCTTCGAGCTGGAAATGTGCTATCAATGCATCAGGTAGCCTGATCGAATTATCAGCAAAAGTGGCTACAGGTGAGTTTAACAATGGTTTTGCATTTATTCGGCCACCAGGGCATCATGCTTTAAAAAACATGGCCATGGGATTCTGTTTGTTTAATAATGTGGCTATTGCTGCAGAAGCACTTATCGAAAACCAACTTGCAAAAAAGGTGGCAATCGTTGATTTCGATGTACACCATGGCAATGGAACGCAAGCCATGACACAGGACAACCCTAATATCATGTTTGTTTCATCTCATCAATTTCCTTTTTATCCCGGCACCGGAGCGGTTAATGAAATTGGAGAGGGGGAAGGAAAAGGTTCTGTGGTCAACATTCCACTTCCATACCATGCCGGTAACAATGCAGCGCAACAGGTATATAGCGAAATAGCTTTTCCGGCAATCCAAAAGTTCAATCCTGATTTTATTTTAGTTTCTGCCGGCTACGATGCCCACTGGAAAGATCCATTGGCTCAGTTGCTTTTTAATTCCTCTACCTATTCATGGCTGTCGAAGCAACTTGTTTCCCTTGCAAATGATGTTTGTAATGGAAAAATTGTTTTTACACTTGAAGGCGGGTATGATTACGGCGCAATGTCAGAATCAGTAGCAAACTCCTGCATAGCCCTTCTTGCAACGGATGATTTTATCGACACAATTGGAGATGCACCTTATCCTGAAACAGATTTAGGAAACTTGATTGACGATCTGAAAAAGATTCATGGCGTGTAAAGCAATGCGATAAAATCATAGCTGCATAATTCTGCTTTACTATTTTTGCGGATAATTTAAAACCATAATAACGATGAAGAATATACTTGTTAGTGCTTTATTGATCCTTCTTGGATTTCAACCCTATGCTCAAATTGAACGTGACGAGTGGGTGACAAACCACTGGGAAAACGGAAAGAAAATGAGTGAAGGTACCATGCGCTTTGGACAGGAAAAAGGCAGGTGGAAATACTGGAATAAAAAAGGCCAATTAATTCAGGAGACAGATTTCAAAGCCGGACAAGTACATGGAAAGCTTATTTACTACTTCGAAGGAACAAGTCAGAAACAGAATGAAGGCGGATTCAAAAACGGAATTGCCCATGGCCTATATTTAGAATGGTACGATAACGGAGGCGAGAAAGCCCGTGGTTACTTTAAGAAAGGCCTTGAGGACAGCCTTTGGATGTATTGGCACCAGAACGGAACGAAACAGAAAACGGAATACCGTTATCCTGATGGATCAAAAAAAATTATAAACTATTGGGATACAAATGGCAAGAGGTTGGTTTCGAAAGGGAATGGTACTATACAAGTTTATTTTCCGAATGGCCAGCTAAAGGAAAGCGGTGCCTATAAAGATGGTTACAAACAGGGAGTCTGGGAAGCATATTTCCCTAATGGAAATAAGGCCTCGATATCATATTTCAGAGATGGTTCAAAAACAGGGAAATGGGAGGAATGGTTCGATACCGGATCAAAGAAGAGCGAATATTCATACAACAGTGGGCAAAGCACTATGTGGTATGAAAATGGCCAAAAAATGATCGAAGGATTATCGAAAGATGGCGAAAAAGACGGTGAGTGGATCTCCTATTACACCAATGGTAAAACAAAACTGAAGGTGGAGTACAGCAATGGAGTATATCATGGTAAAATGGAAAAATATTTTGAATCAGGTCAGATGGAGACTCAAATGAGTTTTGAAAATGGTAAAAGGTCGGGCGGGGCCAAATGGTGGTTCAACGATGGGAGACTCGATATGGAAGGACATTTCCAGAGTGATATGCAACATGGAAAATGGACCTATTGGCGCACCGATGGTCAAAAAGGAAACGAAGGATATTATGAGAAAAACAAGATGCACGGCAAATGGACATATTGGTATGCCGATGGATCGGTTTGGAAAGAGGGAGAATATGATATGGGCAGGAAAACAGGTCATTGGATAATATATTTCGAGAATGGCCAGAAAGAGCATGAAGGCGATTTTGAAGATGGCCTCGAAACAGGTTTCTGGCAGCAATGGTACGAAGATGGTACACCAAAATCGGAAGGCTTTTTTGTTGAAGGTAAAATGGATAGTCTCTGGAAAGGATGGTACGAAAATGGCCAGCTTTGCTTTACAAATTCCTACAAGGATAATTTTAAAGATGGCCACTGGCAATATTGGTTCGACAATGGAAAACCACAGTTTGAGGCAACATACACCGATACGCTGCTTAACGGCCCTTATCGTACTTGGAACGAATCAGGGCAGCCATTAATTTCAGGAATGTATACAATGGGTGAAAAAGAAGGAGAATGGAAATACTACAGTAATCGGGGATCGTTAATTCGTGAAGAAAAATATAAGAATGGAAAACCTCATGGTTTGTGGAAAGCCTGGCATGAGTATGGATCTTTGAAAAATGAGGTTACATACAAAAATGGTATGAAACACGGAAAAGTAGTGTATTACAGACCCCAGGGCGAAATATATTTCCAGGCTGTTTATAAAGAAAACAAGCTGGACAAAACCATCATTGATCAGCGGAAAAAATAAAAGCAAAATCAAATCGCAATTACCGGTTTTAAATGCAGCATAAAACAAACAACCTGATTATCGGTATCCTGGCCCACGTCGATGCAGGGAAAACTACACTTACCGAAAATCTCCTTTTTTACGCTCAGGCAATCAGGCAATTAGGAAGGGTTGACGATGGAACAAGCAAAAGCGACTGGCTCGATGTTGAAAAGGAACGGGGGATATCGGTTCGAACATCGAATGTTTCATTTTCATGGAATGATTATTCTATTACCCTTGTTGATACACCTGGCCATGTCGATTTTTCATCCGAAGTAGAACGTAGTTTATCGATACTCGATGGTGCCGTTTTAGTAATATCGGCAGTTGATGGTGTTCAGCCCCAGACAGAGTTAATCATTGAAGCGTTACAGAAGCTGAAAATTCCTTTCATAATTTTTCTGAATAAAACCGACAGGGCAGGATCAGACATCGACTTGGTTGTCAGTGAGCTCGAAAAAGATTTCAAAATAAATTGTTTCAATTCTTATTCGGTTGATAACGAAGAATCCACTGATGTTAAAATATCCAAAGCCTGGAACGAAGAAGATTTTAAAAATCATCCCGGACTAATCGAAAGAATTGTTGAATGTAATGAAACCTTACTGGAAAAATATTTTAGCAACAATGACCTTACTTTTGATGAATTGAATCAGACCATGCAATATGCATCGCATAATCAATCATTGGTTCAGCTAATTCCCGGATCGGCAAAAACAAGTACAGGGATAAAAGAATTATTAGAATCAATAATTATGCATCTTCCCTCAACTCCTGTAAACGATAAGGGTGATTTATCCGGAGTAGTTTATAAAATTATGCATGATGACAGGATCGGGAGGCTTGTAGGCATAAGGCTTAACCATGGTTGTTTACGAGTTCGTGACTCCATATCAAGTAAGAATGGGAATCATGAAAAGGTAAGCGTGATTCGAAAATATAACGGGCAGGACTACAACCAGGTCGATGCTTTAAATGCCGGTGAAATTGGTTTTATTGCCGGATTATCATCTCTGGAAATTGGAGATTTTATCGGCTCGAAACCTGCAAGCTTCAAAGAGTTTCATTTTGATGCACCTTTATTGACTATTCAGGTTTATCCGGCTAAAGATGCTGATTATCCATTGTTGGCCGAAGCATTACGACATCTTTCGATTGAGGATCCGCTTCTCGATTTTGAATGGTTGCGCGTTGAAAAGGAACTGCACATAAAAATTCGCGGTACTGTTCAGCTTGAGGTGCTTGGCAGAATCCTCGAATCCAGGTTTAACCTTAAAGCTGAATTTGGCAAACCAACTGTTATCTATAAAGAGACCATATCGAAACCCGGCTATGGATACGAAGCCTACACTATGCCCAAACCTTGCTGGGCAATTGTTAAGTTTTTTATTAAACCAGGTGAACGTGGATCGGGGGTAGTTTACAATTCGGATGTCAGTGTAAATAAAATAAAGCAACGATATCAAAACGAAGTCGATCGTACAATTTCCAGGGCATTGAAACAGGGCATAAAAGGTTGGGAAGTTACAGATGTGAAAATTACACTGATTGATGGCGAAGACCATGAAATTCATAGTAATCCGGGCGATTTTATTTTGGCAACACCCATCGGAATAATGAAGGCGCTCGAAGAATCCGGAACAACATTGCTTGAACCAATTTTGGACTTCAGGATTGCAGCGCCTGAAGATACGCTCGGTAAAATTGCTGCCGAACTTCATAGGATGAGGGCCACTTTCGAAAATCCACAATTCGAAAACGGAAAGGTGCTTGTTCTCGGACAGGTTCCTTTATCAACATCAATGGATTTTCCGGTACGGCTTGGATCAATTACAGGAGGAAAAGGAAAATTCAGCTCCAGGTTTGCAGGTTACCAGCCAATCAATGATG
Source organism: uncultured Bacteroidales bacterium (assembly GCA_964388245.1). Lineage (GTDB taxonomy): Bacteria > Bacteroidota > Bacteroidia > Bacteroidales > M50B96 > JAIOYV01. The sequence continues at coordinate 11,845 of CAYLZH010000115.1, forward strand.
AGTTAGGCAAAGTCAGGCCCTTCAGAGGTATCAGTCCATTGGATCGCTCGAAATATATTTTAAAGATGAGGGGAGCGATAACGGAGTAACTGGCATTCAATAATTTATTGATTATGTAACTATTGACCAACCACTTCATGCCTTTTTTTCCCTCATACAAGGTTAATTGGAAAAGATACCATAATCCCCCCCAGAACTTATTTTTTGGTGAAAAGGATTTCTAAAACTTAATAACCTTTTCGCTTATCCTGAGATTAGAATTCTGGCCTGAAATAATAAATATATAGATTCCCGGAGGCAGAGTTTCATTTAATGTCCGGCTATTCCAGACAAACTGTTCATCGGCAAATGATTTCTCAAACAACAGTTTTCCGTCAATTGCAAATACCTGAAGCAGTTTTTTATGGTTTATGCTACCCGGAATTTCAACTGTGCAATATTCGAAAAAAGGATTAGGATAAATCAGGCATGTTTCTGAAGGCTCTTCCTGTGGGATTGACATTAATTCATTCGAATAACCTGGAGTTGGCAATCCAAGAGCCTGTACAGGGCCGGTTCCGTTGGGATACCTTCCTTCGCTGAGGTCTTCGTTTTGCCAGTAGTATTCAACATAATCGATAATTGTAGTCCCGTCGCTTTCTACTATTAAAATTTCTTCTCCCTGCGAAGAAAGCTTAAAATTTGCATGATCAATGCCCTCGGCTTCTTCCTTGTCGGCCCATATCAGATAATACTCCCCGGCACCAAGTGTAATGGCAGGCATTTGCCACTTAGCAGGTTGATTGCTATTATCGCTTAAAAATTTGTCGCCAAGATAAACAGGATTGGTCCCGGTGTTGAAGATTTCGATCCAGTCGTCGAAATTGCCATCCTGGTCACTAATAACCGATGAATTCTTTGCCATGTATTCATTGATGACAAGAGCCGTAGATGAAAAAGTGAGAATGTTGACCGATTTGTATCCTGCACGCGGAAAGCGGGAAATATTTCCGTTAATATCTTCGGCCTCGATAAAATAATCGATTTGTGATCCCATATTAAATGGTCCGATATTAATTCCCCAGTTTTCATCGTTTTCAGGACCATCGTTATATAGTGCATTGTCGTGCATTTGAATGGAGTCCCAGTTTAATTGATCCAGTGAATAATATAGCCAGACATCAGGCAGATTTTCATCTTCAACCTTAGCAATTACATTAACCAGTTGCTGAGGTCCGGGATGGTTGTTCATGACATTCGAGATGATCGGGTTGATGTCGTTTATATCTAACTGTAGCAATGCATAATCTTGTCTTTCTGAAAAATAGGGTTTTATGCCGTACGTTACGTGTCCGCCCTGTTCTGTGTCGAAAGAATTCATAAAATCGTTGTAGGTATATCCATAATCCATTGAATGGTAGATGTCGTTAACAACAAAATCTTTAACTAATATACGATAGTTATTCACTACAGGAAATATGACGGAAGTATCGCAAACCTCATTTATTAGTTTGTTGATGTAAAAATTAAACCAGTCTTTATATTCCTGTACCTGCATTAATCGCTCGATTAAAGGTCTGTATTCGCCATGGTTAGCCCAATCGTTGATGTCGCGTGTTGCCCAGTTCCGACCCATCCAATCGATCCCCAGGGTATTATCGAGGTCGTAAGGAATTATATGGAATACTCCGGTTTCGGGATCATTATAGAGATAAAAGTTGTTTTTGTTATAGGAATAACCATCCCAGTGCCCGGTATAAATTTCAACGGCCAAATAACGCAGGCATCCCGGCACATTTAAAACTTCTTCCAGATCGTAAGGTAAATTGCTGAGTGATGCATTGTTCAGGATATCGATAAAGTTTGCCAGGTCGGAATAATCGTCGATTTGTGTATTCGTTTTAAGGTCATAGGCACGACGTCCGTACAGGACTTCCTTATACAGATTGGGATCGCTGCCTTTGTAGGTTAAATCAGCCGGCCACAGGCATTTATACAAGTTCCCGCTTTTATTGCCAAAACGAACATCGATAAACTCCTCGTCAACATGTTCCACATTTACATACAGGCCTTTGTATTCGTTATTAATGTAAAATTCGATAGGATTGCATCTTGATCCAACAACATCGAAATCATTACAAATATCCCAGCATATTTTCGATCGGGCAATTGAAGGGTCGTTATGTTCGCCGTTTAAGTTTAGTTTTTCAACGCCATAAAAATCACCGTTCAGGAATGTGTTAAATGAAATCTTAAAAGATTTTTTTGCTGAAACCCTTGATGTATTCCCTCGAAGTCGAAAACCTACATTGTCAATTGTGTCACTATCAATTCCATTGGCAAAAACAAAGGTTGCAGGATATTCGTGATTGCTGTACTCATTACCTGATGCAAGTAAAGCATCCAGCGAATCGGGATTTATAAAAACAGCGATACGTTTAACAGAATTATCATTAAACAGAATTCCTTCAGGAGGAAAAAGTATTTGACCGTTTATTACGAGTGTAAAACCCTGGCAAAGAATTAAAATTAGGCTGACAAATGTTTTTTTCATGATGATTCAAAAGTAGTAAAAAATGTATTATATCGCAGGTGGGATCAACCGTCGGGGTGCACGACAAAATTCCCTATTTTCCACAAATGATTAACTTGCCGCAAAAAC
>CAYLZH010000116.1:0-12527 GCA_964388245.1 uncultured Bacteroidales bacterium
AAATAAATGCACGATTTTCCAGAGGAAAAGTGAAATTTCCATGCATTTTTAAATTTGACGTCTGGTTATGCCACCACGTAGTGGCTAAATCTCAATAAGCGTGTGCGAAGCTCACGGATAGAAACAAACCTACAAACATAGCCCCGACAGGGGTTGAAGTAAAGATTTGTAGTTCAGCCCCTTCAGGGCAGTAATAGACGCCTATTATGTTTCATCGGTTTCACCGGTGGTTATTGAAATTTGACTCTTTCAGAGCCTATCACAGAAAATCAGCAAACTCTAAAATAATAAATTTATCCTATTAAAGATTGTTTGTTCATGTTATTTTGTTAATATTGCAATATATTAATGTTTGTTATTGTTTGTTAATGTATGTTGTAATAATAAAAAATTAAGAATGTATTATGCAAAATAAAATCTCTTTGATCACAGTATTTGATATTTTTCAAGATCGGGAAAGGTTTTTCGAACTAATCGACGATAAAAGAAACAGGTCGCGAATTTTGCTTTATCAGTCGCTGGTAATTGTGTCGCTGGCCATTTTTTATGGAATTGTCATGGGTAGTTACAACAGTTTTCTTCAAGCTATTGTAAGTGGATTTAAGATTCCCAGTCTGCTCCTGTTCGCCTTGTTTATTTGTTTCCCGGCATTTTATGTAATACAATACATGCTGGGTAGCAAAATGACTATTTCACAAATGGTGAGTACAATTCTGGCCGGTTTTGTTGTATTCACTACCATAATGGCATCCTTTGCTCCAATAATTATATTTTTTATGATTACCGGCAACAATTATGCTTTCCTGAAATTGCTTCATGTAGCCATTTTCTCATTCTCAGGATTTTTCGGAATGCGAACTATTATGGAGGCACTAAAATTTTCATGCGATAAAAAGAATGTTTATCCGAAAATTGGTATTACAGTTTTTAAAATCTGGATAATAATTTTCGCATTTGTTGGAATGCAACTCGCCTGGAATCTCCGGCCTTTTGTGGGCGATAAAAGTATGAAGTTTGAATTATTCCGTGAAAAAGAAGGCAACTTTTATTTAGCTGTATTACAATCAACAGGAACTTTGCTTGGCTTTTCCGACAACGATAAGGAACAGGCAAAACAGCAGCGAAATAAGCAAAAACCAAATCAAAAGGAGAAGAAAGCAGTAGAAAGTAATTCTGAAGTTAACCGGGATGAGCAATGATATTATGACACTCGAAGAGGTGGCCGAATATCTTCGTTTAAAGCCACAAACCATTTACACCTGGGCTCAGGAAAAGAAAATTCCTGCTGCAAAGCTGGGCAAAGAATGGCGTTTCAGGCGAAGTATTATCGATAAATGGTTCGATCAGCATTTCGATGACCGGTTTAATGAAATTTTAGGGAATTAGAAAAATAAAAGCCACTGACTGCATATCAGTGGCTTTGCATATATTTCTAATCTTCGCTTAGAGCAGCTTCAAGGTCTGAAGTAATTTCAAGATTGTGGAAGACATTTTGAACATCGTCGTCCTCTTCGAAAACATCGATCATTCGCAGAACTTTTTTAGCCGAATCTACATCAAGTACAGTAGTATTGTTTGGGATGCGTTGCAGTTCAGCATTTTCAACCTCTATTCCCATTTCATCAAGTTTTTTCTGCATGTTTCCAAAATCCTCGAGAGCTGTGGTAATAATCACATGTTCATCTTGCTCCTCAAAATCTTCGGCTCCTGCATCGATGGTTTCAAGTTCAAATTCTTCGATATCAAAACCGGTTTTGGGAACTGTAAAAATACCTTTCCGGTCGAATAGAAAACTTAACGATCCATTAGTACCCAGGTTGCCGCCATACTTGTTAAAAACGGAACGGATACTGGCCACAGTCCGTTTATTATTATCCGACAAACAATCGATAAAAATAGCAATGCCTCCACTTGCATATCCTTCGAATGTAATTTCCTGAAAGTTGGAATCGTCGCTTTCGGCCTTGTTGATTGCCCGGTTTACATTATCCTTTGGCATGTTTACACCCTTGGCATTTTGAATGGCAAGGCGTAATCGTGGATTTGAATCCGGATCGCCACCCCCTTCCTTAACGGCAACAGTAATCTCCTTCGCAATCCTTGAAAACATTTTCGACCTTTTCGCATCGGCGGCACCTTTCTTTCTCTTAATGGTGCTCCATTTATTATGACCTGACATATCCTTGTTAATTTTAGTTTATCAAATTATTTCTTTTTCTGATGTAAAAATATAAAATTGACGCCTAATTTAAAATGGCAAAGAACAAATCGTAAAACAAATATTATTAAGTAGCGTATATACATCTTAATATTTAACAAAGAGCAATATACAGTAAAAAATTGATCGGATCAACAGAACAGCGGCGTACATTCGAAATTGTAACCATTTTGGTTATTATTCTTGGTTCGCTCGAATTTTTTAAAATCTACTTCCTGAGTGAATTTATTTTGAAACAAATTCAGATCGGAAGCCTTGGCCTTATTCTTATGTTTATTATTATCGAATACATTTACAATAGGGAGGAGCGTTTTGTCCCAACATTTTCGATCGAAATTGGCCTTATCCTGCTTGCTGTGTTTGCCAGCATGTTTATTGCTTTTAATGAACATGGTCAGAATTTTAAAACCTCTTTAATTGCGCAGCGGTTTATGTATTTTTATGCATTTTACTACATGTTGCATGCCCTTAGAATCAAGCCCGACGATTTAATTACCATAATTGTGATACTTGGTGTGCTAATCAGCATATTATACATTGTCCAATATAGCATACATCCTTTCGAATTGTTTGTAGTTAGGGTTGAAGAAGAAAGAGGAACCCTTCGAATATTCTTTCCCGGGCAGTCGTACATTTTTATGACCTACTTTTTTAGTTTGCTGAAATTCTTTGATAAGTATAAATATTACTGGCTGCTGATTACTTTATTGACCTTTACTATTGTAATTCTTTTGGGTACACGAATCATCATCACAACCAGCATTTTATGCACACTTATTTTTCTTCTTACAAGCAAAAAAGTAAAATCTAAATTAATTCTGATACCCCTTGGAATTTTACTGATTGTTCCATTCTATTTTCTTTTCCAGGATATTTTTACAAACCTAATCGAACTATCACAAAGACAAAGAGTAACTTTTAGCGAAAATGCAAGGGTGAAAGCCGTTCAATTTTTCTTATCTGAATTTTTTCCTACCAAACTTTCATATATTTTAGGAAACGGAGCCGATAGTCTTAATTCAATGTATGGTCAAAAAGTAAATCAAATTCGCGAACAATTGGGATATTATCAGGGCGATATTGGATTAATTGGTGATTATACGAAATTCGGTTTAATCTTCGTAGGCGCTGTTTTTAGTATTTATTTCAGGACATTAACGGCCTATTATCCATACAAATACAGATTTATGTTTTATTATATCCTGTTTATAGCAATTTTATTTTTATTTAGTGGCGATTTTGGAAATGTTAGTGCATATATCCCGGTACTCATGGTACTTTACATTATCGACATAAACAAACACGATAAGAAATACAACGAATATCAAAAGATTTATTCACACAACGATAATAATACACAATCTGAAATTACAAAAGATTCTATAAACGAATCAAATATCGGTAACCTCAAAATATAATGAAGAAAACTATTTCTATTATTATACCAGTCTTTAATGGTTTGGCCTACACAAAAAAGTGCCTTGCCGATTTGAACAAAGGAATTTCTATTAACCCTGATCAAAACATTGCCTATGAGATAATTATTGTTGATGACGGTTCAACAGACAATACCGGCCAATGGATAAAAGATAACTACCCGGATATTCATATTATTAACGGCGATGGCAACCTGTGGTGGAGTGGAGGCATAAATAAAGGAACCGAGTATGCACTTCATACTCTTAAAAGCGACTATATACTCTGGTGGAACAATGACATTTACCAGGCCGATGATTATTTCGTGCGATTATCTGGTTTGGTAGCAACAAACTGTAAAGATACGGTGTGGGGTTCTAAGATTTACTACGCCGAATCGCCCGAAACAATATGGTCGTTTGGTGGTGAATTTTTTCCTAAAAAAGGAAACAGGCATATGGTAGGCACATACCATCCTGACGGTCCGGAATTTTCTCAACCACGTCAGGTTGATTGGTTTGCCGGTATGGGGACTGTATTCCCCGTTGAGATCATAAAATCAATTGGTTTGCTAAACCAGGAGGAGTTTCCACAATATCATGGCGACAGCGATTATACCTACCGGGCCAAGCTTGCTGGTAATAAATTAGAAATCAGACCTGAGCTTAAAATTTGGAATTATACAGATAATACAGGCAACTATCACGACAACAGTGTAAAAAAACTATTCTCAACACTTACCGATATTAAGTCGACCTACAACTTAGGAAAGGATATCTTATTTTACCGGAAATATGCCGAATCACCTTTGGCTTATTCAATCCTGATAAAGAAATACTTCGAGTATATTGCCGGATTTTTTAAATGGAAATTTCTGAATATGCTGGGTGTTAAACAGAAAGTAATAGACGGTAAAATCCGTGAAGTAAAACATCAATAAAATTTTTTAATAATGAAGAAAACTGTAATTTGCATTTGACCATTCGCCAAAAATGATTCAGGCAACCCACATAAAGAATATCAAAATACACGTGATAAGGACACCAGATGCTCTGCACCTGATGAAAACGTATTTTAACGGGCCGAAATGCCGGAGTGTCTATTTTATCAATGCACATTGCTTTAATATAGCGCAGAAAAACGAGGATTATTTCAGGATTATTAACAATGCCGACCTGGTTTTAAACGATGGCAGCGGGATACGTATTGCATCATGGTTGCACGGTATAAACCTCCTCGAAAACATGAACGGCACTGATTTTATCCCGGCTGTAATTAAACTTGCCACCAAAGAGCAACTACCGGTATACTTTCTGGGAGCTACCAAAGAAAATATCGAATTGGCAGTTGGTAATGTATTGAAAAGTGTATCGGGTGTGAAAATTGGAGGTTACCATCATGGTTTTTTCAATGCCAGTCAGGATGATGATATAATTAATCAGATTAATAAATCCAGGGCAGGGATCCTGATTGTTGGGATGGGGGTTCCGAAACAGGAATTGTGGATTGCAAAAAACCAGGAAAAGTTTACACATGTAAAAGTTGCTATTGCCGGCGGAGCGATCATCGATTTTTTATCTGGAAAAATTAAACGCGCTCCAAACTGGATGCGTGCAATCGGGATTGAATGGATTTTCAGATTAATTCAGGAACCTAAACGACTTACAAAAAGATATCTGATTGGGAATCCTGTTTTCCTTTTTTCAATTATCAAGCATCGCTGTTTAAAAAAGAGGTGATTAATTTACTTCTAATTTGTGGTTTTATGAAAACCTACTGTTTTCAAATCTCGTAATACAAGAAGTAAATTCCAAATAAATCACAATATCCATTACGCAATGTATCAAATTGTTTTGAATTTGAGATTCTCGAATTTGAAATTTATTTGTTACTTGTTGTTTGAATTTTAGAATTTTATAAGAAGTTATTTAAGTATCCTGAATCGACTTCAGCCATCCTTGATTCCTAATAGAAAATATTGATTTGAAAATGTTGAAAAATACTTTTAATATTGCTGTAGGAAGGAAGATAGTAGAACAGCATTTTATAGTGATTTTGGTTCAAAACTTTTATCAGGCTAAAGAGTAGCTTAATGTAAATTATGCTTGCATTCATCGAAAAACAATTTTTACTATAACCATAAGATGTATTTTTAGTATATATTTTTTGAGAACAAACCTGAATTTGAACTTTATATTTTGACGACACAACTTTTTCGACCGTAGACCTATGATAAGTTTTTTTGGAGGAATAATAGCATGGTCACAGAGAAGAAAAAAATAGGAAACTTTTTAATTAGCATAATCGACATTACGGTTACACTACTGTCTTTTGTTCTTGCATATTTTATCAGGGAATATTATTTCGATGTAAACCTTGAATATTCAAGTGAATATGTAACTGTAGCACTTTTAATTGTGCCTACCTGGCTGTTTTTATTACGAACCGTAAACCTCATGGGAATACCCCGGACAAGGTCCTATTCCCAAATTTTTGTACAGGTTTTTAAGGTTGTAATGATTGGCTTTGCAGTGGCTATAATTTTCATCTTCATACTACGACTGAACCTAATAAGCAGGATTGTAATAATACTTTTTGCAGCAATCAATCTGGTTCTGCTTTATGCTACCAAAATCCTGACCTTTGTAGTTTCAAAATACTACAGGGCCAATGGGCACAATAAAAAGAACATCCTACTGCTAGCGGATGAAACATCTGTGGAATTTATTGAAAAAATCCTGAATCATTCTGAATGGGGTTACAGGATAATTATGATCCTTTCTGATTCTCCAATTATTAGAGAAAGATATGGCAGGAAAGCAAAAATTATTACCGCAAAAGCAAGTGTTAAAAGCCTGATTGAATTTGACATAGTTGATGAGGTTGTATATTGCATGAATGAGATTAACCAGAAGGAAATACAATCGCTTATATACTCATGCGAAGAAATTGGTGTTAGTTTCCGAATGCAATCGCACCTGTGGAACCTTACGGGTACCAAATCAAAATTATCCTATATTGATGAAATTCCTTTCTTTTCGTTCGAAAACACACCAACAGACTATATTGCCCTCCAGCTTAAATGGTTAAGCGACTACATATTTGCTTTCTTAACTTTAATGATATTTGCACCCGTAATGATTGTGACATCGATATTGATAAAATATACATCGCCGGGGCCTTTGTTTTTCAAACAATTACGGGTAGGATTACGGGGCCGTAAGTTTTATCTTTATAAATTCAGGACAATGGTACCCAATGCCGAACAACTTCGGAACGAGCTTGAAGCTATGAACGAGGTTGACGGGCCGGTGTTTAAAATAAAAGACGATCCAAGGATTACAACCATTGGGAAATTCCTGAGAAAAACCGGTCTCGATGAACTACCTCAGTTATACAATATTTTGAAAGGTGATATGTCGCTGGTAGGACCCAGGCCGCCAATACCCGAAGAGGTACAAAAATATGAGAGATGGCAACTACGAAGACTCTCGATGAAACCTGGTATTACCTGTATTTGGCAAATTATGCCCAACAGAAACAACATTCCGTTTAACCAGTGGATGAAACTCGATTTACAGTATATCGATAGCTGGTCGCCAAAACTCGACCTTACTTTATTCCTGAAAACCGTAAAAACAGTGCTGTCGGCCAACGGCTCATAAAAAGTAATATCTGCTATTAATTCTATTTAGAATCTCTTAAAAACTCACTATTTTCAAAATATCATAAAACAAGTAGCAGAATCCAAACCTGCTTGCAGACCTGCAAGCTCTTTGGAATTTGAGATTCTCGAACCTGGAATATATTACTTATTTGTTGTGTGAATTTTTGAGTTTCCTGTCGACACTATTTAGCACGATCAATTCTTTTGACATTCATGCCAGTAAGATTGCTTTCGCAATACGGACATTTCAATGAATAACAGGGAATGCCTTTTTTATGTGTAAGTTCTATATCGCATTGCAGACAATAACACTTTTTATTTTCATTACAATCGATGGCCTCAATTTTCGTTTCCCTGTCGCCAATCTTTATAATATTATCAGATTCGCAGTGACCGCAATTGTTTTGTTCTGTAGCTTCTCTTACAAATGTAATTTCACATTCACGGCATTTAAACCAATCGTCATTAAATTTTACGTGGCCACCTGAGATTACTATAACTTTACTTTCTGCCAGAGCCCGGGCAATGGTTTTCCGTGCCTTTTCATAAATCCGGGTAAATGTTGGCCGGCTTACACCCATTTTAGGGGCAGCTTGCTCCTGTGTGAGATTTTCGTAATCGGCCAACTTGATCGCTTCAAATTCTTCAAGTAATAATTCTACTGCTTCGAGCTCACGCAATGGAATACCAAATGGTTTAAATCCAAGCATGGCCGGAGGCAGGTCCATTTTCCGGTGTCGTTTGGGTCGCGGCATACAATCTACTTTTCTTAATATTTCAAAGTTAATTGTAATTATTAATTATTAAAATAATTCGAATGATTTTCCTTTTGTAAATGCAAATTCATGATTTATGCCCTATACCCTTATTGTCTCATCTATTGCATAATACCACAGATATGCCTCAATATTAGTGTATCCCATCTGTTTAATTAAATTCTTATACGCTTTTACCTGACGGCCATACAACTGATCATTCTTATTGCCAAACTTATAATCAACAACAATAACCTTTTTATTACCAATCATTACCCGGTCAGGTATTTTTTTTAATCCTGATGGTGAAATAATTGCATCTTCGGTACGAACATCCCATTTGCCGGAAAACCAATCCGAAACCGGATGCTTGGAGGTTTTTTCAATCACTTCATTTAGGAGGCTACGACTTTCAGTAGTGCTTATTTTCCCCTGAAGAACCATATCATCGAGGGCAAATGGAATATCGTCTATTGTTTTGATCCTCGAAAATAATTCATGAAGTATTACACCTCTGTTTTTTTGTTTTTCGCTTTCGATCAGATCAAGGTAATATCCTTTTGAACTTAATCGTAACTGAAGGCGATCTGATATGTCTTCAGATTGATAACCGGGCGACAATTGGAGGTTCTTATTTTTAATTTGCTTTTCTTGCAACGGCCAGTCCCCATATTCGAATTGCTGTAAATTATTATCCCAAAAATCTGATAGAACAATGGTATTTTTGGTTTTATCGGGATTATCTGATCTATCGGAAAAAGCTGAAAACATCAGATCTGAAATCTTCTTGAAATTTTTCTTTTCAGGTAGTTCGGAATGGCTAATCAGAACCTTTTTTGCTCGAGTAAAGCTTACATATAATAAATTGATATTATCGATAAAAGCATGTAGTTTCTCAACGAAATACTCCTTTGCAAACAGTGTGCTTTCCATTCGGCCCGAATATTTTACCGGAACTGTTGGCAGGTCATCGAAGGGCTTTTGCCCCGGCCTGCACCAAATAATATTTCCCTTAGCTGGCCCTGGATCTAATTCCCAATTGCAAAACGGTATAAGCACACAATCGAATTCCAGGCCTTTGGCTTTATGGATAGTCAACAAACGAATTGCATCCTGATCAGGATCAAGCGGGATAGATTTTTTCACACCCTCTTCGGTCCACCAATCTATAAAACCTGACAAGCCGCTTTGTTCTTTTTGCATAAAATCGAAGACCAAATCCTGGAATGCAAATAGAAAGGGCAGGTATTTCTCGTTTTTATTAAGTTTGAACAACCTTATTATCGCATCCGAAAGTGCATATAATGAATGACGCTTCAAACCTGGTGCTTCTTCAAAGAATAATTCCAGAATTGGATTTTTATCTAAAGGATCAGAAAAACAGGAATTATTGCTTTTAACATTTGCATTCCTGGACTCGGGTGAATTTAAAAAATATCTGATTTGTTCCTTATACAGCGCTTCGTCCGGGTCGAGCAGGTATTTCATTACAGCAATTATTATCGAAATGGCAAGCGAGTTTTTGAGATATAGTGACTCATCGGATATAAAATTATAATTGCAATCCGGTTTTGCCTGAGACGAATTTTTATATCGGAATAAGTAATTAGCTACCTTTTTTCCTTCGCTTGATTTTCTGACCAAAATGGCAATTTTGCCTGCAGGGAAACCCTTTGTTTGTAATTGCTCTATATCTTCGGCAAGGGACTGTAGGCTTTCTTCTTCGTAATTTTCGGCTGTAAAAAACCTACACTTTACTTTTCCATTATTGTTATCATCCTTATTTTGATTGGCAGGTATCAATTGTAACGCATCGGCATATGCATCGCTTATTGCGGAAGAAAAATAATCATCGACAAAGCTGAAACCACCATCACCAGCCAGGTTATTAAAACTTTGCTGAAGAATATGAGATGATCTGTGAAAAAGGGAGTTGTTAAATTGAATTATGCCCGGAAGGCTTCGCCAATTGTGATCAAGGCTTTCCCTGGAAATTCCCAAATTCTGAAAGTCATTTTCGATTTGTCTGGCTAATAATTTCCAATCACCATTTCTCCACCGGTAAATCGATTGTTTCACATCACCGACAATGAGACCGGTATTATTCTCCGATAAACTGTTTTTTATCAGTGGTTTAAAATTCTCCCATTGCATCCGCGAAGTATCCTGGAATTCATCTATCATGAAATGTCTGAAAAAACTACCGATTTTTTCATAAATAAATGGAGCATCACTATTTTCGATTATAATGTTCAGTAGTCGGGCCGAATCGGCCAACATAAAAAGGTTATTCTCGTGTGTGTATTCTTTAATTGAACTACTCAGATCGGAAAGAATACCCAGGACAAAAATATTTTCTCGAATGCGCTGTGCCGTTGAATAATCCTGGATATTATTGTCGTAAAAATTTACTGCTTCGGCTAAAATTTTATTAAGCCCAAGGTGAAAGGCCTCAGTGATTTCCTCTTTCTTTTCTGATTTTTTCGTATACCAGCCATTCACATTATCGATTGCATTACGTACCCTGCTGCCGGGTTCTTTGAATTCATTTCTGATTTTTTCAAGAAAACCGGCCACCCCGTTTTTTCCATAGCTGAAATCCACAATTGTAAGATTTTGAAATCCGATTACAACATCGGCTTTTTTTCCTATCCTGGCATACGAATTTTCTGAAGACTCAATAATTGTTGTGATTTTATCAAGATACTCTTTCAGGAAGTTTTTATCGGACAGGATAACTGATATAGATGATTCGAAATACCGGTATTCTTCGCGAAACAGTTCTTTGCCCAAACCCTCGATGTTTGAGCCCAGCCGCCAATTCTGCCCTTTTTCTATTTTTTCTTCGGTAAACCGGATAAGCCATTCTTTAAGTGCCTTATTCCTGTCGAGACCATCAAGCATCCTGTCGACACTCATTTGTAATATTCTGCTCTGGTCAAGCTCAATGGCATATGTCGAATATAATCCTAATTCCCTGATAAATGAACGGATAACACGCTGGAAGAAACTATCGATGGTTTCGATAGAGAATCGGGAATAATCATGAAGGATGTGGTTCAGAACATAATTAGCATGATTATGAATTTCATGATCAGATAAGTTAAACGTCGATCTTATTGATGAATGATATGAAGATTTTTGTCCGATAGCCAGTTTATGCAGCTCATTCAATATGCGCGATTTCATTTCTTCGGTTGCTTTATTCGTAAAAGTCACTGCCAGAATATGACGGTAGTTCCAGGCATTTTCGAAAAGCAAATGAATATACTCACGTGTTATCCTGTAGGTTTTACCCGATCCTGCCGATGCCCGAAGAATTTTTAACTGCGACATAAATCCTATTCAATTAATTCCTGTTAATGCCAAAGGTAGTGAATATTGTGTGAGGGAGAAAGTTGAAAGAAGTTATGTAGTTGTTGTGGGATATGTACAATATCACATCCATCAATTAAAATATCGGATCAACATTTCCTGTGCTGAACGAACATTTAATTTTTCCAGGATATTTTTCCGGTGGGTATTGATTGTATGTTTACTCAGACAAAGTGTTTCAGCTATTTCATTGCTTTTTGCTCCTTTTAATTGTAGTTTCAGGACATCCGTTTCCCTTGCTGATAATTCAAATTCTTGTACAATATTTTCAAGTCTGGCATCCGGGGTGTTGCTTTCGTTCACGAATCTTTCTATCACCTGACTTAACTCTTCCACATCAACCGGTTTTAGCAAATAATCGAAGGCAGCCTCGCGAATGGCCTTAATAGCATAATGCCCGTATGAAGTAACAAACACAATCTTGCATTTAACACCAACTGCTTTAATAGCCCTTACCAGCTCCAGCCCCGACATTTTAGGCATTTCCACATCGACAAAAGCCAGATCGGGATTTTTGGCAATAATTTCTTTTTTTGCCGTTTCGGGACAGGAATACTCGCCTATTACCTTGATGTTTTGAAATCCATTGAGTAAAATCTTTAGACGCTCTATGGCAATTTTCTCATCATCTATCAGAACTGTTTTAATCATTTATCGTCTATTTTGGAACTGTTATTTCTACAATGGTACCTGTTTTTCCCGTTTCTGTTTCATTAATATCAAAATACTGAAATGTGATTTTTTTACCGGTCATTTTTCGATTTAGCCTCAGGATATCGTCAACAATTGCAACGCCTTTGCCTGTGCCCTGTGTATTTAGTTTTTGCGATTGTTGTCGTCCAATACCGTTATCCTCCACTTTTACGATGGTGGATTTGCCGTTTTTTGAAGCCTTAATTAACAAATGCCCATTTGCATTTCCGGGCAATAAGCCATGTTTAATCGCATTTTCAACAAAAGTATGAACCAGCATCCTGGGAATTTCAAGAGTAGTATCAACCTGCTCGTTAATTTCAATTGCATAAGAGAAACAATCGCTATAACGGGTTTGCTGGATCTCGATAAAGTTACTGCAAAATTCAAGCTCTTCTTCAAG
>CAYLZH010000116.1:12545-14472 GCA_964388245.1 uncultured Bacteroidales bacterium
AATCCGGTCGCTGTTGTTAAGAGTTTGATGCAAAAGCCGGGAGAATTTTATCATGTGTTTTTCAGCTTTCTCAAGCCGGTTTGTAGTGTATAAACCCGAAATAGAATTCAACACATTCAATGTAAAATGCGGATCGATCTGGTTTTTAATGGAGTTGTATTGGAGTTTGATCATTTCCTTTTCCCGACGGAGAAAAACCTCGTTGCGAAGTTTAAAGGCAAAATAGGCCAATAAGTAAATTACAACAAAAACAAGAGCAAATACAAAAAACCTTGACTCGTGCCAGGTATTTCGAAAGTATTTAAATATTATCATCCTACTCTCAGTATCGAACATAATATCCGGCACCCCAATGCCATTCTTTCTCACACATATGTGTAAATATTGATTTATAAAAGGATAATCAATCTCAACTGGGTGTGAAAAATCTGAACGTGTGATGTAGAGTTTTTCAGTATCATGATTTCTAAAAATATGTTCTTTTATTCCATCAAGGTCAATGTCTACAGACAACTGTAAACCAGCTTGAAAAGGCAAGTCGTATATCTTATTTAAATTTAGTTCGTCAGTATATTCTGTTACTTGTTCTCGATCTAAAATAGAAATGATCTTATTTTCTTTTCCATTATTAATTATTGATGCAAAATAATTCTTGCCTATTGAAATGCTACGCTCTACATTACCATTTAGGTCGAAAATCTTCATCCTTGATATCAACAAACCGGAATCCAATTCTTTGAATAAGCTGAGTATTTTCGGAGGATAAACATTTCTAATGAATTTAGAATTTACTACTGAAGTATATCCTCTGTTTTCATGAGGGGGAAAAACAAATTCTAAGTTTTCGTCAAATACCATCAAGTAACTACTTGAATCATTTAAAACGGATAGATTGCCGCCAACATAATTGTTAGTGCAATATGTCGGAGCTATGATGTATGTTTTATTGAGTGCACTGTCCTGATATATTTCGGGTGGGCCTAGCATGTTAACATACATTTCTGGACTTTTCCAGATAGAATCATTTGTAATATCGTAACAGCATAAATACCTGTGAATTCCACAAAACTTTCCAGAAACAACAAAAATTACTTCAGGAAATCCATCATAGTTCAAATCGGTTGGTTGCCCAGTGAAGATCAGAAAATCCTCTATGCCGTTTTCGTTACATATGTTTCCAATGAATTTTGAATCAATATGATGCCCTGGATAGTAATACCTTTCTAGAAAAAGAGAATCATTTAGCTTTGAAAAAAAGAACATTTCATCAATCCCGTCTTCGTTATGGTCAAGAAAAAAAGCTCTTGCACCTTCCACCCAAAATCGATCTAATAATATGTGACGAAAAGTATGGGCATCCAGAAATTCCGGTGCATACTGACGTACAGTTAAACTGCCTACTTTTTTGTTCTCGGACTGTAAGAATACATGTTCACTTTTCCCATCCTTATTAAAGTCATGAAAGTAGCTTTGGAAACCAGTTGTGTTTCTGTTTAGTTTCAGTTCAATCTTGTACTTTGGAAAATAGTCATGAATTAACAAAACGAGTGTTGCTCCTGTAGTAATCCCAAGTAGTAATAGCCATTTGTTTTCCTTTATATGTTTTATCCACCTCACATTCATTGATATGCCTTGAATTGGATAGTATGTTAATTAGCAAACAAGCTCTTGTGTACAAATAAATTCCAATACAGTTTACAAACCGGCATAAATGTACGGAAAAAATCAAATTTTTAGCCAATTGTAGGTAGTTTATACCATTAATAGTAGTGAAGTGGATACACATATTTCGCTATATGTTTACATTAAATATTAATACTAATTTAATATAGCATTATGAAAAGGATAATTTTATTTTTTGGTTTATTATTTATTACCTTACTTCCGCAACTAAATTGTTAATAAAACGTGTAACTAGTTGAAAAAT
>CAYLZH010000117.1:0-6792 GCA_964388245.1 uncultured Bacteroidales bacterium
TGCCAAACAGTCCAATCCCATTGCCCGAGCCTGGTGAGGGAGAAATTTTTGTTCAGCAAAAATACAACATAACCCTAACTGCAATTGCAGCCCTTTTCCTTATTATTGTTATTATTTTGGTGTATTTGGTTGAAAAAAAACACCATCGGCTTGGTACCGATGTAATTTCCAACAGGGAATCTCAGAGCCTTCATCGTCATGAGCCTGAGAATATTTTAGATTTATAACTTATCTTTTATGATATAAAGTAATCCGATAATGATGAAGAAATTTTACTTGAGTACCTTGATTGTTACACTAATCAACATTGCTGGTTTTTCACAGAGCAACAAGCCGCGATCATTGAAACCGACAAACTTTCAGAAAAGGGTAACAACAATTGTTTCGGAAAAGACCAGATATTATTACTCCCTAAATGACAAAGAGGCATCAGTTATCAGATTAACCGGGCCCGGAACATTACGCGTAATCACACGTGGCCGCTTTGTACCTGGTGAGGATGAGAAGATAAAATATGAGATAGTATATTCCATCGATGGAGGTAAATCAGAATCAGTTAGAAAAAGTAGTGTTGAACGGTCGAAAAAAGCTACCTTTAAAAATAATACCCTTGGTGTTCCGGGGCAACTTGAAGATTTTGAGATTGAACTTGGAAGAGGAAGCCACAGTATCGAATTTAAACTGGCAGATAAAAAATACGCGGTTGCTGCCCGATATATATTTACAAAAAAGAAGGTTAAAAAACAGGAATGGATTGGATATTCTCCACTTCAACCATCGGAACCGGTTGATCTGATTTCGAGAGAATCAACCATCGGATATTATCGTTTTTCATTAGAGAATCCTTTAAAGGTAGAAATAAACGGCCCAACCGAACTACGCCTTTTAACCCGGATTGAAAATCATTTTCAGATGAAGGGAAGAATACACTATCGTGTTCAGGTATCAGAAAACGGAAAGGTATTAAACACCTATCAGCTAAGCAGCCGGCGATCGGAGATAGCTGTTTACAAGGACGATAATGAATTAATCCCAGGTAAAGCCTGCGAGTTTGTCATAAATGTCCCAAGGGGACGGCATATATATCAAATTGTCCCACTCGACAAGGATAAAAATACCATTCTTGGCCGGTTCCTGATTCCAAAGAAAGATATTAAAATTGTTGATTAACAGATTTAGCAACTATTTAAATACAACTCAAGCACTGTATGAAACGATATAAGCTTTTAGATAACAGAACCCTGTATTTTTATTCTCTGATTATTCTGATTCTATTTTCAAGTCAGGGATTTGCCCAAAAGAAGAAAAAAAAGAAACGTCCTAAAATAAATATTGAGATAAGCCTGGCAACAAATTACGATGATAATATTTTAAAGTATTCAGATAAATATATCGACCGGTTTGTTAACCGGGAGGATGAAGGCCGCTTTCACATAAAGTCGCGCGACGATATTGTTATTAATCCGGCATTAGGTTTTTCATCGACAATGAAGATTTTTGGAAAGAAAAAATCAACAATTAATGCCGACTTCAGCCGCAAACAATATTCGATTAATGATATTAAATCGTGGAATTATTTTACGGTTGGATTCCGGCAATACCTTAATAAAAAACTAAGTTTCAAGTTCTTTTACAGCCACATTCCCGATTTCTATATAAACCACTACCGCGATGACGACTGGGTAGCTGTTTATGGTTATCAACCTGTTACGTTTCAACGGTTCAGTTTTACTAAAGACAATTTTGGATTCTGGATTCAGAATACTTTCCTGAAGAAAACGAGGATCAGGCTTTCGTTTACACTTTCGAAATATTATCATAACCAGCATTTTACTGAATACGATTGCAATAATTTAGTCTATGCGATTAAGATATACCAGCCAATAACGAAAAAAATAAAGCTCGATATCGGTTATCAGTTTACTAATTCCATTGCCAAAGGCTACGATGAACCTGGCGAAACTCTTGAGACCTCAGATGATTCTGACGCCAATCACGTTGAAGACAGGTTCCAGATAGTTTTAAACTGGCAATTGCCCCGACTATATAAAAAGTATAATAGTTTGAACGCTGAGTGCAGGATACAAAACAGGTATTATTCATCGCACCATTATCTTGAAAATGATCCGATCCATGCTGGACGTGTCGATGAGAATATCCGGCTGTATTTTACCTACGGATTCAAAGTCAATAAAAAGCTTAAACTTTCAGCATTCTATTATTGGTTCAATCGGAATTCGCACACAAATGCCGAAGAAAATAACACTTATCTGTCGAACGAAAAAAGTTATAATCAAAATCAGGTTGGAATAAAACTTCAATATAGTTTCAGAATATAACATGAAAAACCTTCAACAATTGCTTAATTGAAATCAAAATAAGAAACATAAACAATGAGAACCTTAAAATCTTACAAAATTTTATCAGGAATTTGCCTAATATTTACCTTAATGATTAGTTGTGGAAAACCTCAGGATCCGGAATCTATTAACCGCGAAGGAACCTATGGTGGTTATTCTGTAGTCAGCAGGTTTCAACCCTCGGGATATGCACAGGACCTATTGATAAAAGACAGCCTTTGCTATATAACCCAGGGCGAAGGAGGTTTAATGATAGTAAATGTTGGCGATCCTGAATTTCCGCAAATGATATCGGAGCTGAGCGAAGTAATTCGCGGGTATTCAACAAAAATCAGCATGAAAGACAGTGCAGTATTTGTTGCCACCGGATCGTTTGGAGTAACTGCATTGAATGTTGGAAATCCTTATCAACCAATGGTAAGCAGCCCGAACCTTAGCATAAAACCATCCAAAGACTTTCATGTATATGGCGACTATCTTTTTACCTCGATAAGTGAACAAGGTGTTCAGGTTGCCAACATCAGTTTTGCGATCTACCCCGACGTGCAAGGGGCATTAAAAACTGCAGGCTATGCCAGGGGGCTAACTACTTCCCCTGATAGTTCAATGCTTCTGATTGCATGTGGCGAAATGGGCCTGTCAATTTATGATATCTCTGATTACCAGAACGATTCTATTCCAAATCCATTCATAGGTGAATTACTTGGCTGGTGCGACACAGATGGCTATGCCGAAGATGTGGTAGTATCAAACAACCAGCAATTTGCATATCTGGCCTGTGGTACATCCGGTTTACAGATTATAGATTATTCCGATACATCAAATGTACACATAGTAGGAAGCTACGATACCGGAGGGTATGCCAAAGAAATATTGCTTCGCGATGAAAAAATTTATATGACTGCCGAAACTTATGGGTTGCAGGTAATTGATGTGAACGATGTTACCAATCCTATGCTTGTTGGTTCTGTAGATACTGAATATGCCCTGGGATTAGATATCGACGAAAAATACATTTATATTGCCGATGAAAAGGAGGGATTAATTATCATCGCCAGACCAGATTAAAGTATAATGAATGATCGACCAGAAATAGCCAGCAAAGGAGAAACAAAACCAGCACCAAGGTTTCAATATATCGATCAATTCCGTGGTTTGATAATTATCCTGATGCTTGTCGATCATTGTTCGTACTATTTTAATTCCATATGGCTTTATCTCGATCCTTTCGATCCGTTATTTGCAAGCTGGGGTCAGGTTGCTTTGCGTTATGTTGGATATCTTTGTGCCCCGGGATTTCTAATGATGGCAGGTGCTATGATCTGGTGGTCGTATCAGCGAAACATCGCAAGAGGCATTGACAAGAGGCAAATCCAATGGCAGATTATTCAACGCGGTGCCTTCCTGGTACTTCTACAGATAACCTGGGTAAATTCATCGTGGGGAGGGTTCCGGACCTTCAATCCATGGCACCTGGGTATTATCGCAAGCATAGGAATTTCAATGATACTTCTGTCATTTATCGTTCATTTAAAGTGGCAAGTGCAGCTAACAATAGCTCTTTTAATATTAATAATTCATCCATTCCTGATTAAGATAAATTATAATCCTGATATCGTTTGGCAGGAAGCACTGATACAGACTTTCATTGATTCGGGAAGATTTAACAAATACCCGGTTTTGCCCTGGTTTGCTATGGCAATTTTAGGATCGGTTATGGCAGTTGGCTGGCTCAGGGAATGGCAATCTTACAAAAAGAAAATTGGAATGAGTTTGCTTGTTGCAGGAGTAGCAATTGTTATTGCTCTTATTATCAGGGCAGGACGTGGATACGGGAATATCTTTCTGTATTCAGACTTTGGCACGGTTTCCTTTTTCTTCGATCAAAAGTACCCGCCAAGTCTCTTTTTCAGTCTGTGGTTTTTTGCGCTTGTAGTTTTAGGCGTTGCCCTATTTATTGCCATTGGGAAATATGCTCCACGACTCCTGAATGTTTTTACAATACCCGGGAAAGTGGCACTTTTCTTTTATTTAATGCATATTGCGATAATGGGTGTTATTTCAAAACGAATGGGCTTATTTTACCGCGAAGGCGAAGTATTGGCATCATTAATTGGTGTGGCAATCATGCTTCCGATAATGCTTCCTCTGTGTAAATGGTTTTATGGCATAAAAATCAAAAGCGACAACCGGATTCTTCGGATGATTTAGTGGACTGTATTACCTATTTCCGACATTCTAATTATTTGGTTGGTAATACAAAGTATCAGCATTCTGCATTCTAATCCAATAGCCCTCACCAGGTTGCATATACTGAATTGCATTTGTTCCATACTGTGGCCAATAAGCATTTCCATCATCATCCTTTACCAATACCATATTAGCATTAATTGAGTCTAATGCAGATTCAATTTCCGCAGAATTCATTCTCAGGTATGGTAGAAAGCCCCAACCCTGCCTCAGGAAAACCGGTGCTGTTTCAGGAGTGACTACCAATCCTGGAATTTTGAGTAGGTCATTCGAGGCCATTTTAATTTGATATGCTTTAAATACATCCCAATTTCCAGTGGTATTGAGCGAAAATTCAGGCCAATAAACTGCTCCATCTTCATCTTTTAAAATAATCAGATTTATCATAATGTCATCGAGCATTACATCAAGGTCTGGATTAGATGGTATTCGATAAGAGGATATCATGCTCCAACCGGATGGAATACATATATCTTGTATTTGTGAATGTTCGTATATATAAATATTATCTATGACAAACTTATCCGATCCATCCCCACTAAATAATTCATATGCATATATGAACCTAAGCCTGACACAAGGTTCACCTGCAAGATGGAATAGTGAACGTGTGGGTTCCAAAACATCTACCGTCTGCAAAGAATACCAAGAACCATTAGTAGAACCAAAAGTATCAATCAAACTACCCTGATAATTATACCATGTTGAATCACCTAATGCCCCTAAATGATTCCAGGTATATCCATTGTTAATTGAATACTGTAAGGCCAGCTCTCCCGATCCACTTTTGCTTATCATATCAAATGTAAGTACTGGAAATTGATAATTCGAAAAATCAAAACAAGGACTAATAATATATGATTGTTGAAACTGATCAGGAAAATATAATGTTGTATTTGTCCAACACTTTGTCCAATAAAAGGTATTGCCTTGTATCGAAAGACTTGTACTATTAGCAAGATACCATGAATTATTGTGACCTCCTGATAACCAACCTTTATTGCCACCATTAAAATTAACAGAATATGGTAAATAGAATATATTACCTGAATGGTAATAGGAGCCTTCCAGGGCATCATTTTGATAAACTGAATCGGTAAGTAAACTCGTCCATGCAATAACCTGATAGTTATGAAAATCTATAATCTGAGTCGGTAGGCCTACTTTTATAGTTTGCAAGCTATTAGGTTCTACGGTATCGTTAAAACTTGTCATATACAGGTTGGGGATATCTAACATGTATTTAACTGGAAAATCAGAGGCAGGCAAGACACCGTAATTATATATAGTAAAAACAAGTGAGTCAGGTTCCAGACAGGAGTTCTCATATGGTAATTTCGTATTGATTGCTACAATTCCAACATCAAAATCAGAAACCGGATTAAAATAATATTCTTGGCACCCCATATCAGGAGCTATACCATAATAGTCTAAAGAATCCATTGAAAGGATGGTATCACCATTAAAAATATATTCGATTGTTCCTGCGTTTATGCATGGCGAAATAGGTTTTAAACCGTAATTACTACCTGGAGTGACAAATTCTGGTTCGAGATTTACTAATGTATTCGAATCTTTAACCAAACTACTATTTTCCAAAACAATTTCTTCAATTAAACTATTTTCTGAATATATTGTTGAATTTTCAGCATATATATCAATGTCGATATCTCCTCCTGTAAAAATATCTACTGAGTTGTCAGAAATTATTGAATTAATACAATGCAGATTCCCGTTTTTGATATGGATGATATCTTTCAACTCTCCACTACCGCAATGATTGTTTGATATAGTTGAATTTACAATAAATGCATTGCCTCCATTTTTATATAACAGTTTAGCACTCCACGAAACACCATTGTTCGTGACCTGCGAATTGGTCAACTCCAAATAACCAGAATTGATAAAATGCCCCCACTCAAAAGCACTGCAGCCTGATATTCTACAATCCTGAATAATTGAGCTCCCGGAAATGATAAAATTTCCATGTGCATGAGAACTTTGAAATTGAGAATTTTTTAAGTAAAGATCTGAAACCCTAAATAGATCGTAATGTGCCCGATTTCCTTTAAATACTGAGTTATCCATCTTAACAATTGATCCCGATCCTATTCCATCGAAAATATTATATGTATCCGAGTAATCCCCATTATTTTTTATTAAAGAATTAACAAAATAAGCC